>MFFN01000004.1:227631-593013 GCA_001777915.1 Candidatus Edwardsbacteria bacterium RifOxyA12_full_54_48 | reverse complement strand
CGGAGTCTGATATTCCCCAGGGTTGATCTGAAACCGCTCCAGGTTTTCAAGGATGCTACTGCCGGATTATAAATTAGCTTTCATCCGACCGGCAACCCTCTCGTAAGGTTTTTCGGTACTTCTATATTTCAAACATCTCCATTTTGTACCCAGCAATCATAAAGCCGTGGCATAACGCCACGGCTTTTTTAATGCAATATTCTCTATTTATCTTGACAAATAACGTTGTACTATCTATTATTACTAATACACATTGATGACCTTATTGCCGATATAGGAGATCAAATACATGAGGATATTGGAAGACATCATTCTAAAAGATTCAATTGAAATCAAAGCCGCCCCCGAGGCAGTTTTTAATTTCCTGACGGGCATTACTGACGATAAAAGCTACCAGGTCTGGCATCCTCAAGACCATGTCGCTTTTTGCTGGATCAAGGGTGAGCCTTGGAAAGAAGGCTCTATCCTTCGCGCCAAAGAATATATTAAGGGAGAATTGCATACCTTGACCTTTTGCGTTACAAAGGTAATTCCCAACAAAACAATTGAATATGTACCTGCCTTTTGGCTGCTCAGAATATACTACCCCAAGAATTCATTTATCATTGAGCCGAAGCGAGATGGATGCATTTTCACCGCAATGGGGTCTTTTAGGGTTGGACGGCTGGTTAAAACCTTTGCAAAAAACAAGCTGGCAAGCGGAATAGCTTCCGTGGAAAAGCACATGAAAGAAGAGGGCGAGAATCTCAAAAGGATATTGGAAAACGAAAATCTATAGACAATGTAGACACAATAGCAAGGTGCAACCAGAAGCAGCCGTGGCATAACGCCACGGCTTCTTCGTTTTCTAATTCTCCCTCTCCGAATATATTCCCCTTCCCCCATGGGGAAGGGGTAGGGGTTAGGTCAGGTCCCCGCCATCATCTTCTTCACATCCTCCTCCGCGCCCGCCGTCGGCTGGACATTGAATTTCTCCACCAGCACCTTGAGCACATTGGGAGACACGAAGGCCGGCAGGGTCGGCCCCAGGTGGATGTTCTTCACCCCCAGATGCAGCAGGACCAGCAGCACCAGCACCGCCTTCTGCTCGTACCAGGCGATGTCATAACTGACCGGCAGTTCATTGACGTCCTTCAACCCGAAGGCATCCTTTAATGCCAGAGCGATCAGCACCAGGGAGTAGCTGTCGTTGCACTGCCCGGCGTCTAAGACCCTTGGGATCCCGCCGATGTCGCCCAGATTCAGCTTGTTATAGCGGTACTTGGCGCAACCGGCCGTGAGAATGACCGCGTCCTGGGGCAGGGTTTTGGCTATGTCGGTGAAATATTCCCGGGACTTGTGCCTTCCGTCGCATCCGGCCATCACCACAAAACGCTTGATGGCGCCGCTTTTGACGGCCTCGATCACCTTGGGGGCCAGGGCCAGCACCTGGTTGTGGGCGAAGCCGATGGTCAAATTGCCGTCTTCCAGTTTCTCCGGCGCCTTGGACTTCTGTGCCATGGCGATGACGGCCGAGAAATCCTTTTGCTTTCCCGGCTGGCGGTCGGCGATGTGCTTCATTCCCGGAAAGCCCACCACCCCGGTGGTGAAAACCCGGTCCTTGTAGCTGTCCTTGGGCGGGACCAGGCAGTTGGTGGTCATCAGCACCGGGCCGTTGAACTTCTCGAACTCCTCGTTCTGGTGCCACCAGGATCCGCCGTAATTGCCGTGGAAATTGGCGTATTTCTTGAAGGCTGGATAGGCGTTGGCCGGCAGCATCTCGCCGTGGGTGTAAACGTCCACCCCCTGGCCCTTGGTCTGCTCCAGCAATTCCTCCAGGTCCAATAGGTCGTGCCCGCTGATCAGGATGCCCGGGTTGATGCCCACGTCCAGCTTGACGCTGGTGATCTCCGGGTGCCCGTACTTTCCGGTATTGGCCTTATCCAATAATGCCATGGCCTTGACCCCGTACTCTCCGCACTTCAGCACCAGGCCGGTCAGCTCGTCGGCCGAAAGGCTGTCGTCCAGCGTGGCGGCCAGGGCCTGCTGCATGAACAACAGTATATCGTTGTCCTTGGCATCCAGCACGTAGGCATGATGGGCGTAGGCCGCCAGTCCCTTTAGCCCGAACAATATGAGCGACCGCAGGGAACGCACATCCTCGTTGGCCGTGGCCAGAATGCCCACCTCGGCGCCCTTGAGCAGGTATTCGTTCAGGCCGCTCTGGGCGGTCCAGACGGCGGCATCGGGTAATTTGCCGGAGGGATCCTTGGGGGCGGCGTTTTTTAGCTGATCGCGGAACTCCCTGGCCCGGTCTATCTGCCTGACGAAATATTCCGGATCGAAATTGACGTTGGTGATGGTGGCGAACAGCTGCTCCATCACGAACTCCGAGGCTTGGGGATCGCATTTCCCTGTCTCCTTGGCCTGTACATTGAGATATGAGATGCCCTTCAGGGTGTGGATCAGCAGATCCTGTAATACCGCCACCTGGTCGGGCTTGCCGCAGACGCCCCTGGCCCCGGCGCAGCCCTTGTTCCCGGCCGTCTCCTGGCATTGATGACAGAACATGGTCATGAAAATCTCCTTTATTGGTTGTTTAAAAGCTTACCACTTTGTCCGAGGTCTTTATCATTTCATACAGGTCCTTCATGGATGAAAGCGGACACATCTCCGTGCCTTCCTGGTGGCGCATTTTCAGGCAGGTGCCGCAGGCCAGGATCCTGCCGCCCTGGTCGTGGAATGCCTGCATCTGTTCGGTGACCTTGAGCTGGTCGCTGTCCAATGACTGGCAGTCCACCCCCTTGGCCAGCAGAAAGACGCTGGCCTGGTCGCCCTGTCCCAGCGAGTAGACTCCCAGCCGGAAGGCGTTCCAGACCGTTTCAGCGTCCTGGGAGTAGATGATGATGCCCAATTTCATTATCTTCTTCTTTCATAAATGTTTCGTGTTTTTAGTGGGCAAAGGATTATTCAATTTCGGGGTTGGGGGTCTTTATCACCAAAAAACCAAGGTCTTCCGGTCTCTGGTTGGTGATGTGCATCGGCGTTCCCCGCGTCACTGCGGCCAGCTGGCCGTGTTTCATGACGTGGTCTTTTTCCTCAAAGTTGAAAACTCCTTCGCCCTGCAGTACTATCAGGTAGACCATGTCGGCGTTGGCCAGATGCTTTGGCACTTCCTGGCCCTGCTTCAGGTGGAGATAGTTGACCAGCGCCTGGGGCTGGCTGAACACGCCCTTGCGGGCCTTCTCCGCGGTGTTGAAGTCCAAGGTTTCGATGGTTACCATGGGCACTCCTTTTGACCGCCCCTCGATCCCCTCCTTGAACAAGGAGGGGACGTAAGGGGTGGTTTTAGTCCAACGGTTCAAAGTTGCTTTTGTCCACCTGGCAGATGGGGCAGACCCAAGTATCGGGTATCTTTTCGAACGGGGTGCCCGGGGCAATGCCGGAATCGGGGTCGCCGGCGGCCGGGTCGTAGATGTAATCGCAGACCACGCAGCGGTATTTTTTCATGGCTCCTCCTTTGCTATCGGTTTGTTTTAAGGCCGGTTTGATGTTCTTCCGGTATTGGGCGTAGGTCAGGGGTTCTCCGCCGGAGAAGGTCTCCGCCGAGACCACTTCCCCCAGGAAGATGGTGTGGCTTACGGCGTCAAAAGCGTTTATGACCTTGCACTCGATGGCACCCAGGGTATCCTTGGTGATCAGATGGCATCCGGTGGCCCCGGTCTTGTATTCGGTATCGACACATTTGTCCTCCTGGCGCCCGGATCTTAGCCCCCAGTGGCGGATCAGTTCCGCCGGAGCGGTGTCTGCCAGGATGGATACGGCAAACACCTGGTTCTTGGAGATGAAATCGTGGGTCAGGTTGTCCTTTTTGATGCAAACCCCTATAGTCGGCGGGTTGGCGCCGGCCTGGAACACCGCATCGGCGGTGAATCCGTTGCAGCGGCCCTGGTCCACCGAGGTGATGATATACAGGCCGTAGGTCAGTTCATTCAATGTGGTAAGGTCTATCACAGCCTCTCCCCTTTGACCGTGATGGTCTCCACCGTGATGGACATCCGTTTGCCGGAATCCTTCAAAGCCTGACGCACCAGCCGCAGCAGGCCCTGGCAGCAGGGCACCTCCATGATGGCCACGGTGATCGACCGGATATCGTTCTGCCGGAAGATCCCGGTCAGCTTTTCCAGATAGGGCTCGGTACGGTCCAGCTTGGGACAGGCTATGATCAGAGACTTGCCGGCCAGCATCACCCGGTGGAAATCCCCGTAGGAGAAAGGCAGGCAGGAGGCGGCGATCAGCAGGTCGGCATTTTGAAAGAATGGGGCGTTGACCGGCACCAGGTGCAGTTGGATGGGCCAGTGGGCCAGCTGAGAGTTTACAGTTGTGTCGTTTGAAGTTGCCGGGGACGGCTTTTGCTGTCGGATCTGCGATCCGGGGCAGGCGCAGGCCGGGGAATTGTTTATTTTATCCCGTAGGGGCGATTCACGAATCACCCCTACAATATTTTCATCATATCCCTCGGCCTCGCGCTCGATTATCTTTATGGCATCCTGGGGGCAATGCCCCAGGCAGGCTCCCAGCCCGTCGCAGTATTTGTCGCTGACCAGCCGGGCCTTGCCGTCCACTATCTGCAGCGCGCCCTCCGCGCAGTTG
Source organism: Candidatus Edwardsbacteria bacterium RifOxyA12_full_54_48 (assembly GCA_001777915.1). NCBI lineage: Bacteria > Candidatus Edwardsiibacteriota > Candidatus Edwardsbacteria bacterium RifOxyA12_full_54_48. The sequence goes on along the minus strand of MFFN01000004.1, from coordinate 588,381 downwards.
GGAATGCATTCTCCGCAGCCGTTGCATTTATCCTGGTCTATTTGGACGATCTTGCGTTTCATTATTTTCCATTTCGTAGGGGCGATCGGCCGATCGCCCCTGGTTAAGGTTCACACAAAGGTTGACAGTTTGGCCAAGTTCAATTTATCATCCAGGTCCTTCTGCAGTCTGGTAAGGGCCGGATATATCGGGCAGACGTGGTGCCTGCAGCGCCCCTGGCTCATGCAGGCACTGACCGACAGGGCTCCGTCCACCGCCGCAAAGATCTCCTTGGCCACTATCTTATCCGCCGCACGGCCCAGGAAAAGACCCCCGGCTTTTCCCCTTTTGGTGCTGAGCAGGCCGGCCTTGGCCAGCTGCTGGGCGATCTTGGACATGAAGGCCGGGGTGGTCTTCAGTTTTTGGGCCAGGGCCGAGGCCGCCAGCGGCTGCCCCTCCCTCTGCCGGGCCAGCAGGATCATGGCCTGCAGGGCATATTCATTTCGTTTGGTGATCAGCATAATTTTATTAATAAGACTTATTTAGTCCTATTATACATCAAAAAAAGAAAATGTCAAGCTTTATCTTGATGCAGGTTGGTGGAATATTAAAGTCGTTCCGGGCTATATCGCAGCCAGCACCACCTTGAGCTTATCCCTTATCTGCGAAGCCTCCCCTAAAAGCGAGGGGCTGTCTATGGCCCTGACCCCGGCCACCGGATCCACTATCGACACTTCGATCCTCTCGGGGGAGACCTCATCCACCACCACATTACAGGGCAGCAGCAACCCGATCTTGGCCTCCTTTTGAAGGACCTTGTAGGTAAAAGGCGCATTGCAGATCCCCAGTATCAGATACCTGCGGAAATCCATGTTCAGCTTGGTTTTGAAGGTCTCCTGCATGTCCAGCTGGGTCACAATGCTGAATCCCTCTTTTTGGAGGTTGAAGGTCACCCTGCGTAGCGCCTTGTCGAAAGATGCCTGTATCACTTTGCTCATGTAATAGCTCATGATATTCCCCCTTTACCCGATATTGCTTAGAATGGTGCCGGTCAATGAACATCGTGCAGTGTATTTTGCGGCCCGTTTGGCCTATCGTTAATCTTAGCTTATTCCGGATTTGATTGTAATACAATCCGGCCCGGCTGTCAATTTCAAAAATAAAAAAGCCGCCCCAGAATTTCTGGCAACGGCTTTTAACTGGAGGTTGGTCTTCACACCACTCGACGTAAACACACCTTCAACCAATAATATGGAGGGAATTTCTATTCTATTTCCGGTACCCGATGGAAAACATGTGGGTGGAGCCCAGGTCCTTCCCCGGGATCATGGCGTAGTCCACCGAGATCCCTCTGATGGAGGTGCCGAATCCGAACCGCATCCAGGACAGGAAACCCTGGTCGCGCTCGGTCTTCAGGCCGGCCCGGAGCGCCAGATACTGCCAGGGGGAATACTCGGCTCCCAGCGAGAGAACCGGAGTATCGTCCAATGGGAGATCAATGGAGACCGCCGGAACCAGCGGAGTATCGTAGAAATAATAGGTGGCGCCCAGCGATAAGGTAAGCGGCAGCCCGCCGCTTTGATCATGAAAATTAAGCCCCGGGCCGATATTCCTCAGGGACGAACCCAGGGTGATCCTTTGGAATTTTTTTATCGCTCCGATATCGAACATCACCGAGCTGGCCGATTCCTGCTCGATGGCCTCGTGCAGTATTTTGACATTCACCCCGGCCTGCAGCTTTTTGCCGGGAAATTTGCGGGCATAGCCGGCGATCATTCCCAGGTCGCTGCCGTTGAAGACCGTCTGGTTCCGGGCGTGTTCGTCCAGGCCGATCATGTCGCCGTAGTTGAAATGGCTCACTGCCAGGGAAAAGGCATTCTGGCCGGAGGTCATGGCCCCGGCCAGATATCCGTAGTACATGTCCAGATAGGTGGGGGCCATCGAAGCGCTGAAGGTCATCCTGCCCAGGTCGGCCAATCCGGCCGGGTTCCAGTAGGAGCTGTAGATATCGCCGGTGACGGCGCAGAAGGCCTCGCCCATGGCGGTGGGCCGGGCTCCCTGGGGCAGGGTCAGAAAGACGCCCGATCTGTCGCCGGGGGTCAGGGCCGGTGAAACGGCCGCGCCGGCCGCCAGCAATAGTATGATAAATATTTTTTTCATCTTGTTTTCTCCCTCATCTCAGGATTGCGATCTTGCCGGTCTTCTTCTGCCCCAGGGGGTTGGTGACCGACCATAGGTAGACGCCGCTGGCAGCTTCCGGGGCCCAGGTGGCCAGGCCGTCGCCGTTGCTTTCTTCGATGGTGGCCAGCAGACGGCCCTTGATGTCGTAGATCTTCAGGGTGGCCGCCGGGGTCAGCCCCTCGAAGCTGACGGTCCGGTGACCCAGCCAGTATTTGAACGGGTTGGGAAAGACCTTCAGGTTCTCCAGGTCGGCGGGGGCGGTCGGGCCCTGCACCACTATCCGGATGGAATCGCTGTCCACCGTCAGGTCGTTGCCCACCGCCCGCAGTTTGGCGTAGCCCACATAGCGCCCGGCCGGCGTGCCCTCCGGCACGTACAGGGTGACGCTGACGTCCAGGGTCTGGCCGATGCTCAGGTCGGGGAAGACCTCCGGATATTCGATGAACCCGGCGGTAAGGGTCAGCGAGGGATTGTCGACGTTGTGCAAAGTGATGCCGTTGGCCGTCAGGCTGTCGATCACCGCGGTGCTGGGTCCGTCCAGGGAGTCGGGGTTGATCCCGCTGCCGGTGTTGGCCAGGCGGAAGCCGCGGGAGACCCAGGCCGGGCCGGCCGGCAGGATGCCGAAGTCCAGACTGTCGCCGTGGGCGTCCAGGGCATCGGGAAAGATGTCCAGGTCCACCCGGCTGGTAACCACCAGGCCGTGGACAGAGTAAATGTTACCCAAGGTGTCTTCGGACAGGTCGCGCCAAACCAGGAAATAATTGGCCACCGAGTCGATGTTGGTGATGGCCACCGCCGGGGGGTAGAAGATGTTGCCGAAGTTGGCCCCGCTGTTGCCGGTGTAGGTATTGAACATCGATACGGAAGGATTGAACTTGTTGAGGCTGTCATTATAGGCGCAAAGCCTCATTTCAAAATGCGTGGTATCCGTCGTTCTGTTGGAGTTCCAAACCACTATCATGTTCCCCGTGACTTTATCCATCGCCATCCTGGGCCTGAAGTTATAATTCCCCGTAAGGGAGTCGCTCACCCTGATATTGGGAATAAAGTTCGACGCCGTGTCAGATTTTTGGCTGAAGAATAACTGGGGGCTTTGATTGTTGGCCGCCGGCGGCATTCTGGTATCTTCCCAGATCACCATGGTCTTGCTGTTGATGCGGTCGATGGTGGGATTCTGCATCCTGCTGACATCGCCATTGTCGTTGATCATCAGGTCGGCCGCTCCAAAGGACAGCCCGTAATCATTCGACTGGTTGAAAAAAATGTCGCACTGGGGGTCGTTGGTGTTGCCCCCGTCGCTTTGCTCGTAGGCCACCAACACTTTGCCCCCGGCATCGCAGACGATGGCCGGGTGCTTGGCGGCCTTCAGCGAATCCACGTTCACCCGGACCATCCCGGTAAAATTAACGTCACGGCTTAAGGATCGGGAACATCGGACTTTGGTGGCCAGGGCACCGGTGGACTCGGTCCAGACCAGGTAGAGGATGCTGTCACCGGGGTCAACAGCGATCCTGGGCAGCGGCCCGAAGTTGTTTGCATCATTTTTATTGTTTTCAATCAAGGGTCCGGCAATGGTATCCGGCTGGCTGAAAGTATTGCCGCCATCGGTGGACTTGGAAAGATAGACCCGCCATCTGGTGTCCGGGTATTTAACCTGCCATACCAGGTATATGGTTCCCGAGCTTCCCTTGACCATCCATGGGTAAATATTGTCGTAGAGACTGTCGCTGCAGACCACCAGGTTGGGCCGGGAATAGCTGGCCGCCAGATCCGCCGATCTGGCGAAATAGATGGCGTGCCTTCCGTTGCCATCCCGGTCGTCCTCCCAGACCGTATAGACCCGCAGGCTGTCATCAATGATGGTGTAGGGATGGATGGCCTGATGAGGGCCTGTGCCTAAGGCATCGTCCACCCGCACCTGGGCATCCCAGGTAACTCCCTGACCCTGGGCCATAGCCAGGGCCGGCAGAAGAAGAAATAACAGCCATGATCTTTTTAACATATTTCCCTCTGATCAATTATAATTGTCTTGCTTTTAAGAGGTTATGCAGATTTAGATAACATTGCCTCCTTTTCGGTTCCCTTAAAATAAAAAAACCGCCGAAAGGCGGTTGATAATTTGCATTCCATATGTTTTATGGCTTGGGTGTTCTTTTATCATTTAAAGCGAACATTTTGCCTGCCAAAATGATCGGCCGGGTTATGGCTTGTCCGCCAATATTTACCCCGCGCTAATGGCGGGGGGCGGTCGGCGTCATCGGGCAAGGACAGAGCGATAAAGATAATGAAGAATATTCTTATTCGTATTTATTTTGACAGGCATTAGCTGGTGCGCCCCCAGGACTTCCAACCCCACCCTACCCTCCCCGCAACGGGGAGGGTTAAAAGGAGAGGTGTTACAAGAGAAAGTAAGGACCGGATACCCAGTAACGATATTGTTCTTTTCCTTTTTTATCCCGCACCTCTCCCCTACCCCTCTCCTAAAGCATTAGGAGAGGGAAGGGTGAGGTCAAAAGCTCGTCGCTAAACCTCTGCTTGGCAGCCCTATGGCGTCGGCCTAAATTTGACAAACTCGCTGTGCTCGAACACTGCCAAATTCTTAAGTGCCTCCACAAATTTCTGGGCTTTCTGGTCCCCGCCATCCCTCCTACGCTCTGCTTCGGCGGACAGGCAGTGGAGCGGCATTGCTGCAGCTCCGAAAAAGCATTCAGTGGGTTATTGGCTTATGGTCGGTTCTGGTTCAGTGAATGCCGGAGCAAACGCCTTGCCCACCGCGCAACTGGGCAGGAAAGACTTCTTTGTTACTTTCTTGGTCACAAGAAAGTAAATATCACCTTATCAGAAAGGCAACCTGGAGTTCAAGCAGCACCGGTTGGAGCTGATGGGCAAGGTTTACGACGCCAAGACCGGGCAGTTGGAGAGAATGGACAAGGTGAAGGTTAAATGCAAGAAGGAACTGCAGGCAATGGCCTCGGTAGATTTCATTCTATCCTGTATTTTTTCACAAATTCATTCCAATTTATTATACCAACAACATTGGGCGTTGAAACAGCAATGTATTTACCGCAAGGTGACCACTCTGCATAATAACCTACCCACACCATATCAAATGTATGAGAATTATATTCATCAACTACACTTACACCACCCCATCCTTGATATGGTCCCTCATCAATAAAAGAATAAATATTATTACATTTAATAAAATATCTTTCGAATGGGGAATCTTTGAATAAAACAGCACGTTCATATGGGAACAGTGCGGTTTGTTTTAATTCACTTCCGTCTATGTTACCAATGGAAACAGAGTCTCCTGTCCTTGATATTGTAAAGAAAGACTTAGAATCACTTCTCCAAAACACTGAACCAATATTTATATTATAAATAATTCTATCCTTTTGGGCCTCGAAATCATAACAAATTATCTTATCACAATTAACTTTTAAAGCGAGTTTTCCATCTGGGGATATCTTACAAGAACCAGATATTGAAGGATATTTGATCTTATCATCAACAAATCTATTCTTCTTTAAACTGTATACTAAAACTGTATCCTTTTTTCTCGTTTTGTTGTAGTTAATTAACAATCTGCCATCGTCATAACAATACCATAAATCGATCCAGTCATTTTTGCCTTGAGGCATATGTTTGATTTTATTTATAAGTTTAGTTTTTATATCTAAAATATACACTTCTTTGTCTGTGTTAAATATTACTTTCGAACTATTTTTATCCCACAGCATTTGCCGGTTTTCAATGAACATCGGTTTCTTTATAAGATACTTAGAACTATTAAACTCATATACAAATAACGTATCAGTATCAAAAAAAGCGATATAATTACCGTTAGGTGACCATTGGGGCATTATGTAATCCCCATTGGCATTATGTATAACTTTTAAATTGTATGACCACGGCGTGTAATACTCTATTCCAAACAATGAAGAATTGAGCATTATTAATAACACCATAATATATTTTCTCATTTGTTCTCCTAAACTTATTTGTATAGATTGAAAAATAATTATTGTAAAAATCTATCACCAAGGAAATCGAATAAAAACTTGATCGTCGAATGCACTTTCTTTACCGCCACAAATAATACAACAGGAATCCCAATAGAACTATTCCGCCCGAGGCCGGCAGCAGATAGCGGTATACCTGGCCCCAGTTGGCCTTAAAATACTCCCGGGTCAAAGCCAGGCACAGATGGCTGGGGGAGATCAGCACCCCGCCCAGCCCGGCCACAAAGGCCAGGACATACCAGTTGAGCGATCCCGTGGGAGACCCGAAGATCCCCAGCAGCAGCGGGAAGGCCACCGCCACATAGCCCTGGCTGATCCCGGTCAACAGGCCCACCAGGAACGGCAGGAGGGATATTATGACCACCGTGGGCACCCCGCCGCCCAACAGTATCCCCGGCAGGGCCGCTATGGCCCCGCTGGTCTCCAGCATTCCCTTGAAGACCATCACCCCGACGATCAGCAGCAGGGTCATCGGCTTGAATGATTCCCACAGCAGGCCGGGGATCTTTCTCATTTGGTATCTCAACCCCAGGGCCAGGCCCAGCACCGCCAGGGCGGTCATCAGCGCCAGATCGAACTTGAAGGCCAGCACCGATACTATCACGAACAGCACCGGGGCCATGGTCAGCAGGACATCCCTCCAGGCCTTTTTATAATCGGCCGCCTGATCCCACCGGTCCCTTTTCACCCCGCGCCAGCCCACCAGCCAGCCGATGACGATGGCGCCGGCGGCATAGGGCCATTGCTTGTATATCAGGTCGGCCACCGGACGGCCGGCCAGCACCGCCGCCAGGATCAGGCCGGGGTACAGCGGGAACACCGTCTCCCAGATATGGCGGTACCAGTAGTTGATGAAGGTCTTCCGGCCGGGCGACAGCTCCATATGCTGAGTGGCCTCCCTCACCAGCGGGGCGGAGAACATGGCCCCCCCGGCCGAGGGCAGGAATCCGATGAAGGCCGGCATGAAGGAGGCCACCAGCCGGTGGTCGCGGAACAGCACCTTTAAAGCGCCGACCATCCTGGCCAGCAGGCCGCCGGTCCGCAGCAGGTTCTCCAGAATGGCTATCAGGTAGAGTACGATGACCAGGTATATGGTGGTCTCAAAATCCAGGGCCGCCCGCAGGGCGCTCCGCCCCATATCTCCCGGCGATACGGTGAATAAAAGGCCCAGGGATAGCGAAGCCAGGAGCATCACCGGGCCCAAGGGCCATTTGCGCCACAGCAGGAATACTATCAGGGCAAATATCAGTAATATTTTTAAGATTATCAGCATCGGATCATCATAAAATCATTGACACCATTTTACTTTAATCCCTCCGCCAGGTCAATGATTTTTATACTCGGAGGTTATTGATCTTTTTCCTGTCATTCCTGCCCCGCATCAAGTGAGGGATAAACCCTGAGCCAGCAGGGCTTGCTTGCCTTACTCAGGGCAGGCTTCCGGCAGGAATCCATGGCGCCGTTAAACTGCCTTTAATGAATTAATGATGTTCACTTGCCGGCATTGCTCGCACTATTTCCTTGACATTCCCCGGCCGGTAAAATATACTTTTTCAATGAACGATCGGAATATAAGGCCGACCCCGGTCAAGCCTGACAATTGGGGCAGGGTCTATTCCCGGGCCATCCGGGCCGAAAAGGATTTTTGCCAGATAGAGCGGGGCGACCGGATACTGATAGGCCTTTCCGGGGGCAGCGACAGCCTGGTGATGCTGGACATCCTGTCCCGGCAGCATAAAAAACTGGGCCGCAGCCTGGGAATATCCCTCATCGCCGGGCACGTGCCGGGAGAGTTCCAGGGAAAGCCCATCGCCCCGGTAAAAAAACTGGATAAGATCTGCGCCGGGCTGGAGGTCCCCTTTGTTGCCTCTTCCTCCCTGCTCAGCGATGATATTTATAACGACTGCTTCAAATGTTCCCTGGCCCGCAGGAGATCGCTGTTCGACCTGGCCGAGGAGCAGGGCTGCAACAAGATCGCTTTGGGACACAATGCGGATGATGTGGTGGAGACGGCCCTGCTGAACATCCTGTATTCCGGCAAACTGGCCGCCATCCTGCCCAAGCAGTCGATCCTCAAGGGCAAGCTGCATATCATCCGCCCCCTAGCCTATGTGTGGAAGGAGGAGATCGTAAAATATTCCGTTCAAAGATTCGGCCGAATAAAGACCTTCTCCTGCTCCGGGGCAAAGGATTCCAAGCGGCTCACTATCAGAAAAATGCTGAATCGTTTGCAATCCGAGGGCTCGCCGGTCAAAGAAAATATATTGAAGGCCATCTCAAACCCCAAATTGGAATACCTGCCGGTGATCAAAAATCTCTAAAAGAATATACCTTATGCTTCATCATATAAGATTGAACGATGTCCAAGAAGATACTTTCCTGGCATTCTCCGCAACCTACCGCCGGCACAACGAGGACCGGCATCAGATAAAAGAAGGCCAGACCTTTCGGGAATATATTACCGTGCTCAACCGCTTCGAGGACACGGAGAACCTGCCGCCGGGAAAGGTTCTGCAAAAATCCTTTTGGTTCTTGAATGATGATGATATTCTTGTAGGCAACAGTAGGCTCAGGCTTAACCTCAACGAGTATTTTTTAAACATCGGGGGGCATATTGGCTTTGATGTGTCGCCCGAACACCGCCGGAATGGATATGCCACGGAAATATTAAGACAAACATTGATAGAAGCCGCCAAACATGATATTGATCGCGTCCTGGTGACCTGCAATGAGGAGAATATTCATTCCCGTAAAGTGATCGAGAAAAACGGCGGGATCCTCGAGAACGTCGTTTTAGAGGAATCCACCGGCAAAAACATTCTGCGGTTCTGGATTGATAATCGAAAGGAATAACGCCATGCCCTACACCTACAATAACATCGACAATCCCCATCCCGAGATAAAAATAATTGACCAGGTCATACGGGACAGCATCGGCTGGGCGGTGAACAACAAGAACCTGGACCAGCTTTATTCCTCCGTGATAGCCAGCGACGAACTGTTCTTCTTTCAGACCGATTCCAAAAGCACCATCAGGGGCATCTCCCGGTTCAAAGAGATGACCGAGAGTTTTTTCCTGCAGGAAGATTTCAAGGCCATAAGGTATGAACTGTTCGACCTGAGAATAAGCCTGTCGCCATCCCTGCAGACCGCCTGGTTTGCCTGCCTGCTGGATGATTTCAACACCTATAAAGGCAGGCCGGCCAACTGGGAGAAGGTCCGCTGGACAGGGGTCCTGGAGAAAATTGACGGTCGGTGGAAGATCTTCCAGATGCATTTCTCCAAGGCCGAGGATCTGGCAAAACAATAATTTATGGATCATATATGTCGTGGTTGATCGTCATAACAATGTTCCTGTCCGCCGGGCTGTATCTGTTCTTCGGATACCGCAGCGTCGCCGGGTTCATTCGGGCCCTGGCCCAGGAAAGCCGGACCGACCTGCGGTCCGTAATTTTCCGGGTCCTGTCGGTGGCGGCTTTGGTGCTGCATTTCTTCAGCTATCTGCTGTACAAGGCCTTCCCGGCCTTCAAATTCATCCCGGCCGAATTTTTATGGGACCGCTGGTTCTCCCTGGCCGCCGCCGCCATCATCGGCCTTCCCGCCGCCGTCATCTGGATCAGGGGAATGATCGACGCCGGGCCGGAGAGCATCGCCCTAAAGGACCGCCGGGCCTCCGCCCGCGGGATCTACCAAAGGATCCGCCATCCCCAGGCCCTGGGCAAGATGGCCCTCCCCCTGGTGGTTGCATTGATGCTCAATTCCCCCTTCCTGGCGCTGTTCTCCCTGCTGTGGATCCCCGCCTTCTACCTGCTGTGCCGGATCGAGGAAAAGGGCCTGGAGCTGCAATTGGGCGAGGAATATCTGAACTACCAGGGGGCCACCGGGTTCTTCGTTCCCCGCCGGGCGGCCATCCGTCAGGCCCTGCCGGAGAACTGCCTCAACTGCGGGGCATTGTTGCACGGCAAATACTGCCATGACTGCGGACAGAAGAACACCGACATCAACGTCCCCTTCAGGGAGCTGCTGCACGAGTTCCTGTGGGACGAACTGCGGATCGACTCGCGCTTTGTCCACACCCTGGTGCCGCTGATCATCAGGCCCGGCTTCCTGACCGCCGATTACGTGGCCGGAAAAAGAATGCGTTACGTACCGCCCCTGAGGACCTATGTGATCATCAGTTTCGTGCTGTTTTTGCTGCTGGCCATGACCAGCAGGCGCTCCCATCTGGAAGGGCTGCAGGATGAGCCCGAGGCAAGGAGCGAAATCAAAGCTGTGGAGACCGCCCCTCAGCCATTGGCCGGGCCGGACACTGCCGCCGCCCTGGAGGATACTTTAAGCTTCGACCACCGTTTCACACAGATGGTCGAGAAGGGCTATCGCCGCGGCACCGACAATCCCGAACTGTTTGTGGAAACACTGATAGAGCGATTCGCCCAGGGCATGTTCCTGCTGATGCCGCTGTTTGCCCTGCTGCTGAAAATGCTCTATATCCGTTCCGGCCGCTATTATATGCAGCACCTGATATTCTCCATCCATTTCCACGCCTTCGTTTTTCTGACCATTCTGGTTATCACCGCCACCCGTTTTCTCCACATCCCGGTGCTCAGCCAGTGGCTGAGTCTGCTGATCATGACCATTCCCCTGTACCTGTACCTAAGCCTGAAAAGGTTCTACCGGCAGGGTTTCTGGCCCACCTTTATCAAGCTGAACCTCCTCTCCATCTCCTACGGGGCGATATTCACCGTATTCATCGCTATGATATTGCTGTCATGGCTGGTTCTGTAAAATATCCTGGTTCAATTTGGATTGACTTCGGCCCGGATATATAAGATAATTCCCCTTGAACAACACACCTAACATCATTATCTGGTTTAACCTATGGATCATCCGGGATTGCTTTCATATTCGGTGATCATCTCCCTGAGCCTTCTGGTGATACTGTCGTACCTGTTCGACATCCTGGCCCGAAGGTCGCGCATTCCCTCGGTGCTGCTGCTGCTGACGGTGGGGATAGTCCTGCGCTTTGTCGGCAGCCACCTGAACATAGCCTTTCTCAACTCCCGGATGTACCTGGAGCTGTTCGGCATCATCGGAGTGATACTGATCGTGCTGGAGGCCACCCTGGAGCTGAGCCTCACCCGGGCCAAGCTGCCGGTGATAAAAAAATCACTGATTTCGGCGGTGCTGGTTTTCCTGGCCTCCTCCCTGTTGATAGCCCTGGTGATCAAGTTGGTGCTGAACGCCCCCTTCCAGAGCTGCTTCGTCAACGCGGTCCCCCTGGCCGTCATCAGCAGCGCCATTGTGATCCCCTCGGTCTGTAACCTGAGCCCCGATAAAAAAGAGTTCATGGTTTACGAGGCCACCTTCTCGGACATTGTCGGCATAATGATCTTCAACTTCGCCATCCAGAAAAGCCTGTGGTCGGCCTCCTCCCTGTTTTCCTTCGCCGGCAACCTGACGGTCATCACGCTGATATCGGCGGTCTGCTCGCTGCTGCTGCTGCTGTTCATAGACAAGATCGCCGGGCACAATAAGTTCTTCCTGCTGCTCTCCATTCTGTTCCTGGTGTATTCCCTGGGAGAGCTGTTCCGCCTTTCGTCCCTGCTGCTGATACTGGTGTTCGGCCTGACCCTCAGCAACGTCAATCTGATCGTCCGGGGCCCCATCAAGCGGTATCTCAATCCCTATAAGCTTAATTACGAACTCCGGCAGCTCAAGCTGATCACCTCGGAGTCGGCCTTCGTCATCCGGACCTTCTTCTTCGTGCTTTTCGGCTACTCCATCCACCTGGCCTATCTGCTCAACCTGGAGATCATCCTGCTGGGCAGCCTGATCATGGTCATGATCTTCACCGTCCGTTATTTTCACCTTAAGTACATCGCCCGGGTCAGCCTGTTTCCCGAGCTGTTCATCGCCCCCCGCGGGCTGATCACCATCATTCTGTATTACAGCATCCCCCAGCAGTTCGTGCTGAAAAGGTTCGGGGAGGGGGTGCTGTTCTTCGTGATCCTGGTCTCCAGTTTGATAATGATGGTCGGCCTGATGCACAGCGGCAGCCAGGTGACCGAGGAAACTGAAGGCCTGGACACGTTAAGCAAAAACAATCCGCCGCTCACCCAATCGGAAGGAAACTGAGAGAAAAATGGTGCGATCCAAAGTAGCAGTATTGAAGGTCACTCCGGAGAACATTTTGCAGGATATCGCCCGGCTGATGGAACTGGCCGGTTTCCGGGAAAGCCTGGACCCCCAAAACGCCACCATCATCAAGGACAATATCTCCTGGCATTACCCCTTCCCGGCGGCCAACACCACCCCCTGGCAGCTGGAGGGGGTCGTCAAGACCCTGCGGGATGCCGGGTATAAGGATATCTGCTGCGTGCAGAACAAGACCGTGGTCACCGACGCCTTCAAGGGCGAGGACCTCAACCGCTATCTGCCCATCCTGAGAAAACACTCCGTCCCGGTGCTGTACAATTTCAGGGATGAGGATATGAAATGGGTGCCCTATGCGCCCCGGACCAGGATGCTGGTTCTGGACAAGATATTTCCCGAAGGGATACTGGTCCCGGACTATTTCTCCGGCAGGAACATCGTCCATCTGCCGACCATGAAATGCCACATCTACACCACCACCACCGGGGCCATAAAGAACGCCTTCGGCGGGCTGCTTAACACCCGGCGGCACTACGCCCATTCCTGGATCCACCAGGTGCTGGTGGACCTGCTGGCCATCCAGCAGGAGATCCACCCCGGCCTTTTCGCGGTAATGGATGGGACCACCGCCGGCAACGGGCCGGGCCCCCGCACCATGCACCCGGTGATCAAGGATTATATGCTGGCCTCGGCCGACCAGGTGGCCATCGACGCCGTATCGGCCAAAATGATGGGCTTCGACCCCATGAGGATAGAATATATCCGGCTGGCCCATGAGCAGGGTTTGGGCTGCGGCCGGCTGGAGGAGATGGAGCTGGTGGGCGACGACATCTCCGGGGAGAACTGGAATTTCAGGGTGGGCAAGAACCTGGTGCGCCGGGTGGGTGGCGATATGATCTGGTTCGGCCCCTTAAAGGGCATGCAGAACATCTTTTTCCGCACCCCGCTGGTTCATCTGTTCATCCTGGCCTCGGAGATCTATCATGACTACCTGCGCTGGCCGCTGCTGGACAGCAGGCTCTACCGCCGATGGCTGAAGAATACGCCATGGGGCCGGCTTTTCGGCAGTTACCCCGAGAGGTGATGGGGCCGAAAGCTCCTTTATAAGCTTGACAACCTCCCCCTTAAAATATATAATGATTCTGTCCCTCTGTTCTCAAACATCCCCCTGAAAATCATCCTCAGGGGGGTATGAGTTATAGGGGTAATGATTTAACCAAAATCCTAAAAACCTACGGAAGCATACTTATGTCCAGAGTGGTGACCACCAAAGAGGGCCTGGCCAAAATGAAGACCGAGCTGGAAAAACTGGTGTCGGTGGACCGGCCCAATGTCTCGGCGGCCCTGGCCCATGCCCGAAGCTTGGGCGACCTTTCGGAGAATTCCGAATACCATGCCGCCAAGGAAAAGCAGGGCATGATCGAACGGAAGATCCGCCAGCTGCAGACCGACCTGACCAATGCCGAGGTGATCGACCAGAGCAAGCTGGCCAAGGGGGTGGTGGTCTTCGGCAAGACCGTCAAGGTCAAGGACCTGGGCGACGGCTCGCAGGAGACCTACATCCTGGTGGGGCAGCATGAGGGAGATTTCGACCAGGGCAAGATCTCGGTGGAGAGCCCCATCGGCAAGGGCCTGCTGGGAAAAAAGGTGGGAGAGGTGGCGGAGATACAGGTGCCGGCCGGCACCATCAAATACAAGATAATATCTATCGTCTAGGGTCTGATCTATCAGGCCTTGAACTATTGCCATAAATTAACCGCAACAACAAAGGAGCAATATGCCCGATATCAAGGTGGCGGTACTGATGGGCTCCGACAGCGATCTCCCGGTGATGGAAAAAGCCATCGAGACCCTGAAGGAATTCGGAATAAAGCCCCAGGTGATGATCCTCTCCGCCCACCGGGTTCCCGATAAAGTGGCCGAGTTTACCAAAAGCGCCCGCGGCAATGGTTTTGAGTGCATCATCGCCGGGGCCGGGCTGGCCGCCCACCTGGCCGGTGCGGCGGCCGCCCACACCACACTGCCGGTGATCGGCGTCCCGCTGAAGTCCGGCGCCCTGGCCGGGGTGGACGCCCTGTATGCCACGGTCCAGATGCCCTCCGGCATCCCGGTGGCCACCGTGGCCATCGACGGGGCCAAAAATGCCGCCATCCTGGCGGCCCAGATACTGTCCATCAAATACCCCGACATCGCCCGGAAACTGGAGGATATGCGGGCCGGGATGCGCCGGGAGGTGGAGAAAAAATCCGCCGAAGCGGAGCTGAGATACAATTAGAAATCTCGCCAACGCATTCAAGCCGAAATGGCCGCCCCACAATACAAAATAAAGAACCTCTGGCTGCAGGCCGGTGAAAGCTATTATGCCTATACCGTTCACCTGCACAAGGCGGAGGTATTGGACCTGGCAGGCGATTGGCAGGAATCGCTGGCGACGCTGGATGACAATTACGACTTCGCCCGGAAAGCCGGAGCCAAGAAACAGGAAGCCGATTCCGAAATAAAACGGATCCGGCTGCTCCGGTATATGGGCAGGAACAACGATTTTCTTGCGCCCCTTAACCGAGCTATGGATACCTACACCGAATTGGGAGATCAATGCGGGATCAATCAGGCTTTGAACGAGGTCGGTTTGGCTTACCGTTTTTCGGGCGATATTCCCAAAGCGGAAGAATGTTTTACCGACCTGATAGCCCGGTCAGAAAAGATCGACGACACCAAACATCAGATGAGCGGACTGGGGAATCTGAGCCAGATCCACATGATCAACGGCAAACATGAGCAGGCTCTAAAATGCCTCGACCGCTGCATGGAGATCTCCCAGCGGCAGAACGACAATACTTTTTCGACCATCCTGCTGGGAAGCACAGGGAACGCCCACTTCTTTCTGGAAAACTACGACCTGGCCCTGGAGTATTACCGAAAGCAGCTTGCCTTGGCCTACAAGTTCGGCGATCTGGCCAACATCAGCGTGGCGGTGGGAAATATCGGCAACATCCACAACCGTCGCGGAGAGTACGACCTGGCCCTGGATTGTTACCGGGAAAAATTGGAGTTGTCGCAAAAACTTGGCTATGCCATGGGGATCCAGCAGGCCTTGGGAAACATGGGATTGGTGCTGTCCGAGTCGGGAAAATATCCCGAGGCCCGCCAGTGCTTCGAGCGCCAGCTGTCTGTCTCCAGCCAAGCGGACGACCCCGAAAGCATCGAGGGCGCCTGCAGCGGGCTGGGCAACGTTTTTGCCCAATTGGGCGATTATGAAAATTCGGAGAAATATTTCAAGCAGGCCATTGCCGTAGACCTGGAGCACGGATTCCAAAACGACCTGGCAACGGATTATCTGGGCCTGGCCGAAATGTACCTTAAAAAAGGCGCGGCCGCTCAGGCCCGGGAAACGGCCAACTTGGCCTTGGCCGCCGCCCGGGAGATCGGCGATGACGAACTGGCGGCAAAAGCAATGCTGCTTCTGAAATAAGTGCCCGAGATCTGGAAAACACCCTGCCGGACAATAGTATTCAAACCTTCACCTTAAATAAAAAGAGAGCATCCGCCTTCATGAAGACCATCACCCAGACCGATTTCCCGGAACTTAAAAAGATCTCCCA
The DNA here is from genome assembly GCA_001777915.1 of Candidatus Edwardsbacteria bacterium RifOxyA12_full_54_48. Lineage (NCBI taxonomy): Bacteria > Candidatus Edwardsiibacteriota > Candidatus Edwardsbacteria bacterium RifOxyA12_full_54_48. The sequence goes on along the minus strand of MFFN01000004.1, from coordinate 572,441 downwards.
GGGCAAGGTGCGCGACATCTACGATCTGGGAGAAAATCTGCTGATAGTGGCCACCGACCGCATCTCGGCCTTCGACGTGGTCCTGCCCGACGCCATCCCCTGCAAGGGCTACGTGCTGACCCAGATCTCAAAATTCTGGTTTCAAAAAATGTCATCCCTCATGCCCAACCATCTTATAAGTGTCGACGTGACCGATTTTCCCGCCGAATGTCATAAATACAAGGAGGAGCTGGAGGGCCGCTCCATGCTGGTCAAAAAGGCCCAGCCCCTGCCGGTGGAATGCATCGTCCGGGGATACCTGACCGGTTCGGGGCTGAAGGATTACCAGAAGAGCGGCATGGTCTGCGGAATAGAACTTCCCGAAGGGCTGGTGGAATCCAGTCGGCTGGAGAGCCCCATATTCACCCCCTCCACCAAGGCCGAGATCGGCAGCCATGACCAGAACATCCCCTTTGAAAAGATGTCTGAGATCCTGGGAAGAGAAAAGGCCGGCCTGGTCAAAAAGCTGTCCCTGGAGATCTACGGCGCCGCCCGGAAGATCGGCGAGGAGAAGGGCATCATCATCGCCGACACCAAGTTCGAGATGGGGGACTTTGAAGGGGAGCTGATCCTGATAGACGAGGTGCTGACCCCCGATTCCTCGCGTTTCTGGCCCAGGGCCGGGTATCAGGCCGGAAGATCGCAGCCCAGTTTCGACAAGCAGTTCGTCAGGGACTATCTGAGCACCCTGGCCTGGAACAAGCAGGCGCCGGGCCCGGAGCTGCCCCAAGAGGTCATCGCAAAGACCAGTGATAAATATCTTGAAGCATTGGATATCCTGGCCGGAATAAAACCGACCATCTGATCTTGGAGGTGACCATGGAATATTACCGGATCCCGGCCTGGTCTGCCATAATAATTGCCGCCCTGATGCATCTTTACAACATCGCCAAGAGCCGGGGTTTGACCCAGCAGACCAGGGGCATCATCCGCAGCAGCCGCGACCTGCAGCTGGTCAGGGAGTTCATCAACCTCAGCATGCAGCTGGCCATATATTACATCGCCATGTCGCTGCTGCTGCTGGCGGTCCTGGCCTATCTGGTGATGGGGGGCCTCTCCTTCGCCACCGCCATGGGGCAGCTGTTCCTCTTCGGGATCATCACCCTGCCCATGGGGCTGATCGGCAAGCATTTCGAGGACCAGGTCCGCCGGATGGAGATACAGCCTCCCGATCCCGCCCTGCAGGAAACCTACGCCAGATATCTGGCCCAATGGAAAGAACCGCGTTTCAAACTGCCGGATTGAATATTTTTATAATAATTAGGAACCACTATGTTTCAGATTTTTCAGCGCGGCAGTACTTTGGGGATGATCTTCGGCTACGACATCTTCACCGGCATCATCATGATCGGCCTGCTGCTGGTCTCCGTTTTTTCCTGGACGGTGATAATCTATAAACGGCGCTCCCTGAACAATATCGCCCAGGCCAATAGAAAATTCATGGAGAAGTTCAAACAGCGCAAGACCTTTGATGACGCCTTTGCCTCATCCCACCCCGCTTCACCCCTGTTTTTGATCCTGGCCGAGGGGCTGGCCGAGGCCCAGCGCCTGTCCGGCGGGCAGAAGCTGTCCTTTCCCCTGGAGGTGCTGCCCAACATCCAGGCCGCCATGGACCGGGCCATCGGCGATCAGGTGGAGGCCATCAGCCGGCGGCTGATCACTCTGGCCACCATCGCCAACGTTGCTCCGCTGATCGGGCTCCTGGGCACGGTCTGGGGGATCATGGTGGCTTTCGTGGACATAAAAAATTTCGGGTCCACCAGCATTCAGGTGGTGGCCCCCGGCATCGCCGAGGCCCTGGTGACCACCATCGCCGGGCTGGTGGTGGCCATCCCGGCCTCCATCGCCTTCAACGCTTTCAACAGCCGCATCCGCCACATGGCCGGCCAGATGGAGAATCTGTCCTCGGAATTCCTGGGCGATCTGCGGGTCCATTCGGTGTTCGGAGGGAAATAACCCATGCGACGGGAGCGCTTCCATATCCCGCCCATGGATTCCATCAACATCACCAACCTGGTGGATGTCTGCATGGCCCTGTTGATCATCTTCATGATCACCGCCCCCATGATGCGCTCCGGGGTGGATGTGGCTTTGCCCAAGGCCGACTCCTCCAAGCCGCAGATCGAAGAAGGATTGACCATCGTCCTGACATCCGGCAGCAAGATATTGATCAATGACCAGCCGGTGTCCGGCAAAGCCTTCTCCCAGGTGGTCAAGGGGTTGCTGGCCCGCAATGCCGGCCGGCCGGTCTACCTCAAGGCCGACAAATCGGTGCCCTACGGCCTGGTGGTGGAGATCATCGGGCAGTTGAAGGAGCTGAAGGTCGACAATCTGGGGCTGGTAACCGAACCCAAAGCCAGCAAATGAAACGGGAATTCTCCATATCGCTGTCCTTTCATCTCCTGTTGTTTTTGACAGTGCTTTTTTTTGCCAGGGGGCTGAGGCTTTTCTCCAAACCGGCTTACCCGGCAGTCTATAAGGTGAACCTGGTGGCCCTGCCCCAAGTCTCGGGAAACCAGGGCCAGGACATGGAGAGCGCCCCGGTTCCGGAGGCCAAGCCCTCGGTCAAAAAAGAGCCAGCTGTGTCAAAGGCCAAGCCGCAGCCCAAAGCCAAGACCCCGGATAAAAAACAAAAATCGGCCAGCGGCCCGGTGGTGCCGAACCTTCCCAAAGGCATGAAGGTGCTGGCCGCCGAAGGGGTTTCCCCGGAGGGGTCATATTACCTGGGCATGATATTGACCAAGATCAGCCAGCATTGGCGCAATCCCTACCAGGGCGGCCAGCCGGAGATCCGGGCCACCATCTATTTCAAGATCGACCGCCAGGGAAACCTGCTGGAGGCCAGCCTGGAGAAATCCTCCGGCGACGCCCTGTTCGACCAGGCTGCCATCCGGGCGGTCTACCAGGCCAAGAACTTCCCGCCCTTCCCCCAGGAGATGAATCTGTCGGTGTTGGGCGTGCATTTTGAATTCGAGTATGTAAAATGATGCGCAAGGCAAATCTGATAACCATTTATATAATTTTACTACTTTCTGGCACGACTTCTTGTGCGGTCGCCCAGACCGACGTCTATTTGAAGCTTTCCACCTCGGAAAGAAGGCCCATCGAGTTGGTGGTGTCCCCCATCCAGGCCCAGGGCAAGATCCCCCGGGAGACTGTCGCCAAAGTTAAAGAGATCATCGATGTGCTGTCGGACGACCTGGCCTTCTCGCTGTACTTCCAGCTGATAGAGCCCCCGGACAGCGATCCCGGGTACGGTTTTAAAAAGGGCCAGGTGCTGGCCGGATCGTGGCAGCTGCTGGGCGCCAAGATGCTGCTGATCCCGGAACTCCGCACTGAAAAGAAACAGGAACATCTGAAGATCCGGATCTATGACCTGGGCGTGGGGCGCGATATCTTCACCAAGCAGATTGTTGTTGATCATTCCCGGGGCCAGGCCCACCGGATCTGCGATGAAATAATAAAAACCCTGACCGGGGAGAACGGCGTGGCCTCCACCAGGATAGCCTTCTGCCAGAAGCACGGCCAGAACAAGGAGCTGGCCGTGCTGGACTACGACGGCCACAACCTGCAGAAACTGACCGCCCTGAGCACCATCAACCTCTCGCCCGATTGGTCCCCGGACGGAAGCCGGCTGGCCTTCATATCCTTTCAGCGCAACCGGACCGAGATCTACTCGCTGGACATGAGGGCCTGGAAGCTTCAGGCCATCTCCCAGGTCGAGGGGCTGAACACCTCCCCGGCCTGGTCTCCCGACGGGAAAAAAATGGCCCTGACCCTCTCCCGGGACGGCAATGCCGAGATATATCTTTATACCCTGGACAGCCGGTCGCTGCAGCGGCTGACCAACAGCTGGGCTATCGACTGTTCGCCGGGCTGGTCCCCCAACGGCCGGGAACTGGTGTTCACCTCAGACCGGCCGGGCAGCCCGCAGATATACCTGATGGATGCCGACGGCTCCAACATCCGGCGGCTGACCTATCAGGGAAATTACAATACCTCCCCGGTGTGGTCGCCCAAGGGCGACAAGATCGCCTTCGTCTCCCGCATCAACGGGCTGTTCCAGATCTGCGCCATGAATGTCACCGGCGACGGCTACACCCAGCTGACCTACGAGGGGGATAACGAGGACCCCTCCTGGTCGCCCGACGGCCTGCACCTGGCCTTCTCCTCCAGCCGCACCGGCAGCAGCCAGCTGTGGCTGATGCACTGGGATGGCTCCGGCCAGAAGGCCGTCACCAACCTTAGCGGGGCATTGATGCCGGCCTGGAGCCCCTTCCCGCCAACCCCCTGAACAAACGGGACCCTGTTAATATAAATACAAGGAGGTAATCATGAAAAGAACCATCAATATTATCAGCGGGGTACTGCTGATCTCTTTGATCCTGGCCGGCTGCGCCAAAAAACAGGCCACCAAGCAGGAGGAGATCGTCAAGCCCGAGCTGACCGCTGAGCAGCCGGTCACCCCGCCGGCTGAGGAGAAAAAACCCGAGGTGAAGATCGATTTCTCCACCGTTTACTTCGGCTTCGATTCATACTCCATAGAGGAGGCCTCCGTCTCCCGGCTCACCGAGACCGCCAAACTGCTCCGCAGCTATCCCCAGGTGGCGGTCAGGCTGGAGGGCCATTGCGACGAACGGGGCACCACCGAATACAACCTAGCGCTGGGGGAGAAGCGTTCGGTGGCCGTCAGGGATTATCTGGTGAACCTGGGGGTGGAGCGCTCCCGCCTGGCCACCGTCAGCTTCGGCAAGGAGAAGCCGGCTGACCTGGGGCACAACGAGATCAGCTGGGCCAAGAACCGCCGGGTGGAATTCGTGGTCGAAAAGAAGTAACATGAAGAAAACAACCCTGTTAATTCTCTGCCTCCCCCTGCTGGCCGGTTGCGGGGTCAAGAGGGAATACGTCCGGATGCGCGACCAGCTGGATTACCTGGAGACCAGCCAGAAGAAGATGGAGGCCCAGATGACCCTGATGGACAGCCTGCTCCGGGCCCAGACCGACATCACCTATCAGCTGAACGCCGAGATGCGCACCCGCTGGGGATCGCTGAACGAACGGATGATGAGCATGGACCAGCAATACGAGGACCAGCGGTCGCGGACCATGGTCCAAGCCCTGCCGCTGGGCTCCTCCCAACCGGACAGCAGGGGGATCACCCCGCCGGCCCCGCCGGATAAGCCTAAAGATAACGGCTCCAAGCCCGATCCCAAGCAGTTGTATGACACCGCCTATCTGGACATCACCCGGGGGAATTACGACCTGGCCATCGCCGGGTTCCGGGAATTTTTGAAGCTTTATCCCTCCAGCAGTCTGGCCGACAACTCCCAATATTGGATCGGTGAAGGATATTACGCCCAGAAGAAATACCAGGAGGCCCTGGCCGAGTTCGAAAAGGTCCTGGCCCAGTATCCCAACCAGGACAAGGCGGCGGCGGCCTATTACAAGTCCGGCCTCTGTTACAAGGAGCTGGGACGGGCCATGGAGGCCCGGAAAAGCTGGCAAACCCTGATAAACAAATTTCCGCGCAGCCCCGAGGCCGGACTGGCCCAGGACCGGATAAAAGAACTGCCCTAAACCCTACAACCATTTTTGGAGAGATAAGAATGCCCAAAGTTGCCGCCAAAAAAAAAGCCCTGAAGAGAAGCGGTGAGCGCCGGGCCCCGCTTTCGGAGAAGGAATTCCGGGATCTGATAGAGACCGGACGGGCCACCGAAAAGGAGCGCCGGGCCTGGGAGGAGCGAAGGAAAAAATGAATTTTTTAAAGAATATCTTCGGAGCCAAGGAAGCCAAGACCGGCCATGCCATCAGCCTTCAGCAGGGGGTGGCCGCCAATGCCCTTTCCATCCAGGCCCTGATAAATGTCCTGGTGGCCAAGGATCTCTGCACCCGCCAGGAACTGTTGGATGAGTTGAAGAAGATATCCGGCCAGAACCAGCATCATGCCCGGCCCGGCAAATAACAGCGCCCGGCTTTTCGCCCGGGCCGATCGGTTCTCCCGGCAGGGCAAGCGCAAGGAGGCCATCAAAGCCTACCGGGCGGTACTGGCCCTTCCGGAATTGAAAGAAGGGGGCGATCTGGCCAGGGAACTGGCCCATTGGGGCCTGGCCGAGCTTTTGATCCTGGAGAGGGATACCGCCGAAGCCGAGAGCCATCTGCTGGCTGCCATCGGGCTCAATCCCAACGAGGCCAACTATTACCAGCAGCTGGGCTCGCTCTGCAGCTATATGGATCGCTTCGAGGATGCCATCGCCCAGCTGAAGAAATCCCTGGACCTCCGGCCCGCCCACCCCCAGACCATGCACCTGCTGGGGTGGGCGGTCTTCATGTCCGGCGATCACAAGAGCGGCCGGCAGATATTGGAGCAGGCCGCGGCCCTGGATGAATGCGACGCCGGCATCCTGAACGACCTGGCGGTCTGCCTGGTGGAGATGAGGCTGTACGGAGAAGCCCTGAAACATCTGGACCGGGCCCTGGAGCTGGATCCCCATAACCAACTACTTGAGTCCTACCGCCAGATGGTGATGGACAAAAAGGCCTCCCCTTAGGGAGGCCTTTTTATTGTTGATCCTGATGGAACCTGTCATTCCAGCTTTCTTCTGAACCGCGTGACGCTGAGCGACAGGATGCCGACCCCAAAAATCAACAGGGCCAGGGCATGGGGCCACAGTTCGGCCAACCCCGATCCCCTTAAGAATATTCCCCGGATGATGGTGTAGAAGTACCGCAACGGCAGCAGATAAGTAAGGGCCTGGATCACCCGGGGCATGTTCTCTATGGGAAACACGAAGCCCGAAAGATAGATCATCGGCATCATCACGAAGAAGATGGCGGTCATCATGGCCTGCTGCTGGTTGGAGGACACGGTGGATATGAACAGACCCAGCCCCAATGTGGTCATGATGAACAGCAGGCACAGGGAGAACAACAGCGGATGGCTGCCCCGGACAGGGACCCCGAACCACTGGGTGGCCACCAGCATCACCAACAGGATGTCGATGACCCCGATACAGAAGAATGGGGTCAGTTTGCCGATGATCAGCTGATACGATTTAATGGGGGTTACCAGCAGCTGGTCCATGGTGCCGTTCTCCCGTTCCTTGACTATGGCCAGGGAGGTCAGCATCATGGTCATTATCATCAGCAGCAGCCCCAGAACGCCAGGCACCATAAAATTCCGGCTGCTGAGTTCTGGGTTGTACCATATCCGGATCTCGGGGTTAACCGAAAGCCGGGCCGTTTTTCGGGGGCCCGATGATCCGGCCAACTGCAGGCCGATATAGCGGTTGATGATCTGGCTGGCATAGGCCAGGCCGATGCCGGAAGAATTGGCATCCGAACCGTCAGCCAGGGCCTGGATCTGAGGCTGCTTGCCAGCCAGCAGATCGTTTCCGAACCCGGCCGGGATCACAATCCCGACCGAAGCTCTGGTCTCGATAAGGGCGATATCTATATCAGCGCTTCTGGTGGTGCTTTCCACGGTGCGAAAATAGCCGGAATTGGTGAAGCCGCTCAACAGCTGGCGGCTATAATAGGAATTGTCATGGTCGCAGACAATCATGCTCACCTCCCGGACATCCAGAGTGGCCGCATAGGTGAAGACCAGCAGTTGTATGGCCGGAGCAATGATGTTGATGGCCACCATCTTGGGATCCCGCATAAACTGCAGAAACTCTTTTTTGATTATATGAAGGATTATTTTCATGTCTTTGTTGCGGTCGAGTTCTATCGACATCCAATATTTATCATCACAGCCCCGACCTTTTGATCCTGATGGCGCTCACCAAAAGCATAACCGTGGCAAATCCCATAAGGAACAGCAGCTGGTCCCAGATCGCACCGAACCCGGCCCCTTTTAGGATTATCCCCCTCAGAGCCACCAGATAATACCTGGTGGGCACGGCATAGGTTATCAGTTGTATTGCCTCCGGCATGTTTCGGATGGAAAAGACGAACCCCGACAGCAGGAAGGACGGCAGGATGGTGGATATCACCGCCACCAAAAAAGCCAGCTGTTGGGTTTCGGATATTGACGATATCAGCAGTCCCATGCCCAAAGCGCCCAGCAGAAAGATAAAAGTGGTCAGAAACAGCAATAACAGGCTGCCCATGACGTAGACATCAAATAAAACATAACCCACCACCAAAATGATTGCCGTCGACAGCAGCGAAATGGCAATGTAGGGTATCGTTTTGCCCATTATCAATTCCAGGGGGTTTATCGGGGAGACCAATATTTGCTCCATGGTGCCCCTTTCCTTTTCCTTGACTATTGACAGCGAGGTGGAGATGACCCCCACCACCATCAGGATAAAGCCGATCAGCCCGGGAATCAGAAATTTTGCGCTCTTCAATTCTGGATTGAACCATATCCTGGGCCGGTAATCTATCGGTTGGTTAATGGCGGCCACCCCCAGCCGCCGGGCGACCTTGATGGTAAGCTGATATGAATAATTCAGGAAAAAAGCATTAAGGTATCCCTGAATGGTGTTGGCGGCATTGGCATTCACCCCGTCCAATATCACCTGCACCGTCGGGCTCCGGCCCTGGGCCAGGTCGGCCGCATATCCCCGGGGGATCACGATGGCCGCCCGTACTTTTTCGCTGCCCAGGAGATGGTCCAGCTCTTTTACCGCCGATGGCAAATGTTTCACCGTAAAATATTCGCTGTGAGAGAATTCGCTGATCAAATGCCGGCTTTCCCGGCTGAGGTCCAGGTCCACCACCGCCAGGGAGGTGTGTTTAACGTCAAAATTCAGGGCATAGCCGAACATCACCAGCATGAACAGCGGGATGAAGAACAGTATGCCCAGGCTCCGCTTGTCCCGCATTATCTGGCGCAGTTCCTTTTTAATGACCGAAGCCACCCTGTCTGCTTTTGTGCCGGAGCTGATCAAAGGCATTGTTCATTTTCCTTCCGGATTTTCGGTCGGTGTCTTTTTTTCTATCAGGGTGATGAAGACATCCTCCAGGGTGGGGCTTACCTCCCTTATATTTTCAGGCTTTATATTGCCAGCTCCCACGGCTTTGATTATCTCCCTTTTGCCGGACTGGACCTCCTTTACGCTGACATGAAGCGAGTTGCCGAAGATGGTGGTCTCCAAGGCCCAGGGCAGGCCCTGGATCATGCCCATGGCCTTGACCACATCGTCGGACCTGAATTCCAGGATGGGGTTTTTGATCCATTCTTTTTTCAGTTGATTGGGGCTTCCGCCGGCTACGATCCGGCCGGCATGCATCAGAGTGATCTGGTTGCAGTATTCGGCCTCGTCCAGGTAGTGGGTGGTGACGAAGATGGTGGTGCCGCCTGATGACAGTTCATTTATCAGGTCCCAGAAGCTTCTCCGGGAGACCGGGTCCACCCCGCCGGTGGGTTCATCCAGGAACAATATCCTGGGCTTATGAAGGATGGCGCAGCCCAAAGCCAGCCGCTGTTTCAGCCCCCCGGCCAGCTCCCGGGTCAGCGAACGCTGGCGTTCCGACAACCCCGCCATCTCCAGAGCCCATTGCCTCCTGTTTTTCAGATTTTGACCATCCAGTCCGTAGACCCCGCCGAAGAAATTGATATTCTCCGCTACGGTCAGATCATCGTAAAGCGAAAATTTTTGGGACATGTAGCCGATGTTCTTTTTGACCAGATCGGCCTGGCGGTTGATGTCATATCCGCCCACCCGGGCGGTGCCGGAGCTGGAGGACAAAAGACCGCACAGCATTTTGATGGTGGTGGACTTGCCGGCTCCGTTGGCCCCCAGAAATCCGAAGATCCCCCCCTCCCTCACCTCAAAGCTGACGCTATCGACCGCCACAAAGCCGCCGAAACGCTTGCTCAGCTTGTCCGCTATTATCGATGGGGCCGTCATTATATCAATACTCTCCCAGGGCATTTTTTAACTTATCCTTGGCGATCTGGCATTCCACCAAGGCCCCGGCGTGGCCCACCTTGGCCTGAAGCAAAAGTCCTTCGGCGTCCAGCAGATCGGAATTGGTGGCCATGCCCTCCAGGAACAGGTTCTTGACGTTGCGATAGTTCTCCTGGGCTTGATCCAGCCCGCTCCGGGAGACGGCGGTCTTCTCTCCGGCCTGTTGGACATCCAGCACCGCCAGATTGACCTCAACCCTGACAGCATCCTCCAACAAAACCAGCCGGTCCTCGGCCTGACGGAGCAGAGAGCCCGCCTGACGCACCTGGTGCTTGGCGGCCTGCCAGTTCCAGAGATCCATCGACAGCATCACCCCGGCGTCCCAGGTGGCATCGAACTGGTCCCGGGCCGGAAATATCCGGGGATTGGGCCGGGCATAAGTGTAATTCCCCACCGCAAACACCTGGGGATACCAGCCGGATTTGGCGGCCATCCTTCCCGCCGCAGTGGCGTCCCGGCGGTATTTCTGGCCCGCAATATCCTGTCTTTCGGCCAGGGCTATCTGGATCAATTCCGGCGGGCTTAACACGGCAACCTCAGAAGTGTCGGGAATGGAGGTGGGGTCTATCTGCTTATCCAGCGGACGGCCGATGAAACTGTTGAGATGTATCCCTATGGCCCTCCGGTTGTTTTCGGCATCTATCAGCATCAGCCGGGCATTGGACATCTGCAGTTTTACCTTCAGCCGGTCATTCTCGGTGGCCAGGCCCTGGCCCAGCAGGTTGCCGACGTCATTGAGATGATTGCCCAAGATGCGAAGGTTCTCTTCGGCCAATTCCTTCACCTGCTGCGCCTGGTAGAGTCTCCAATATAGGATCTTTATATTCAGGGCCGCCTGGCAGCGCTGGGCCAGATAATCGCTGGAATCCGCCTGGTAATTTTTACGGTTTATTTTTAGGCTGCCGGTCACCCGCCCTCCGGTGAACAGTGGCTGCTGCAGGGTCAGCTTGATATTGCTGTTGTCCAGCACCGGCTCGGCGATGGTTATGGTCCGGGGCGCCGGAAAGCCGGGGATGGTCATCTCAAACGGGGGAACATCGCTTAGCCGGCTGTAGCCGGCCGACAGTTTCAGGCTGGGCAGAAGGGCCGTGGCCGACTGGTCGGCCGCCGCCCGGCTCCCCTGGGCGCTGGCCTGGGCGGCATCCAGACCCTTGTTGTTTTCCAAACCGGTTTGGAGGCAGGATTCCAGGGACATCGGTTCTTTTCCCTGGGCCCGACCAGGGCCAAACCAGAAGAATAACAGGGTTATTATGATAAAATGGCGCATCTTTTCACCTTTATTTTGGCTTCATCAGTTTTATGAACACATTCTCCAGCGAGGGGGACACCTCCTGCCATTTATCGCATTTCATCCCTGCTGCCGCAAGCTTCTCGATCAAACCCGGCCACTGTTTTCCCTGGTCGGGCATCATCACATTAAGCCGGTCGCCAAAGGTCTGGACATTTACCGGGCTCAATTCTTCCGATATCATCTGGGCCGCCCTTTTTATATCCTGACAGACCAACTCCATCACCTTGCCCCCCATCAGCAGTTTGATGTTCTGGGGGCTGTCCAGGGCCAGGATGTTGCCTTTATCCAGCATGGCCACCCGGCTGCACCTCTCGGCCTCGTCCATGTAGGGGGTGGTCAGGAAGATGGTCAGGCCGTCGGTCAGCAGGCGGGACAGGATCTTCCAAAAATCCCGGCGGGAGACCGGATCCACTCCGGTGGTGGGCTCGTCCAGAAATATGACTTGGGGGGTGTGGACCAGGGTGCAGGCCAGGGCCAGCTTCTGCTTCATCCCGCCCGACAGTCTTTCGGCCAGGCGGCTGCGGAAGGGCTTCATCCTGGTAAAATCAAGCAATTCCTCCCGCCGGGCCCGGTAGTCACGCACCCCGTGGATCTCGGCAAAGAACTCGATATTCTCGTCCACCGTCAGATCGCCGTACAGGCTGAACCGCTGGGAAAGATACCCGATATGGGGCTTGATCAGGCCCATTTGTGCCGGAACATCATGGCCCAATACGCTTATCCTGCCGGATTGAAAAGGCAGCAGGCCGCAGATGGCCCTGATCAGGGTGGTCTTGCCGGCCCCGTCCGGCCCCACCATGGCCAGCATCTCGCCCGGCAGAATATCAAGGTCTATTCCCTTCAGCACCTGATGCGGGCCAAATGATTTTCTGAGGCCGGATATTTCGACCAAAGGCTTGGTCATAGGTTTTTGCTACTGCCCCTTGATGAATATTGCCGCATCGGCCGGGATCCCCGGCTTAAGCTGCTGCTCGGGATTGGGGATCTTCAGCTTGACGCCGAAGACCTGCTTGACCCGGTCCTGCTTGGTCTGAATGTTTTTGGGGGTGAATTCGGCCTGGGGGGAGATGTATACCACCTTTCCGGAAAAGGTCTTATCTTTGAAGGTATCTATTCGGATCTCGGCGCCCTGCCCCAGCTTTACATATCCCAGCTCTTTTTCGTTCACATATACCACCAGCTCGACGGTATCCATTTTGGATATGGTGAACAGGATGGAGCCGGGCCCGGCGGTCTCGCCGATCTCATAGGTTGAATTGGTGATGGTTCCGCCCAGCGGAGCCGTAACATAACAATCGGAGATGTTTTTCCTGATCATATCGGCTGAGGCCCTGGCCTGCTCCAGTCTGGCTCCGGAGGCCCGAAACCTGGCATTGACATCATCGCGCTGTTTCTGGGTGACGCTGCCCTTCTGAAACAGCTCGCTGGTGCGTTGGTCGTCTTTGCGGTCGTTCTCGTATTGGATCCGGGCCAGTTCCCGCCCGGCCAGAGACTGGCGCAATTGCAGATCCAGCATCACATGGTCCGTTACCATCAGGGTATCGCCAAGGCGAACATCATCCCCCTCCCTCCCCCAAAGGCCTTTTATCTGGCCGCCCGCCTTGGCCGAGACATTCACCTGAAGGGCCTCGATGGTCCCGGAAGCCTGTATCCTTTCCTGGCTGCTGCCATTGGTCCCGCAGGAAGCAAGCAGCAGCGGCAGGATGGCGATCATTGTCAGATACCTTTTCATTTACTTACCTCTTTAACTTTTTTTATGAAATCTTTCCTGACCGGTTCGGTCAATATCCCCCGGAATACCACCTCCACGATGGTTTCGAATACCTGGGACGCCGTAAAGGGAATCTGGCTGAATAATTTTGGATCTATCATGTTCTGCATCAGGGTGGCGAACATCAGCGTCATCAGCTGGGGGTCGACATCCTTCCGGAACACCCCCTGCCGGATTCCCAACTCCAGAAGTTTCCTGAAATTGAGCAGTATCTTTTCCTTCCGGAACCGGTCGATCTCATCCCACATCTCCGGTGCGTTGCGGCGCAGGTCCTCTCCGAAGGGCCGGGCCATCCGGCCGACCACCCCGCTGAGATGGTTCATCAGCCGGGACAGCTTCCGGTGGAAATCCATTCCCCGGTCGTTGACGATGTCCTCGATGATCTTTCCGTTCTCATTCATCATACTGCTGACCACTTGGTACAACAGGGCCTGTTTGCTGGGAAAATGTTGGTAGAGGGTCTTTTTGCTGATGCCCAGGCCGGAGGCGATCTGGTCCATGCTGACCCTGGAGAAACCCCGCTCGAAGAACAGCCGGCTGGTGCTGTCGATGATGCGTGCTTTTAATTTATCGGCTCTTGCTTTCATAATACTATGGAAACTTGTTTGGTGTTTATGGTTTCCTGTATTATACACCTTTTATTTTATTTGTCAATAGGGAAATAAAAAACGGGGCTGCCGCCCCGTTTAAAGAATGCCCAAATACCTATTTTATATTCATGGCCTTGAACATGGCCTGCAGGGAGCTGTCGTCCGGCAACAGCAGGAAATATCCCTGCAGTATGGTGTCATTGCCCTGAAAACGGAAATCGTTCTCTATTATCACCGCCAATTCATCGGCCCCTCCGGCCTGCTCGGCAAAGCCGGCCATCATCTCCTCCGGGGGGCCGATGATCAGGGACGGAGTGGTGGGGACCACCATGAAATTGAGCATCTCCCCCAGGGCATTCATATAGGCGCAGGTCAGTATGTTGGAGACCTCCCGTAAACCCGAACGGTCCAGCTCCGAAAGGGTCTTGACCGTGCCGACGGGACGTCTCATCAGGCAGTCGCAGAATTTAAGGGCATCGTCCTGGCTGAAGAACAGCAGGGTCCGGCCCACGATGTCCCCGGAGAGGTCTATCCGGATCCCCAGGATCTTCTGCCCGGAATCAGCGCACTTTTTAAATACCGCCGAAAGGGGATCTATGCTGATCACCGGGATATTGATGGTGACTTTCTGCCCGGTAAGCTCCGACAGGGCGGTGGCGGCATGTCCCGAGCCGATGTTCGACACCTCTTTTAGGGCGTCAAGCTGGATATTGTCTAATTGTTTCATCATTCCTTTCCATATAGCACCTTTTTAAGATTATGTCACAAATACGCGGATTATATAACATTTCACCGGGTCAATTCCGCTATCCGTCTGGCATACTTTGAATAATCGGGCGATAGTGATTGGCGTTGACCCTGGATATAATCCTGATATTCAAATCCCGGGGAGACGGTGGTGCCCAGCAGGGCAAACCTGCCGCCTTGCTGCAGGGAAGCTCCCTGCCATACCCCGCGGGGAACCACCAACTGAACCGCCTGTCCGCTTTTAATATCCTGGCCCAGAGTTACCTCCCGGCCGGTCCCGTCGGGATAAAGCAGCAGCATCTGCACCGGGTCGCCCAGGTAGAAATGAAATATCTCATCGCTGTTGACTTTATGAAGGGCCGAATAATTTTCCGGGGTCAGCAAGTAATAAATGGCTGTACTAATGCAGCGGTCGGATTGGTACCAAGACGGTAAAACCTCTTTGCTCAGAATTTCTTCGGAGCGGTAGGTCTCCCTAAAATATCCGCCCTCGATCTCCAGCGGCTTCAGGTTCAGCAGTTTGATCATCTCTTCCGGGCTGTTTGTCGTCATATGTCCTGGTTGGTTAAAATAAAAGACCCCGCCATCAATGGCGAGGTCGTGCTCTTGATTTTATATCTTCTCTATCTTGACCGAAATCCCCTTGAATACCGGGGTCTTAAGTTTGGCATCGTACTGGAACGGGGCCAGGGCATTGCCGCCGAAATGTATCGGCATGAAGGCCGTCTTCTTGTAGATATGGTGATTGGCCCTGATGACCGCCACCATCGAACCGGCATCGGAGACCACCCTGGCCTTCCACCCGGAACGCAGGCCCAGGTCGGCGATGTCCTCGGGGTGCAGTTCGATATAACCTCCGGTGAACTCCCGGGCCAGGTGGTAGCTGCCCATGGTCTGCCCCTCGTCGCCGTAGAGATGCGGGTAGACGCTGCCCAGCTCCAGGTTGAACGGCAGGACCGCGCCTTCTATCTCGATCACCTTGAAGGGGTCCAGTTTCACCGCTTCGGGCTCCGGCAATTTTTCGTTTATATTCAACTTGCCGCCCATGGTTTTTGCCAGATATTCCATAATGTCCCCCAAAGCCCGGCTGTCCTTGTCGGGAACACTGGCGGCCTTGAATGACTGTTCTTTGCCATCCAGATTATTAAAGCTTCCTTCCTTTTCCAGCGACAGCTGCCAGGGGAGGACCACCTCGGCCTTTTCTGAGCAGTCGTTGGGATAGGAGTCTATCACAATCAGGGTCTCCAGCTGGGCGAGAGCCTTGTCCACCGATTCCCTTCCCGGCAGCGTCTTCAGGGGATCCTCTCCTATCAGGATCAGCCCCTTGAGGCGCTTTTTACCGGCCGCTTCGATGATCTCCATGTAGCTCAGGCCGTCCGGCGAATTAAGGATCCGTCCGGCGCCGTGGTCGTTGGCTCCGTTCATCACCGGAAGCACCGATAGCCTGTCTTGCAGCAGCAGAGCTATGTCCGTCAGGGCGGTCCAGGCCTCAAAGGCCTCCGGCTGGTGCAGCAGATTTTTTCCGAACAGCAGGACCGGCGACTTGGCCGAGGAAAGATCCTTGGCCAGGGTTTCCAGGTCGGTATGGTTGACGCCCGAGCCGTCCAGCAGCTGCCCCGGCGAAAGTTTGGCCAGGGTTTCCTTCAATTTGCGGAATTCCGGATCGGCTGATTGGATATTATGTTTTTCCACCAGCTGCTTTAATAGTGCGGTCAGCACATGGCCCTCCCGGCCCGGCCGGGACCACAGGAACAGCCCGGCATGTTTGGCCAGCGGGTTCTTCTGGCTGTCCAGCACCGCCAGCCTGGCCGAAGGCCCGGGAATCACATGGGCCAGATCGGGAGAAACATAGGGCCGGTCCTCTTCCGGCTTGCAGCGGGAAAGGACCCGCTGACCCAGGATCGGATTATCCTCCAACAGATTGGACCCGATCACCACTATCAGATCGGCTTGCTCGAGGCTCTGGGTATTCGCCTGATTGGGAAACTTCAGGGGCACGGCGCTCAGCCGCGCCGCGCTGTCGTAATTCTGGGTCTCCAAAACTCCCAGGGCAAAGTCCTTAACGGCGCAGGCTTCCCGATTGGTCAGCCGTGAGGAGGCTATTATCCCGATGCTGTTCTGGCCATGTTTTTCCCTGACCGCTTTCAGTTTTTTGGCCGCCGTCTCCAGGGCCTTGTCCCAGGAAGCCGCCGCCAGCTCCTGGCCGTTCCTGGTCATCGGTTGTCTGACCCTTCCATCGGCGGTCAGCAGCTGATAACTGGTCCATCCCCTGGCGCACAACTGACCCTGCCCCAAATAATGATTCTGGCTGGCGCTTACCCCGCCTATCATCCCGTCCTGTTCCACCAGGTAAAGGCCGCAGCCGCAGCCGCAATGCGGACATATGCTGAAATTATGTTTCATCGATCCAACTCTTGCTTGGTTTTTTCTTGCTTTTAACATCGATCCCTTCGCTCCGCCGCCGTTGAATGGGCAGAGTCTGTTAAGTTGTCGTCAATATGCCCGGCGGCGGCTGGCAGGGATCAGATCAGTATGGTATCTTCATCTGGTCGGCCATATCGGAAAAGGCCCGAAGATCGACACTGCCGGCATCGGCGAAACGGAAAATCCCCAGGCCGGCCAGTATTTTCTGGTCCTCCGGTTTGGCGGGGTCCAGGGCCAGAATGGCGTCTTTTACCTTGTCGTCCATCTCGGTATGGCCGCCCTGGAGTGAGGCCAGCACCCAGTTGGGCACCGGCTGGCCGGCTGCCAGGATCCTGAAACATTTGGACAGGCTGTCATTCCATTGGGATTGGGGTATGAAGCCGGCTGCGAAATCGCCCTTCTCCAGGGCGGCCAGCACCCGGTCCAGCTGTCCGACGGCAACCACCCTCAGGTCGCGCTCCGGGTCGACCCCCTGGTCAAAAAGGTATTTTACCTGGGAGAGATAGCCCTCGGCAGACTGCTTGGAGGCACAGCAGATCGCCCGGCCCTTCAGTTTGGAGACATCGTTGATCCCCTTGGCATAGGCCGCAAAAGAAGTGATTATCACTCCGCCGGTCTCGGTGGAGCCGTTCTGATCCCGGCCGATGGCCAGGGCCATGGCGTTCTTGGTCTTCTGCAGGGTCAGGAAGGTCAAAGCATCGCAGATCGCCAGCTGGGCCTGGGAATTCTCTATGGCGGCCCCAAAACCGGGTATGTTCTCGGCCGAGATGTATTGTACGTCAAAGCCGGTCTCCCGGGAAAGCCTGTTCAGCAGCGGCAGGTACCTGGCGCTCATGGCGGCGGTGGAGTAGGCCGGCAGCACCGCGATCTTGACCGCCTGGCCGTATCGTCCCTGGGACAGCTTGCCGCAGCCGGCGGACAAAATCACTAATGCCAAATTACAAATTAATAGCACCCCATTTAAGCTGGTAAATCTTGTTTTATTAATTCGTAATTTGTAATTCTGAATTGTCATTGTCATTGTCATTTCCACATTCCCTCCCGGATCGGCCCTTCCACTGAAGCTTCGGCCTGGACCTTCTTGGGCGCCAGCCCCAGGGCCACCGCCACTCCGTAAAGAATGGCCTCGGGCCGGGGCGGGCAGCCCGGGATGTAGAAGTTGACCGGGATCACCTTGTCCACCCCGCCGGTGACGTTGTAGGTGTCGAACCACAGGTTGCCGCCGCAGCCGCAGGAGCCCACCACGATCACCAGCTTGGGATCGGGAATGGCGTCATAGGCCCGCTTGAGGGACGGCAGGGCCTGCCGGGTGACCGGCCCGGAGACCAGCATGATGTCGGCGTGGCGGGGCGATCCGGCCAGCTTGATCCCGAACCGCTCGGCGTCATAGTAGGGGGTGATGACGTCAACGATCTCGATGTCGCAGCCGTTGCAGGACCCGGTGTTGATGTGGTAGATCCACAGCGATTTGGTGAACGCCTTGGCGCAAAGTTTTTTTAGAAACATATCTTTAATCCAATGAATTTCATTCTACCACCAAGACACCAAGACACAAAACCCTTAACCCCTGGCATCTTTGTGATTTTGGGCTTATTCTAACGCTGCTTCCACTTTCACCGGAACGAACTCCCCGCCCTTGACCCTCCAGACGACGTAGGGTGCGGCCTTGATGTCGCCCTTCTGGTTGAAATCTATCTCCCCCATGGCCCCGGAGAACTTCTGGGAATGCAGCACGCTGACCAGCGAATCCCCGGCGGTGATCCCGGCCTTCTCAATTGCCTGCAGCAGCACCATGGCGGCATCGTAGGAGTAGACCGAATACGGCCCGATCTCGCCGTAGCGGGCCTTGAACGAACCGTAGAACCGGCCGGCCTCCGGCATATCCTCCACCGCCGGACCGAAGGTGAAATAGCTGCCCTCGGTGGCAATGCCCCCGGCCTTTAAATAGACTGAATTGGCAATGGCGTCGCCGGCCATAAAGGCGCTTTTAAGTTTGCGCTCCTTCATCTTCCTCACCAGCACCGCCCCCTCGGGATAGCTGCCGCCGAAGTATACCAGGTCCGGCTGGATGCTGATCAGCGGATCCAGCACTGCGTCATAGCCCGGGGCCTGGCCCTCCCTGACCGGCTGCAGCTCGGCCTCGGCCACGATCTCCACTGCCGGCATGACATTCTTGCCTCTGGCGCCGGCCGGTGGCTGCAGAGCGGCAATGGATTTTTTGAATTCTTCGGCCAGGCCGCGTCCATAAGTTGTTCCGTCGTTGAATACGGCCACTTTTGTGATGTTCAGCGTCTTGACCGCGAAATCGGCCGCCACCTGCCCCTGTTGGTCGTCACGCCCGCAGCTACGGAATACATTGGCAAATCCCTGCTCGGTGAATTTGGGGTTGGTGGAGGCCGGGGAGATCTGGGGAAGCATCCTTTGATTGTAGATCCGGCTGCCGGCGATGGAGCAATGGCTGTTGTAGTGCCCGACGATCCCGCAGACCCCCTGATTGGCCAGCTTCTCGGCCACAATATATGCTTCCTTCTCGTCGGCCCGGTCGTCGCCGGCGATGATCACTATCCTTTTGCCCAGCACCCCGCCTTTGGCGTTCCATTCGGAGACCGCCAGCTGAACACCGTGCAGCACATCCTGGCCGGCCTTGGCCTGCTCGCCGGTCAGCGGCGCGGCCACCCCTATCCGGACCTGTTCCCCGCCGCCCTCGCAGCCCGAGATGACTGCCAGTACTGCAGCAGCCAGGGAGACCATTACAGCAGTAAAGACTCTTTTCATTTTAGCGCCTATTTATATGTTAAGAAATTTAAATTTTATTGATCGTAGCTTATAGACTTTCGGTGGATCCTATCCACCGATCAAAATCCTTAAAATGCACTTGGTGGCGCTGTCCAGCAGGGGATGCATGATCTGGGGAAACACCCCCAGCACGATGGCCGCGATGGCCAGCAGGACCATTCCCACCCACATGGCCGCCGGGACCTCGGCGGCGGTGACGGCCTCGGCTCCGACTGCGTGAACTTCCTTTTCGGACCAGAATATCTTATAGCCGGCCCGGAAGAAGCAGACCAGGGTGAACAGGCTGGTGATGATGCCGATGATGGCCGCCCACATCAGCTTGGCCTGGCCCAATGCCAGGAACAGGGTGAACTTGGAGACGAATCCGTTGAAAGGCGGCATGCCCGAGATGGCGAACACCCCCACGAAGAAGGCAAAGGCGGTCAGGGGCATCCGGAATTTTACCCTGGCCAGCTCGGATATCTTGCGTTTTCCCGCGGCATAGATGATGGCCCCCACCGCCAGGAACAGCAGCCCCTTTACGATGGTATGGTTGACCAGATGCATCAGCCCGCCGTAGATTCCCAGGTAGGTGCCCATGCCCAGGCCCTCGATGACATAGGCGATCTGGGCCACCGAAGAATAGGCCAGCATCCTTTTGAGGTCGTCCTGGACCATGGCCATCATCATGCCCACGATCATGGAGATGGAGCAGAGGATGGCGATGAACAGCGGAATGGTGCCGTAATGCGGAGCGAACACCGAGATGGTCCTGGCCAAAGCGTAGGCCCCCACCTTGATGACAATGCCGGAAAGCAGGGCCGACACCGGGGCCGGGGCCTCGGCGTGGGCGTCGGGCAGCCAGGCATGGAAGGGCACCAGCCCGGCCTTGGTCCCGAAGCCCACCACCATGAAGGCGGCGGCCAACAAGACGATGTTGCTGGGTATCTTGGTGGCGATGGTGCCCAGCTCGGTCAGCAGCAACACCCGGGAAGCCGGCAGGAACGGGGTGGCCGCCGAATATAAAAGGACCGA
The DNA here is from genome assembly GCA_001777915.1 of Candidatus Edwardsbacteria bacterium RifOxyA12_full_54_48. Lineage (NCBI taxonomy): Bacteria > Candidatus Edwardsiibacteriota > Candidatus Edwardsbacteria bacterium RifOxyA12_full_54_48. The sequence goes on along the minus strand of MFFN01000004.1, from coordinate 551,849 downwards.
ACCCAGCAGGGCGAACACCACGCCCACTGTCACCAATAACAGATACTTATACCCCGCTTCCAGGGCCGGTTTGTTCCAGTGGAAAGTAACCAGAAAAACGGTGGCCAGGGTGGTGAACTCCAGGGAGACATACAGCATGATGATGTTGTTGGTGGCGCAGGTCCAGTTCATCAGCCCCAGGAATAAAAGGATCTGCCCGTAATAGGTGGTCATGCTGGTGTAGGGATGGGCCTCCTCTATCTCGGTCTTGGCCCCGAAATATTTCATGGAGTAGACCACCACTATCACCCCCATCACGCTGGCCGCCAGCTCCATCAGGGTGGACAGTCCGTCCACGTAGAAATTGTTGCCCCACCAGGTGAGCACCTCCCCGTTCAGGACCCGGACGGTCATCATTACGGCGATCAGCAGGGTCAGGCTTATCCCGGTCAGGGCCAGGCCGTGCCGGAAGATCTTTCCCAGCCGTCCCAGGGCGAATATCAGGCCGCCGAAAACCAGGGGGACCATGAAGACCAGAAATGGCAGTATCGACACCGCCATGGGATTGATGGTTACAACCATATATTTACTCTACTTTACTGCTTTGATGCTTATTGTTTTTCGAACTTTAAGAATTTAGTTGTCATCCCGAGATTGCTCCCCGCCCTGCTGGCTGAGGGATGATATCGTCACCCATTCAACCGGCAAGGCCCGATGCCTTTCTCAGGGTGACATGTTTATGCGACGCCCACGTCCCGTTTACTGGCACTGGGCGGCCATGCTGACCAGCTGCATCCTGGTATCTTTTAATCGCGAGGTCAACACCTGCAGAATCAGCTGAAGCATTTTGATGCCCAACTGCGGTTCTTTGGTGCAAAGTTGACAAACCTTCTGCCCCTCGGCCACCAGCACGGTGACGTCGCTGACCGCCCGGGCCGAGGCGGTGCCGCCGCTCTGGGCCAGGTCGAAGGCGTTGGACCATTCGATTATGCGGCCCGGGCTGAGCTCCATGGTCAGCACCAGCCGGTCGGCGCTTTCGGAAAGACTGGTGGCCACCTCCACCGCCACCTTGCCCTCCACCAGGACCATCATCTCGGTGTTCTCGGCGCGCTCGGGGATCATGGTCTGTTCGGCTTTGTAGATCCTCTGGCTGAACAACGGAGCCAGCTTTCCCAGCTCGGAATCGGAAAACTCGCTGAAGAAGTTCAGCTTTTTCAAAACATCCTTGTTGACCATTTTTTGCTCCTTCTCTATCGTTTCAGGCTGGACAGCTTCATGGTGTCGGAGCTGCCGAAGGCCTTGTAGATATTTTCGGTGAGGAACAGCAGCATCACCGCGGCCACCACCACGTTGGAGACTATCCCCAGGATGGTGGTCACCGGAAGCTTGGGCACCAGGGTCACCAGGGCCAGGTGGACGCCGTTCTCTATCAGGTGCAGACCGATGATTATCTTGACCGCATCGCGGTGGACCACCAGCACGTACAATCCCAGCACGAAGATGGTGAAAGCCAGGGCCAGCGATGAGCGGGCCGGTTCGATGGTGGCCTCCACCGTCGGGGCGACAAAGCCCACATAGGTGCGGATCATCTGGTAGAAGACGATCAGGAATACGGACAGGATTATGAACGACACCACAAAACTCACCAGCGGCTTTACCTCGATGAACTCGGTGCGCTTGATGTGCCACCACAGCAGGGCCGGAATGATCACCACCTTGGTGATGAAGGTCAGGGCCGCCCACCAGTACAGGGTGTAGTTCTGGCTCTTCTCGGCGAAGGCCACGATGATGAACGACAGCAGCAGCGACTGCACCAGCAGGAACAGGGTGGCGGTCTTCAAGTTCCGGATCTCGGCCGCCCCCACCGAGGCGATGAAGTGGCAGGCCATTAAGGTTGTGATCAGATCACCCATACTCTCTTCTTTGCTTTCTACCACCAAGGCACAAAGGCACAAAACTTTTTTATACCTTATTAACCTGAATACTTCTTGGTGTCTTGGTGGTTTATTCTGTGATTTGATTGCGGAACCCCACGGTCATCATCTTGTCGATGATGGTCTGGGTCTCGAAGCACCGGCCGCAGCGCTGGCAGGTCCCCATGTACACCTCGGCCGAGATATGCATGTCGTTGTGAACGTCGTTGGTGGCGGTCTCGAACTCCTGGGTCATGGTGATGGCCTTCTCCGGGCAGACGTCGGCGCAGCGCCCGCAGTAGGTGCAGCGCTCCAGGTAGAAATCCAGCTTGCGGATGGCTTTCTTGTCGGTGACCACTATCAGCCGCGAGGGGCAGACGTTGGCGCAGCCGGCGCAGCCGATGCACTTGGCCACATCGATGGTCAGCTTGCCCCTAAAACCCTCCACCGGAAGGGCCTCGAAATTCCGCTTCAGCGGATAGGGAAAGGTGACCCGCAGGTTCTTGAAGCAGATGAGGGCTTCTTTTAGTTTTGATAAGATCATACTACTGTTTACAATTTGTATGTTTACAGTTTACTGTTACCTGAACTATTGGATAGCTTTATACTTTAAACCCTTAATATCAGTATTGCCAAGGTATTTAATTAGGCTAAAAATCAAACGATTTATTTCTTCTGCCAGCGGATAGGCTTCGTTAAATACATTTTCCGCAATATACTTTTGATCCAGTGCTGTATATAGCTGACTCTTGACCTCGCCCACAGATCCTTTAGCTATCGATAAATACTGAATAAACTCTTTCCTGCCGCCACGGTCAAACCCCTCCGCAATATTTGACATAATTGAAACAGAGGCTCTTCTTATTTGATCTCGTAAACCAAAATCCTTGGAAAAATTTCCATTCTTGGTAATTTCATAAACCAATCTGGTCAATTCCCTTGCTTTCTGCCAAGCAGTGATATCTTCAAACTTCTTAAACGTAGCCATGTAAACATTTCTTATGATTACTGTAAACTACCAAACCGTAAACTTAAAACTCTTATTACGCTCCTACTAAAGCGAACACCAGTCCCACCAAAGCCGTCAGCACCACGCCGAAATAATAGACGATGGCCTGGTCTATCCGCAGACGGGGATTGACCACGTCCACCAGCCCGACCAGCAAGACCACCACCAATATCTTGGCCGCCTGCGCCAGCACCGCCCACGGGCCGGAGAGGCCGAAGGTCCAGGGGAAGAATATCTGCACCAGGATCAGGGAGAATATCAGCTGCTTGATGATAAAGCCCCAGCGGTACAGGGCGAAGGTCGGCCCGGAGATCTCGATGAACGGCCCGCCCATCAGCTCGCCCTCGGCCTCGGGGATGTCGAACGGCAGTTTTGACAGCTGGGCCTGGATGCCCAACAACAGGGCGATGCCGGAGATGATCATGGAGAGCGAGGTGCCGGAGGACTGCTGGTAGAAGGCCATGTCCGAGAAGCGGAAGCTGTGGGTCTTCAAGGCCGCCGTGATCAGGGCGATGAACAGCACCGGCTCCACGGTCAGGGAGGTCATCATCTCCCGGGCGATGCCCAGAAAGGCGTAGGGCGAGCCGGAGTCCATCCCGGCCAGCATCACGCAGACCGAGGCGAAGCCGATCATGTAAAGGAACAGGATCATGTCGCCGCCGGCAAAGGCCGAAGTCCCGCCCACCGGCACCAGCAGTCCGGCCAGCAGGACGGCGGCCAGGCTCAGGTAGGCCGGCAGGGGCCCCAGCATGGAATGGACCGAACGGACATTGTCCTTGCCCAGCAGCTTGAGGGTGTCCCAATAAGGCTGCAGCAGAGGCGGCCCGATCCGGGAATGCACCAGGGCCTTGAACTTGCGCAGGATGCCTTCCAGCAGCGGGGAGATGAACAGCAGCAGCGCCACCATTGTGATCATTTTTACTAATGACTGCATAACGCTATTTACTTATTTTTTAGTGAAATTTCTATTTTCATATGCCTCTTTGTCCGAGGTGTCATTCAAAAGGCCTCACGATGTTGGAGAAGTCTGCTTTTTGAGGCCAGCAACGATCTAACGTTTATCGTTGCCCGCCTCCCTGCATTGCTTCTCCATCGTTTCCATCATCGCCTTGCTTTATTGTCGCTCCTCAATCGTCAGCCCTACTCCCTGCCGGGCCTTTCCATCAAGACTTGCGCTTGGTCGTCCACTTCGACAGTTCCTCCTGGCCGTAGATCCTGATATCCCCGGAATTGACGTCCACCACCTCCATCCGCTCGGTGCAGGAGAAGCAGGGATCGATGGAGCCCACGATGATCGGCACGTCGGCCACCTGCTCGCCCCGGACCATGTCCGGGATGGTCGGCAGGTTGGGGTAGGTGGGGCAGCGCACCCTCCAGCGCACCGGCCGGTTGTTGCCGCCGGTCAGCAGAAAGTGGACATCCTCGCCCCGGGGGGCCTCCACCGCCGAAATGGCGATGCGTCCGGCCGGGATCTCCTCCCGGATCTCGGTGATGATGTCGCCCTCCGGCAGTTCCATTAAAGCATTCAGCGATTGCTTGACTATCTTGAACGACTCCAGGGTCTCCAGGATCCGGACCACCGTCCGGCCCCAGACGTCGTTGCTGTCGGCGGTGATCACCTTGAAATCAATGGCATCATAGGCGCAGTAAGGATGGTCCTTGCGGGCATCCATGTCCAGGTCGGCCGCCCGGGCCACCGGGCCCACCGCCGCCCACTCGTGGCAGCCCTCCTTGTTGAGGATCCCCACCTTCTCCAAGCGCATCCGCAGGGTGGTGTCGTCCTTGACCGCATCCAGCACCGCCAGCCATTCCTTCTCCATGTTGTTGATCTTGGTGCGGATCTCGGGCACCAGGGCCCGGGGAATGTCGCGCCGCACCCCGCCGATCAGGTTCATGCCGTAGGTCTTGCGGTTCCCGGTGATCTTCTCGCACAGCCACATGATGGGCTCCCGCATCCGCCAGGTCTGCATCAGCACGGTATCGAAGCCGATGATGTGCCCGGCCACCCCCAGCCACAGGGCGTGGGAATGGATGCGCTCCAGCTCCAGCATGATGGTCCGGATGTAGTCGGCCCGCCGCGGCACCTTGATGTCGGCGGCATGCTCCACCAGCTTGCAGAAGGAGACGTTGTGCACGAAGCCGCAGATGCCGCAGATCCGCTCGGCCATGAACGGAATCTGGTTGTAGGTCAGGGTCTGGTCGCCCAGTTTTTCGATACCTCGGTGGGCGTAGAACCCGCGGTAGTCGACGTCCACCACCTTCTCGCCTTCCACATAGAGCCTAAAATAGGTGGCCTCCTCGAACACCGGGAAATAGGGCCCCATGGCCACCACCGTGGTCCCCGGAGGATTGTCCTTGAACTTGTAGGCCTGCTCGGGATGGGACTCCGGCTTCTGGCTGTAATCGAACTCCTTGCGCAGGGGGTAGACCTCGGCCGGCCAGTCGTCGGCCAGTATCAGCCTTCGGGGATCGGGATGGCCGGGGAACTGTACCCCCAGCAGGTCCCGGATCTCGCGCTCCGACCAGTTGGCCCCGGTGATGACGTTGGTGATGGAGGGCACTTGGGGCGTATGGGGATCGGCCGTCACGTCTAAGGTGACGAAGAAGTGGTCCTTGTCGAAGGTGAACAGGTGGTAGACCGCAAAGCGTTTCTTGATGTCCCGTTCGTCGGAGCCGACGCTGACCAGGTACCTGGCGACCGTCTGGCGGTGAAGTATCTCCACCGCCTGAACCACCGCCTCCGGCTTGACCTCCACCCACAGCTGATCGTGGATCGGCTCGGTGGATCCGATGAACCCGGCGCCCAGTTTAGCTTTCAGTAAGCTGAGAATATCCTGTTTGGTCATATCTCTCTTAAATTGAAGAAGTTACTTTGTTGAATTGGTTAAAGAGGTTTGGCTTCTCTTTGATTTAACATTGACCTTTTGTAAATATGTAATGAATTTGAATAACATAGTGGAAATGCCGGCAGCCATTTCAACAGCACGCACAAAATTATCTTGGTGGATATATTTTCTTTCGTTGGCAAATATCAGGTGGCTGCGCAATTCGCCGCAGGACCCTTTGGCAATAAATAAAAACTGTATGAACTCCTTGTTGCTTCCCCTCTCAAATCCCTCTGCAATGTTGGCCATAATTGAGACCGCAGCTCGTCTGGTCTGATCGGCGAGTATTCTATCCCTGCCAAAGTTCGAATTGTTGGTAAAATCATAAACCAAATTGGCCAGTTCTTTAGCTTGCTGCCATACCTTCAACTCTTCAAACCGTTTTACGGTCATACTAAAAACAACTGCAACTTGTGAACCTTTTCAACTTCTTTAACATTTTAAACCGAGCCAGATATCTGCCAGCTTAGTTAACATCCCCCCAGTTAAAACTGACGCCGGTGGTAAAACCGTAACCGGAGACATCGTCCAGCGGTTTCCCGTAAAGATAGTTTGCCTCGAGTGGTATGGAAATTAGTTTTCCAAGCTTTATTTCAAAGCCTCCATTTACTCCAAAGCCTATCTCGGGATCTTCATTCCTCCCTGAAAATGGGCCTAATTTCCATTCTTCGGTTGTTGAATAAGCATTTACTTGAATATAGGGAAATATTCTTTCTCCAATATTACTTGAGTTTAACCTTAAACCAACCCCCACACCCCCAGCAACAATTTCCCCGCTAATCCCGGACACTTCTTTTTCGCTACCCCAGGCCCGGACATCCACCGCCAAATCAATGTTTTTATCGAACGAGTATCTGTAGTTTAGGAATTGGCCTGTTCCCTGGCTTAGGTCGAATCCCGGCAACTCAAAATCACCGCTGGTGGATTTGAAATATCCCAATAGCCCCAGGGAGATATGGTGCCTGCCAAGATTTTGGCTGAACTTTTTTTGATTCAGGGCCGCGGCCACCACCTCGTCGTCGCTCTGAAACTGGGCCTGGGCCGCTCCGCAGAGGCCAAACAAAAGAATCGTTGCAGCTATTTTATTCATATTGAACGCTTTAAACATTTAAACCTTTTCAACTTCTTAAACTTTTAAAACAGGACCTATATCCTCGCTGAATAATGGTCATCCCACCATGAACATGATGAACAGCGCCACCGCCGCCCCCACCACCATCCACAGCAGATACCACTGCGGGAAGCCGCTGTGGGTCCCGGCGAATACTTCCAGCACCTTGTGTCCGACGTAGACCAGCGGTCGATACAACCAATCGTCCACATCCAAAAGGTGCTTGAGCTTGAACGATTTGTGGATCTTGGGCAGTTTCCAATGGGGATAGACCCCCTCCTGGCTGTACTTGCCGAACCGGATGTTGAAATGCTGCTTGAATGTCTTGAAATAGCTGCCCGAATAATAGCGCACCGCCTCCGGGCTCTGCACCTCGCCGGAATACCACAGGTTGGATACCGTCTGCTTGGCGCCGCCCGATTTCCAGATCACCCAAGCGATCATCGTCAGGACGGCCAGAGCCAGCAGCACGAACAGCGGTTTGTAGAAGCCCACCAGCCCTTCGCCGAAGTTGAGGGCCAGGCCCCACTGGCTGGTGTTGATAAGCGAGGAGAACTGCGGCCAGTATGAGGGCGTCTGGAAACCGGACACCGCCCGGTAGATCACCCTGGCGATGGGCACCACCAGCAGCCCCTCCAGGAACATCACCGCCATCAGCAGATACTGGGCGCTTCTCATCGTCCCCGGGACGTCCGACCCTACCTGGGCATTCTCCGGCAGGCGCTGGCCCAAAAAGCTCATCCCCAGGTATTTGACCATCATGGACAGCGTTATCAGGCTGGTGAACAGGGCCACCAGGCCGCATACCAAGATAAGCGGCACGGCAAAGCCGCTGTTCAGGGTGGCCTGGTAGATGAACCACTTGGAGGCGAAGCCGTTCAGCGGCGGTATGCCGGCCACGGCCAGGCCGGCCACCAGGGCGGCCGCCGCGGTATGCGGCATGTATTTGCCCAGGCCGCCCAGCCGGTCCAGGTCGCGATGCCCGGTCTTATACTGCAATGAGCCGGCCGACAAAAAGAGCATGGTCTTTATGGAGGCATGGTTGATGATGTGATATATCCCAGCCATCAGTGCGATGGTGGCCATGGCCGGGCTGATGGGCAGCAGGGCCAGGCCGGCACCGACCGCCAGCAGGATATAGCCAACCTGCCCGATGGAGGAAAAGGCCAACAGCCGCTTGGCGTCCTTCTGGAACAGGGCGGTCAGGGTGCCAATGAACAGCGACACCGTGCCGAAGCAGACCATGATGATGCCCCAAGTGTAGGAGAAGTGCGAGACCGGCAGCATCCCCAGAAAGATGCGGAGTATCCCGTAGATGCCCATCTTGATCATCACCCCGGACAAAATGGCCGATATCGGGGAGGGCGCCGCCGGGTGGGCGTCGGGCAGCCAGTCGCCGAAGGGGAAGATGCCGGCCTTGGTGGCGAAGCCGACGAAGAACAGCAGCAGCAGGGTATGCAGCAGGACCGGGTTGTCGCTCATCAGCAGGCCCATCACCGGGCCCAGGGCGTTGAAGTCGAAGGACTGGCTGTAGTGGTAGAGGGTGTTGGCGGCGATGATGATCCCGGCGGTTCCGATATGGGTCATCAGAAAGTACTTGAACCCGGCGTTGACGTTGGTCTTGTTGCCCCATTCGTAGACCACCAGGGCATATGAGGTCAGGGTCATGAATTCCCAAAAGACGATGAAGAAGAACAGGTCGCGCACCACCACCACCCCGTACATGCCCAGCAGGAACAGCAGCAGCAGCGGATAGTAGCGGGCCAGCGATTCCTTGTAATGCTTCATGTATTCTATGGAGTACAGCCCGGCGGCCCAGGAGACCACGGTGATCACCAGCAGGAAGATGGCCGACAGCACGTCCACCTTCAGCAGGAACGAAGCCCCCAGGCCGGCCACCTGGAACACCGGCTTGTCTAAGTTGAAGGTCCCGCTGGCCAGCACCTGCAGGGCCGTGTAGAGAAAACCCAGCGAGGCCACGGTCTGGAAGAATAACGATATCCAGCCGATGGTCCGCCGGGAATACGGCATCAGCAGGGTTACGGCAGCGCCCAGGAACAGCGTCGCCATGGAGAACAGAATGACGGTTTGAAGATTCATAACTTACGTTCTTTTATCGCTTCAATATATTGCTTTTTTGAATTCCTTTATCCTTTTGATCCTTTCCCCTCTCCCATTGGGGGAGGGTTAGGGAGGGGTCTACCTTATCAGCTTGATAAGCGGCAGGCCCACCAGCGGGGCGATCACGGTCAGGATCATCAGCACGATCAGGATGACCTTGGAGTTCATGGGAATATTTATAGCCTCGTTCACCTTGACCGAAGGTTCTCCGAAGAACACCTTGTGGGCCACGAAGAAATACCAGGCGAAGGCGATGATGATCTCGGCCACGAAGGGGATGATCAGAAACACCGCCGTCTTGCCGCCGATCTCGATGACGCCCTCCATCAAAAAGAGCTTGGACCAGTAGCAGGACAGCGGGGCGATCCCGGTGACCCCCAGGGTCCCGATGATGAAGGCGATGGAGGTCAGGGGCATGGCCTTGGTCAGGCCGCCCAGCTCGTCCATGTTGCGGGTGCCGGTGGCGTAGGCGATGGCCCCCACGCAGATGAACAGCAGGGCCTTGGCCGGCGCGTGGCAGATGATGTGCAGGATGGCCCCCTGATAGCCGTAGTGCGAGCCCATCACCCCCAGGCCGAGGCCCAGGAAGATGTACCCCAGGTGGGCGATGGTGGAATAGGCCAGGAATTTCTTGATGTCGGTCTGGAAGAAGAACAGGAACAACGAGGCCAGCATGGTCATCACCGCGAACACCGCCACCAGCAGGCCCAGCCCGTAGGAGAAGCCCACGGTGGAGATGGTCACCCGAGCCATCAGATAGACCCCGGCCTTGACCATGGCCGCGGCGTGCAGGTAGCAGGAAACAGGGGTGGGGGCCGCCATGGCGTTGGGCAGCCAGGCGAAGAATACTATCTGGCTGGACTTGGCCCAGGCCGCTATCAGGAACAGGATGAAGATCACCGTCTTCATCTGGGGGGTCAGCAGATTGATGGCGTCGAAGCCGAAACTGCCGGTGTTGACGAACAGCACGATCAGGGCGATCAGGAAGAAGATCCCGCCGAAGAAGGTCTTGATCAGGGCCTCGAATCCGGCGTCCAGCGATTCCTTGTTGTGGTAATAGGAGATCAGGGCCCAGGAGCAGATGGTGGTCAGCTCCCAAAAGATGAACAGCTGAAGAAAATTGGCCGACACCGAGACCCCGACCATGGCCCCCAGGAACAGCAGGTGCCACAGGTAGAAGCGCCGCTTGCCGTCCTTGACCGGGTGGAACTTGTTCTCCGGCGACAGGTAGTCCCGGGAGTAGAAGGTGACCAGCAACCCGATGATGGTGGTCACCAGCAGCAGCACCATGGACAGCGGATCCATGAAAACTCCCATGATCCCGGGAACATCCGGCAGCCATGGCCAGTTGATCAGCGGCAGGGAGAATCTTTGGCCGTAGGCCAGCAGCACCACCAGCAGGGAAAGGATGGTCACCAGCGAGGCCACCACCGCGGCAAAGATATCCTGCTTCTTTTCCGGCAGCCACTGGGTTATCAACGCCCCTAGAAAGGGCAGTATCAGCATTACGATAAGTATGGAACCTAACATAATCTTCTATAATAGTATGGGTTTATATTTTTGATCGTCATTCTGAGTCCGACTCCCTGCCCAACAAGCCGAAGAATCTCTTTGTCACCCTGAGAAATCTGTCCGCCCGACAGGCCGAACGGGTGACGATAATTCATCCTTCAATTGTAAAACTTGATGCCGCCTTCAGGATGACCAAGAAATTCTTATTAACCTTAGTGCCTCTGTGTCTTGGCGTGAAAATATCCTAACGTCCCGCAATTATCCCCGCCAGATTATCTATGGTCTTTCTGACCTCGGTGCTCAATCCCTTGCCGAAATCGATATTCCTGGGCTGAACCCCCAGTATCTTGATGTCCAACTCCGGCAGTTTTTCCTTCAAATACTTGATGAACATCAGCAGCGACAGGTTGTGGGTGGAGACCGCTATCCGCTTGCCCAGCTGGTCCGATTCCAGTAAAGCCGCATCGCCCGGCATCCCGCCCAGAGCCACCGCATCGGCTATCACCAATCTGGCCGGGGCCGTTTGGACGATCTGATCCAGAAGGTCCTCCGGGGTCTCCCCTCCGTCCAGCAGATTGATCTCTGTCTTACCGGAAAGGTTCTTGACCAGCTCCGGGCCGAACCCGTCGTCGCCCCGCAGAACATTTCCCACCCCGACCATCAGCGAGTCGCTATTCAAAGAACCAAGATATTCAAACAGGTCCGGCATGGCTGCCTCGATAAATTATACCATGGTTATACGTTGAGATCACCATTGCATCTCTATCGTATCGCTATTGTATTGCCCATCGTGATCCCGATCGTTAAAATGCCTCCTCGGCCAGCCCCTTGATCTCGGTGTAGTCGAACACCGGCCCCTCGGTGCAGACATACTTGTTCCCGATGCAGCAGTGGCCGCACTTGCCCACCCCGCACTTCATGTAGCGCTCCAGGGTGGAGACGATCTGTTTCTCCGGCAGGCCCAGCTTTAAAAGTTCGATGATCACGAACTTGATCATGATGGGCGGCCCGCAGGTGTAGACCACGGTGTTGGGGATATCCAATTTCAATTTGGGGAACAGGGTGGTGACCACTCCCACGTTTCCGGTCCATTCCTTGTCGGCCACGTCCACCGTCTGGATCAGCTTCAGGTCGGTCTTCTTTTCCCAGTCGCTTAGCTGATATTTATAGACCCGGTCGGCCGGGGTCCGGGCTCCGTAGAGTATGGTAAAATCGCGATAATCCAAGCGGTGGTTGAATATATGATCTATCATGGAGCGCAGCGGCGGAAGGCCTATGCCGCCCCCGATCACCAGCACGTCCTTGCCCCTGGAGTCTATCTTGTCCAGAAAGCTGTTGCCCAGCGGCCCCTTGATGCCGATCTCGTCGCCCTTCTTCAATTCGGCCAGGGCATTGGTGACCCTGCCGCAGGCCCGCACCGTGAAGGTCATCACCCCCGGCTCGTGGGGTGAGGTGGTCAGCCCGAAGGGCGCCTCTCCGGCCCCGAACACCGAGGCCTCCACGAACTGCCCCGGCCGGGAGACGAACAGCCTGGCCTCGTCCTTCTTCTTTATTTTGACATCATAGGTGCGGGTGTCCGGCGTCTCCTGCTTGATGTCGGTGATCTCCGAAATGTACGGTAGGTAGATATTGGGATTCATAATACTCTTGCTTTATTTTTGCCCACGAAACACACGAAAAACCCGAAATTTTTCTGGTTAAGTGGAAATTGGTTATAACACGAATCTCTCGTTTTCAATCTTGGGGTAATGCCCGAAATTTATCAGCAAACCAAGTTTATAACCTGTGGCATTCAGGTAATTCAATATTTGCGCTCGGTGTTCATCAGCAATTTTATCCACAGCTTTGATTTCAACAACGATTTTATCGTAACAGATGAAATAAGGTTTATATTTTTGCTTCAGCACCTGGTTGCGATAACTTAATAAAAGTTCCTTTTGGACTACAAATGGGATTTTTTGTCGAGTAAATTCTATCTCCAAGCACTCTTGATAAACCGGTTCCAAAAATCCGTTCCCCATGGTTTTATATACCTCAAAACAAGCACCTACGATCTGATAACTTTCCTCTTTATATATTATTCCGGGTTTCATGATGCAAGATAAATTTTCGTGCAGTTTAGTGTGTTTCGTGGGGCGATCTATTCCGTTTTTCTCATCCAGCGGATCACCGTCGGCATATCCACCCCGCCGGGGCAGGCGATCACGCAGCGGCCGCAGCCCACGCATCCGATCACCGGGTTCTTCTCCAGGTAGTCCATGGACACCTTGTGGTAGAACCAGCGTTTTCTCCGGTCGGCCCGGGTGGCCCGGGGATTGTGGCCCGAAACCTCGCGGGTGAACCCGGCGAAATCGCAGGTGTCCCAGCTGCGATACCGCATCCCTTCGTTTTCTGACTCCACCCGGTCGTCCACGTCGAAGCAGGAGCACATGGGGCAGACGTAGATGCAGCCCCCGCAGCCGATGCAGTAATCGGCCACCTTCTGCCAGAACTCCGGCTTGAGATGCCCCTGGTCCATCCGGCGCATGGCCTTGGCAAAGAAGCTGATGGGCTGCTGGAAGGTCTTTTCGGCCTGGTTCTCCAGGTTGCGCCGGGCATGCTGGTCGCCGTCCTGGGCCGGGGTGAAATATTCCTTGAATTCCTTGATGAACTCCTCGCCCTTGGGGCTGCCCACCTCGGCAAAGTAGCGGTCGCCCAGGTCGGTAAGCTGAATGTCAAAGCCCTGGGCCAGGAACGGGCCGCTGTCGGTACAGACGCAGAAACACTTGGGCCCGGCCACATTGCAGCCGATGGTGATGAACACCGCCCGGTTCCGGCGGGCCTCATAAAGCGGATCCGGCAGGGGATCGCCCGATTTCCAGTCCGGGCCGGATTTGGCGCCCTGGCCGAAGAAGCTGTCGAAATAGTTGACCGCCGACATGTCGCAGGAGCGTATGCCCCAGATCACCGCCCGCGGCATGGCTTCCGGCTCGGACAATTCCAGTCCGGATTTGTTCTTTTTATAGCGGAACATCTCCTCGATCTGGGGAAACACGAACCGCTTGGCGCCCAGATAGCCGTTGACGTAATCCCCGGCCAGTTCCTTCTCGGAAGTCAGCCGGCCAAAAAAATCGTCTCCGTTCTCGCCGGCCATCGGCCCCCAGACCTCGTCGCCCTTCTTTATCAGGCGCGCCAGCAGCTCCGGCACCTTGGATCTGGCAAGTGAATAGTTCTTGTTTTGCGACATATGATATGATCCGGTTTATATTGTTTTTAGCATTGTGCTGAACGGGCTTAACAAAAAGAGGGCCAATGACAAAAGGGCCCTTTAATGTAAGGCCATAATTTGTGAATTATTTCACAAAGACGGCAAAAAGTCAAGCCCTTTTTAAGCGTTCCGTTAGGGGTGAAAATTCTTCTTAAATTATTTTGAGACCTTTTACGAAACCAACCACTGAAACACGGAACTAATGAAAATACCAAAGAAAGAGCCTTAAAAACGATCTTCTCCGGAATTATTATTCCAAAATTCAGTGTTTCCGTGCCTGCACGCTGTAGCGCGGAGTTTACGCCGACGAAAGAGGTGGCGCGCAAGCGTGGTAAAGAACATTTTTATAGAAGTCTCATCTTATCTGCCAGATCTTGTGCATCTGTCGGATTATGCTGACCTGGGTTAAAAACTGACCGGCCAGGCCCTGGTATCTGCGCACCGCCTGTATGTCCGGGGCGGACCTGCCTTCGGCCGGCTGGAGGATAAAAATGATCTTTTTGTCAATATCGGCTATCATCTTGGCGGCCCGCTCGACTTCGCCTGGAACCGTATTGTCGCAGACCACCATTTTGACAAAGGCCTTCTCTTTGGCGATAGTCAAAAATTCCCTCTGAACATCCCAAAGGTCTTCCCCGCAGGCCGAGGGCGGCTTGATGTCCATGGAGATCACCTCGATCCCGGAGATAAGGGGTGCTAATTCCCGGGGCAGAGTGCCGTTGGTCTCCAGATAGGTTATAAACTTTTTCTCTTTTAGAACGGGAATTATGGCGGAAAGGGATCCCGACTGCAGCAGCGGTTCCCCGCCGGTGAAGGAGACGAACTGACCCGGCTGGGTGACGGCGCTTATTTTAGCCAAGACCTCCGAGACATTCATCTCGGTGGCTTTGCCGTCGTCCTTGGCCTGCGGCGTATCACAGTAAGAACAATCCAGGTTGCAGCCGGCCAGGCGCACGAAGGTGGTGGGGTCGCCCAGATAGATGCCCTCGCCCTGCAGGGAATGGAATATTTCGGTTATTTTGGCGGTGGGTTTCATTGGATCTTAAAAATGATAACTACTGACCACAAGGATGCTTCAATAATCGTTGGCTATATGATCGGAATCCTGATCCGCCGGCTTGTCCGTCGTAGTGGAAAGGTAGGCGGATAGCCGGGGTGCGGGGTGTGGCAGCGCACCCCGCGAGGTCTTTTGGTTCTTTTCTCCCGATTGAGAAAAGAACGGCTAACGGTAATTTAATCCAGCTGCTCCAGTGCGACCAATCATTCTTAACCTATTTTGTGTGATTAAAGAATATCATTCCGGCACTACATTGCATTCGGCATAGGCTCCGGCAGAAAACCAGAAAGGCAAAGATCGGCTGGATTCCGGGTCAAGCCCGGAATGACAATTGAATTGACCAAACTTGCGAAGAATTCCATTACTGGTATATCTTGAAATCCGAATTTTGACTCACCACCCTTATCCTTCCCCGGTTGATCAGCGCATTCCAGCCGACCTGCACCCGGAATTCCGAAGGGAACAGGAATTCTTTGATCTGGATGAACCTCATCTCCATTTCGAGCTCTTTAACCGGCCACTTCAATTTGGGCATGGTGGCATTTATCTGTTTACAGGTCAGGTCCTGAGGATCGTACAGCAATTCACCGGCCACATCGCCTTTCTTGGGCTTTTTGGGGTTGAAGGCAACCTTCCCCGATGTTGGGTCCACCCGGAAATTGTAGGCCGGGTCGTTTAACTTTGGCAGTTTGACCTTTTCGCTGCGCCTTTTCATCCCCTCGCTCTTTTCTTCTTTTTTATTGGATGAATACAGCAGGGTATATTCCTGCAGGGAATCGCCCTTGAATTTATGCCAGGTCTTGGTAGTATCGGTCTTTTTGACGACTCCGTGCTTGTCCAGTTTATGAACGTAACTGATGGTGTTATAGCTGTAGACCAGTTCCTTCTGCTCCGCCTCCTGCCGATCCATATTCTGCTGAAGCTTGATCAGGATGGAATCCTGAGCAAGCGCAGATACTTGGAAAATGGTTATTATTAAAATAGTGAAGAAATAATGCATGTTACACTTTTTAAAAGGGTTCTCTTTTATTGTTTGATAAACCAATTGGCCGCCAGACGGCTCTAAAATAAATCTTTGCGTTCTTCGCGTCTCCGCGGTTAGTTTAGCGCCGGATCTTCGACCCCCGCCTCATCGAACCCCTTGTTCCTCAAAAGGCAGGAATCGCAGGTCCCGCAGGGCCTCTTGCCGCCCCGGTAGCAGGACCAGGTCAGCTCATACGGCACGCCTAGATTGATTCCCAATTTTATTATTTGGGATTTGGTCAGTTTAAGAAGCGGTGCAACTATCTTTATCGGTCTTCCCTGCCGTCCGGCCTTGGTGCCCAGTTTAAAGACCTTTGACATGGCCTCAATAAAATCCGGCCGGCAGTCGGGGTAGCCCGAATAATCCAGGGCGTTGGCCCCGATCATCACCGCTCCGGCCCCAGTAGCTTCAGCAAATGAAAGCCCGTAGCTGAGGAACAGGGTGTTGCGTCCCGGCACATAGGTGGAGGGGATCTTTAATCCGATATTCTTCACGCTTCCGGCCCTGGGCAGTGTGGTTTTTTTATCCAGCAGGCTGCTGCCCTGCCAGGGCAGTTTTATGGAAATGACCCGAAAGGGCACGCCGGTCTTTTTGCACAACGCCCTGGCCGATGCCACCTCGCGGCTGTGCCGCTGGCCGTAGTCGAATATCAGGGCCTGCGGATGATAGCCTTTCTTTATGGCCCAGAACAGGACGGTGGCCGAATCCAGCCCGCCGGACAGCAGGATCACGGCTTTTTTATTTAGGCCCATAGGTGGCCTTGCATCCTTCGCTTTCCCACACCACCACCTGGCTGACCTTGATCTTTTTGGCGCTGAATTTCAGCAGCATCTCCTCGTAGACCAGCTTGGCAATGTTCTCGGCGGTGGGGTTGATCCTGTCGAACGGCTTGATCTCGTTGAGATGTTTGTGGTCCATCCGGGCCAGGACCTTGTCCAGGGCCGCCCGCAGATCGGTGAAATCCACCACCATGCCGTTCTTGGTCAGCTCCAGCCCTTTAAGCTCCACCTCCACCTTGTAGTTGTGGCCGTGCAGGTTCTCGCACTTGCCCTGGTAGCCCCGCAAGCTGTGGGCCGCGGAAAAATGCTGGACGGCGGACACGTAATA
Source organism: Candidatus Edwardsbacteria bacterium RifOxyA12_full_54_48 (assembly GCA_001777915.1). NCBI lineage: Bacteria > Candidatus Edwardsiibacteriota > Candidatus Edwardsbacteria bacterium RifOxyA12_full_54_48. The sequence continues at coordinate 534,884 of MFFN01000004.1, read as the reverse complement.
CATGCTGTCTCCTTATGGTTGATATGATTGCTATCTTCTAATTTATTGTCATCCCGAGGGCACAACGAAACAATGCCGGTTGAGGGATGGCCATGTCACCCATTCAGTTTGTCAACCAAGATTGCCTTCTCGGGGTGACAGTGGTCCGGTCATCGCGAGAGGACCGCATTGCCATGCAAACTAAACGATCCATGCTGTCATCCCGAGGACACAACGAAGCAACACCGGTTGAGGGATGACCAAGTCACCCATTCGGCTTGCCAACCAATATTGACTTCTCAGGGTGACGGTCAGTTCTCAGCCAAAATGATTACTTCTCCTCGCAATTATAGCTGGCGCTTACGTTAATAGCAATACCCCCCCGGGCATTGAAGAACCCGGTCACCTTGCAGCGGCGGGGCTTGGCGATCTTGACGATATCATCCAATATTTTATTGACCGCCTCCTCGTGAAAGATGCCCTGGTTGCGGAAGGACCACAGGTAAAGTTTTAAGGATTTGGATTCGATGATCAGCCTGTCCGGCACGTAGTTGATGGTGATGGTCCCGAAATCCGGCTGCCCGGTGATGGGGCAGACCGCGGTGAACTCGGCCGATTCCAGCACCACCTGGTAGTCCCTTTTGGGATACTTGTTGGGAAAGGCCTCCAACTTGCCGCCGGGCCTGGTGACCTTTTTACCCAATAATGTCAGTCCATAGTTTTTCTTTGGCATGGCGAATCCTTGTTTTTTATGTTTTATTTTTAACTTTTCATTTATTTATTATCACTTCCCCGCTGCTCCCGTCCACCGTGATCTGGTCCCCGTCCTTTATCTCCGAGGTGGCCCGGTTCACACCCACCACCGCCGGAATGCCGTATTCCCGGGCCACGATGGCCCCGTGGCACAGCGCCCCGCCCACCTCCATCACCAGGGCTTTGGCCATAAGGAACAGCGGGGCCCAGCCCGGCTCGGTATAGGGCGCCACCAGGATCTCGCCCTTGTTGAAAAGGCGGGCCTGCGAAGGGTCCCGGATGATCCGGGCCCGGCCGGTGGCCCGGCCGGAAGAGGCCCCCACCCCGCGCAGGACATTTCCTTCCTGAGGCTTCTGGTTGGTGTTCCGCCACTGCCGACCGTCGCTGCGGAGGATGAACGGCGGATCGGAATCCACCTGGCTTTGCCAATCGTCCTTTCTTTTTTGAAGGAACTGCTTGATATTTCCGGTTTCGGGAAATCTCCCGCTCTCGATATCCATTATCTCCCCCACCGTCAGATAGAAGATGTCCTGCCGGTCATCCAGTAAACCTTTTTCACAATAGCGGCGGCCTATCTCCAACACTATCCGGCGGCTGCCGGGAAAGCACCGGATGCCGTAGAATTTCTCGTTCTCCCGCAGGGGCAGGCAGTCGTGGATGACATCCGCCATCTTCTGAAACAGCCAGCGCCGGACGGGTAATATTCTGTCCCCTGGATTTTTAGACAGGCGTTCTTTGGCGGTTTTTATCAGTTGCCGGCGCCTGGCCACCGACTGCTCGAATTGCTTTATCGGATCGATATCGCCCGGGCCGAATTGCAGATAGCTCTTTATCATCTGGTAAACATAACTGCGATCCTCGCCCCAGCTGGGATAGCCCATGTCCAGGTCCTTCATCCCCCGGTGGCCGTAGGCATCAAGAAATTTGTTGACCCTGGCAAGATAGTCCTGGCCCTCCGGATATTTTGCCAAGGCGGTTTCAAACTCTTCACACCGGGAAACATCCGATCGTTCGAATATTCCCCTGACGGTTTCCGGCATCCGCGAAAGCTTGAAAAGCTCCAGGGCCGCCTCGGTGGTCTTGTTCCCCTTGATGCCGAGCATCAGATCCTCGTATCTGAAGCCGGGCCACTCGCCGGTCAATCGCTTGATGACATCAAACGCCATGACCGCCTTGCTGGCGATGAACAGCAGGGGAAAGGCATACCGGGCGGTGACGAACCCGAACAGCCGGGCCTCCTCCAGCAGGTCCCGGCTGGATTTCCCCTCCAGGGGGGTGGCATCATACTGGTCGGCCAAAACCCAGTATTCGTCGCATTGCCGGTAGATCTGCTTCAGGCTCATGAACCAGGGAAATCCCAGATAGCACTTCAGGGCGGTGGCTGCGACGATCATCTTCTGCCAAGGGTTTATCGGCAGTGCCGCCGGCCGCAGATCCCCGTTATGGTAGGCCTTTTCGAAAAAGACCGTGGCCTCATGGTCTATCCGCCCCATGATGGGCCGCATGATCCTGCGAAATAACGGATGTCCGTAGAGCAGGTTCATGTTCCAATAGGTGCGCCCGTTCACCAGGTCGATGATGTGGCTGTAATGATAGATCGGTGATCCCGGGGCCACTCCCCAGATGGCCCGGTTGATGGCCGGGACCAGAAAATCGTTGAAGAACGACCAGCTGAGCGGCTTCAACGGATAGGGCATGTTCTCCCGGGTGTTCCAGTTGGACCAGTAGACCGGCGTGTTTTTCAGGATCTCCCGGGTGGCGGTATTTCCCCAGATGACCGGGAAGGGCGGTTGGTTGTTTTCTGCTGCCGTGATATTCCGCGATTGCAGGATATAAAATTTATCTTTATTAAAAGCCCATTCGATATCCTGGGGACAGCCGAACAGCTTTTCTATCTTCAGGGCAATGCCTGTCAATTCCTTTATCCTGCCGTCCGACAACAGTGGCTCGTTACCAGACAGGTCCTTTTCGATCTGGAAAGAACCCTTTATGATCTGGTATTGATCGGGTTTGGTCTTCCCCGACACCAGTTCTTCCCCCAGGCCGCGGACGGCATTGATAAGAATGGATCCCCGGTCGCCCGAGACGGGATGGGCGGTGAACGCCACGCCCGAGACATCCGCCGGCACCATCCGCTGGATGATCACCGCCATCGCGAGATCGTCCTGTCTGATGCCGTTCTTTTCCCGGTAGACAATGGCCCTCTCCGACCACAGGGAAGCCCAGACTTTTTTTATTGCCGGCAAGATATCGTCGGCTCCCCTGAGGTTGAGGAAGCTGTCATATTGTCCGGCAAAGGAGAGGCCGGGCAGGTCCTCGGCGGTGGCCGACGAGCGCACCGCGGCCAGATCGTTATCGGTGAAACCAGACCGGTATTTATTTTTGATCTTCCCGGCCATTTCATCGGGGATGGATACCTTGTCAAACAATTCGGATATGGCATGGGCAATGTCCCGGACCCTCTCCGCATGGCCCGGATCGATGTTCCTTAAAAGATCCCCCAGCTCTTTGCCTCTATGTCCCTGAACCAGGGCCTGCCAATAAGCCTCGGCGCTTAGGCAAAACCCGTCGGGAACGCTGAATCCCGAAGACATCAGCCGGGCCAGGTTGGCCGCCTTGTTGCCGACCGTTGGCAGATCTTTGGCCGTAATGTTCCTAATGTCTATTATCAATCCATCCACCAAACTAACTGTTCAGCTTCTCCCATTCCGACCGCAGGATGCCCATCATGATCACATCGTGGTATTTCCCCTCCCGGAATATCTCCTGCCGCAGCACCCCTTCCTGGCGGAAGCCGCATTTAACATAGCTTTTGATAGCCCGCTGGTTGAAGGAGAACACCTCCAGCTTGACCTTGTCCAGGTTCATCTCGTCGAAGATGAAGCGCAATAAAACCCTCATGGCATCGCTGCCGTACCCCTTGCCCCGGTATTGCTCGTCGCCGATGAATATGCCCACCATGGCGTAGCGGTTCTTCCAATCGACCTTGTTTGTCCCGCAGCCGCCGATGTATTTCGAGCCGTCCAAGGTCTCTATGGCAAACGAATACGCATCCTTGAACGCGCTCATGTCATTGAAGAACTTCTCCTCGTCCTCCAGTTTCAGGGGGAAGGGAATCCCTATCACCAGGTTCTTTTTCACTTCGGGATCGTTGATGTATTCCAGGGCCTGCGGGATATCCTCTTTTCGATAGGCCCTTAAACGGACCTTCTTTCCTTCGAACATGGGTCCTCCTTAATAAAAGATTTTATCTTTTATTTTTGATATTTAATTTTTTAACAAAATGCACGTCCCGGCCGACATCCTGGTAACCCATGGCCCGGTGGGCTCTGTAGCTGCCCCTATTTCCGACCCAGGTATCAGAACCCATATGCGAAAAACCACTGCGGACAGCCCATTCCTCGGCGGTTTTGACCAGCGCCCGGCCCACCCCCTGCTTGCGGTACTTGGGTTTTACATACCAGCCCTCGAGATAGCCGACATCCTGCCGGCCGACCCCGTCGGCGTAGTTGCGGACCGAGACCTCCAGAAAGCCGATGATTTCCCCGGAAAGGGATTCGGCCACCCAGGCCGGCTGGTCCTTCCCGTCGGCCAGGATCTGGGCCATCTCCTCCCGGTGTTTTTTGGGCGGACAATCGGGCCACAACGCCCGGCGCATGAATAGCCAGTCGTTAAGGTTGGTTTTCCTAGCCAGACGGATTATTATGTTTGGCTTGGTTCTCATTCTTGTCTTATATAAAAGTTATATTCCGTCCAAGAACGCTGTTATGGCCGCCCAATACCCGCTGTCTCCGCTGAGCGAGTTGTGGTCTGCCCCGGCAAATTCCTTTATCTTAACCTTCCCGCCCCATTTTTCTGCCAGCTGGTATGATTGCCGGGGCGGGATGGTCCTGTCCTCCGTGGCCACCAAGATCAGCCCCGATGCTTTGATCTCCGGAGCCCGCTTTATAGAATCGAACTTATATTTTAGTATCAATCCCACTGGCAAAAACGGATAATGCGCCTTTGCCACATCTTTAAGGCTGGTGTATGGAGATACCAAAACCACGGCATCGGCCTTTCTTTTGCTGGCCAGATAGGTGGCCACACCGGTGCCGATGCTCCGGCCCATGACCGCGATCTTGGGGTCTTTTATATCCTTCCGGTTGATAAAATGATCATATATCTCTAGCGCATCGCTATAAAGCGATCTTTCGCTCACCTTGCCCCCGCTCTGGCCGTATCCCCGGTAGTTTAAAAGAACCAGAGACCAGCCCTTGAACTCCGGGGCTTTTTCTATCAGATACGAAACCTCCTCGGCGTTGCCGCCGAAATAGAACAGTATTTTTGATCTGCCGTCAGTACTGTCTTTAACAAACCATCCTTTGAGAACCACCCCGTCTTTTGCCTTCAGGCTTATTTCTTCAACATTTTTGAAGTTCTTGCTTATGCCTTCGACCTCGGCCTGGCTGATCTTCTGGGGATAAAAGATCATTTTGTCCTGGTATAGGTAAAAAAGCACCAACCCCAAACACAGGAAAAAGACCAATACCAGAGCAATTCTCAAGATAGACGCCAGAACCGGGTTCATGGTCAGATCTCCTCTATCTTCCCCTGCCCATCCTTGGGAAGATAGGTATGCACCTTGGCAGCATAGCCATCCTTTAGCGGAATGGTCAGAAAGAAGAATAATTTGTCACCCATGTCAAAATACCCCTTGGTGTTCCTGCCCTCCTTCTGGGAGACCTTCAAAGGACATCCGGCATGGGGCTTTCCGGCGGCGGTGATGTCAAAACACCTCTTCCCGACGACCTCTCCGGACTCTCCGAATTCATCCCCGAAACGCTTGTTATGCCAGACGATCTGCATGTCCTTGTCAAGTATCATCACCGCCAGGTGGGGCGAGTTTACCAGAGAAGCCTCCAGCTCACCCAGCAATTCCTTGACCTTGTTATCATCCATGGGGCTCCTTTATCATGAAACAGTTCCAGACATCATAGGCTATCATATTTAAAGCGCAAAAAGCAAGCCGAAATTTGGCTTGCTTTCGCTTCAGGCCGTGGCCCCTGATCCGGGCTATCGAAATTCCCGGAAAGCCCTGTAAACCAGGGATACCGCCAGGAATCCCAGTATCAAACCGCTCAGGAAGGTGACCCCGTAGTGCTCGAAAAACCCGATCCCCGGGCGGCCCCTGATCTGAATGGTGCGCAGGACCGTGATGGCTACCGCCAGGGCCAGGCCAAAGCCCCAATAGGCCCACTTGAAAAGCTGTCCGATCCTTCTTTTCTCTCCGGCCGCGGCCGGTTTCAATTTCATGATGTAATAAAGGATCACCCCCAGGCCGATGGCCGTCACCGCCAGATGAATGGCATTATGGGCCGGCACTTTATATTCCGCACCGTAAAAACGAATGGTGAAAAGGTGGCTCATCAAAACCGGCGCCAGATCCCTGAACATCTGCAAAGGGTGGGTGAAGGCGTCCAGAAAGAAATGGGTCAGCATGCCGGCTAGGGCTGAATAGGTGAAGACCAGAAAATTCCTGGGGGTGGCGATGGACCATCTGTCCCCGGCCATCGCATAAAAACGGCTGCCCAGGGATCCCGGCAGGCAATATATCAGGGGTTTTTTCACCACATAATGGAACAACAGCGCCGTCAGGAATACCAGCGGCAGGTTGAAATACAGCGATCCCAGCAGGGTATGGCCCGGCCCCCGCAGCGGATAGAAGCGGATGAAGAACTCGAAATCCGGGGCCATGCTGCCCACCACCAAAGCGGTCAGGCTGAAATATTTCGGCCATCTGGCCTTGATGGGCAGGATCATGGCGGGATGGGCGGCGGTAAAAGGCATAATCTCCTAAAGCGGTTTATGCTTCGGTATATTCAATGATACCATCGTTCTACGCCGGAAGCTTGATCTCCGAGGTGCAGTTGGGGCAGCGCACCGCCTTGAGGGCTATGGCCGAGAAGCAGAACGGGCACTCCTTGGTGGTGGGCTGGGCCGGAACCGGGACCGGCTGCTTCTTGAGCTTGTTGACCAGCCGGATCACCAGGAATATCACCAAGGCCACGATGGCAAAATCGATCACATTGTTGATGAACAGGCCGATCTTGATGACCGCAATATTGGCTTCGGTGGCGGATTTTAGGGTGATCTTGGTGAATTCCATGCCCTGCGGCCTGGCCAACGGTATCACCAGCTGGCTGAAATCCATCTTGCCCATCAGCCGCCCGATGGGGGGCATGATGATGTCGTTGACCATGGAGGACACGATCTTGCCGAAGGCCCCGCCGATGATCACCGCCACCGCCAGGTCCAGCACGTTGCCCCGCAGGGCGAATTCTTTGAATTCTTTGAACATGGTCTTTATCCTTTTAAAAAATTATTTGATGGAATAGGTCAATCCCAGCGACAGGGTCTGCTTGAACCGGGTCCGCAGGTCCACCTCCTTGTCGTACAGCATCTGCAGGTAAAGGTTGACCATCAGGTATTTGCTGATATTGGCCACCAGGGTGTTCTCCCAGCCGACGTCCGGCTGTTTCCAGTAATCCTGGCCGGGCAGCCCGGCCAATTCATCCTTCTGGGAACTGAACACCGCCTTGTAGACCGTCATCTTGCTGGCAAAGGATATCTTGTCGGAACCCACCGGGGTCTTGTAGTCGGCCACGAACTCGGCGCCGCCGTTGTTGCTGGAAAAATCCTGTTTGGTTCCGGCCAGATCAATGATCACCCCCCGGTTGGCCTCCTGGTGGAGGGCCGCGCCCAGCCGGAAGGTCAGTTCGCGGTCCTTCTCCTTGAAGAGGGATTTGGCCGCGCCCAAACTCTCGGTGAATTTCAGGGGGTTGCCGTAACGGATATTATCGGGCTGGCTGGCGTCCAGGAACTGCGACTCCAGCCGGACCGCGGCGAAGGGGTCAACGAACAGCCCCAGGGTCATCCGCCACATAGATTCGAAATCGATCAGGTCGGTGGATTTGACCGGCTTCATCCAGCGCTTGCTCTCCTGCTCCTGGCTGTGGGTCTGTCCGAAGGCCAGCTTGATGGTGTTCTTGCTGTGCCATCTGGCGTTGAACTGTCTCTGCCCCACAAAATTCCAGTTGGTGGCCCAGGACAGGGCCCCGGCCTCCCCGCCGGTCCAGCTGTTGCTGTAGGCGTTCTGGGTGGCCAGCAGGTTGGCGTCCAGGGTGGCCTGCCATGGCTCGGCCAGCAACAGTGAGGGAGCGGCCATGATGGCTAAGATCAGTGAACGTGCCAGGCGTTTCATTGCTTTCCTCCTTTAATTATGTTGCTTTTTATTTCGCAAAAATATCCCTATCAACCATTAACGAATAACTATTGTCACTTGCCTATGCAGAATTTTTCGAAGATCCTGTCCAGAATATCATCGCCTATGGTCTGGCCGGTTATCTGGCCCAAAGCATCGATGGCGGCCTTGAGATCGCTGGCCAAAAGATCGTAAGACAGCTTCTGCTGTAGGCCATTTCTGGCGACTTCCAGGTGCTTCAGGCATTCCCCCATCAGCTGCGCCTGCCGGGCATTGGCGGCCGAGGCGGCCCCGGGCTCGATGCCCTGTCCGTCGGTAAGCCGGGCCACAATGGAAGACTCCAGTTCCGGCAAACCTTCTTCGGTGACGGCCGATATCTTCAGCCACGATCCGCCAGTGCCGTTCACCAGAGATTGCGACAGGTCGCATTTGTTCACCAGGATCAAACGGGCATATTTTTCGGTTTGGGATAAAAGCTTTTCATCCTCCTGGTCCATCGGCCCGGTCCCGTCCAGCACCAACAGCACCAGGTCGGCCTGCTCCAGCTTGCCCCGGGCCCGTTCCATGCCATGGGACTCGATCTCATCGAGCGTATCCCTGAGGCCGGCGGTATCGAACAGGCGGACGGGGATGCCCCCGATGTCTATCCAGCCCTCCAGCACATCTCTGGTCGTTCCGGGGGTTTCGGTGACGATGGCCTTCTCTTCTTTAAGCAGCATGTTGAACAGGCTGGATTTGCCGACGTTGGGCCGGCCGGCGATGACCACCCGGGCCCCGTCCTTTAATACCATGGCGGCTTTGCTGCCGGCCAGGACCCTGGCGATCTGCTCCCTTGCCCGGTCGATATCATTTATCAATTTGCCGGATTCGGCCGGAGGAATATCCTCCTCGGGAAAGTCTATCAGGGACTCCACCAAGGCGGCCGCATCCAGCAGGCTCTCCCTGACGGCGGCGATCTTGCGGGAGAGACCCCCGGAGAGCCTTTCCAGCGCGGCCCGGGCGGCGGTGCCGGTCCGGGCATTGATGATGTCGCACACCGCCTCGGCCTGGGCCAGGTCTATCCGTCCGTTGAGAAAGGCCCGCAACGAGAACTCCCCCGGCCGGGCCGGCCGGGCGCCGGCCGCCAGGGCCGCCTCCAGGACCGCTCCGGCCGCCGCCCCACCCCCGTGGCAGGTGATCTCCACCATCTGCTCGGCGGTGAAGGAATGCGGCGGCCTTAAAACCACCAGCATGGCCTCGTCAAGCCGGGCTCCACCGGCATCGACGATGTGGCCGTAATGCAGTAAATGGCTTTCCATCGCCGATGGTTTCAGGCTCCCGGTGAAAATGGCGTCGCCGATCCGGGCCGAATCCGAGCCGGAGATCCTGATCATGGCCAGGGCGGCCGGCCCCGGGCCGGTGGCTATGGCGGCTATGGTGTGGTTCGATTTCATCACATCTATAAAGTGGCGGTCCATAGAGTTTAATGATACTGGAACTTCGGATTAAAATCAAGAAATTAATGACCATCCTGAAAAAACGCAAGTTCTTATTATAAAGCAATTTATTTTGTCAACAATATTGACATTTATTGCCTAAATGTGCTAATCTATGATACTCGGGTTGTAGTATTTTATGTAATTTTTCCATACAACCCAAAGGGGCATTTGCCCCTCAACCCCTATTTTGGAGACGGACCATGAAAAAATATCTATTGATCACAATATCCCTGTTTCTGACGCTGCCCGCCGCGCAGGCCGCCCGTTTCCCCCTGCTGGGCGGCCCGGGCCTGATCCATCTGCAGTCGGCCAAGGCCGGACAGGGCTTTGGCTTCAGAAGCTTCAATACCATCACCAATTACGGCGGTCAGAAAGTATCGTATCTGCCGGGCGACGATAATTCATATAACGACCTGTGGAGCTACAACCTGGTGAACTATTCGCCGATGGATAACCTGGCGTTTATGGTGGTGGGCCTGGCCCATGCCGAGCAATGGAGCATAAAAAGCCCGGGCGGAGACAGCCTGGACAATACCCTGGGCTGCCCCGGCGATTTTACCATAGCCGCCAAATACGGCCTCCAGCTTTATGACGGCATGGTTGATCTGGCCTTTATGCCGATGGTCACCATTCCGATGGATAAAGAGAAATTTCAGGATTCCCCGTCTCAGACCGGCCAGGTGGATTTCGGCGGCAAGCTGCTGACAGATATGGCCCGGGATAAAATGAGCATCCTGGTGAACGTGGGTTTCTTGACCCGCGGCGACCAGCGCCCCCAGGTGCCGGCCGGGCTGGGTGTCAATTATGAAATAAACAACCGCTTCTCGGCCTTCATGGAAACCTCGGCCGAACTGCGGATCGGCTCCAAGAAAGATTCCCTGCCGGATTCCTTGATACTTTCCGGGCGGGGCTTCGATCGCACCGAAGCCCGGATAACCCCGGGGCTTCGTTTTGTGCCGCTTCCCTTATTGGGAGTAAACCTGGCCGCCGACATCGGGCTGACCAGGGCCACTCCTTCCTGGCAGTTGGTTCTGGGGCTGGATTTTCCGGCCGCCGCCGGACTTATCAGATCCATCATCATGCCCGGGACCATCGCCGGCCTGATAAAACACCGCCAGACCAACCAGCCGATCAGGGGCATGATCAGCTTCCCCGGCACCGATATGCCGGCGGTGGTCAGCCAGCCCAACGGAAGCTATCAGTTAAAACTTAATCCCGGCACCTATAATATCAAGGTGATGGCCAACGGTTTCCGGACGGTTGACCGGAAGCTGGAGGTCAAATCCGGCGAATCGCAGTCCTGGGACCTGACCCTCAGCCCCCGGGAGGGCATCATCAAGGGCCAGGTGGCCGATGCCGGCACCGGCCGGCCGGTGCCGGCCGTGATCACCCTGAACGGGAACGGAGACAGATACCACAACGACCAGGCTACCGGCGGTTTCAGCTTGACCCTGGCCGCCCCCAAGAAATACGACCTACGCGTGGCCGCCGACGGCTATCAGCCTTTTCAGGCCAGCATCAGCCTGACCGACAAGCAAGAATCCGTTCAGAATATCGTCCTGCAGCCCATTCCCAAGCCCAAGCCGGTCCAGCCGGCGGTGGTTCAGAAACCGGCCAAGCCGCCGGTGGCTGTGGTGGCAAAGCCCAAACCGGAAAGAAAGCCGGCTCCCAAGGCGCCCGGCTTAAACCCCGAGGAGGTGGCCTCCCTTTATAAGACCGGGGTCAAGCAGTACATGAGCGAAGAATACGACAAGGCCGTGGCCACCTTCAAGAAGCTGCTGGCGTCCGACCCCGGGAATACCAAGGCCCGGGATTATCTGAAAAAGAGCCAGGAACGCTTGAAGAAAATTAGAGGATAGTTCCTTTTTATGAAATTATTATTCCGCCTGACCGTGGTGCTGGCCCTCACGGCAGCGCTCTCCTGGGCCGCCCGGTTCCCGATCATCGGCGGGCCGGGGCTGGTGCATCTGCAATCGGCCAAGACCGGCTCGATGTTCGGCTATCGCACGGTGAATTCATTCTCCAGCTACGGCCAGCAGAGGGTCTCCTATCTGGCCGGGGCCGAAAACTCCTACAACGACATCTGGAGCTACCAGCTTTTGAGCTTTGCCCCCCTGCCAAACATGTCGCTGCTGCTGAGCGGAGTGGCCCACGGCGAGCAGTGGACCATCACCAGCCCGGGCGGCGAGGGCCTGGACAACACCCTGGGCTGTCCCGGCGACATCACCATCTCCGGCAAGTACAGCCTGGCCCTGGCCGACCAAATGGTGGATCTGGGAATAATGCCCATCATCTCGGTTCCCGTGGACAAGGATAAATATGACGACGGACCGTCCCAGACCGGCCAGCTGGATTTTGGGGCCAAGATATTGGGCGATATAAACCTCAGGCAGTCCACCCTGTATGCCAACCTGGGCTTTCTGACCCGGGGCGACCAGCGGCCCCAGGTCCCGGCCGGGGCGGGATACGAATACGGCTTCAGCCAGAAGTTTTCCGCCTTTGCCGAGGTCTCGTCCGAACTGCGGATGGGCTCGGCCAAGGATTCCCTGCCGGATTCCCTGGTGCTTTCGGGCCGGGGCTATGACCGCACCGAGGCCCGGTTCACCCCCGGCATCCATTATGTCCCGCTGGACATCCTGGGCATATCCCTGTCGGCCGACATCGGCCTGACCAGGGCCTCGGCCCCCTGGCAGATCAATCTGGGGCTGGACTTTCCGGCCAGCGCCGGCCGGGCCATCTCCGGGGTGATCACCGGGGCCATCGCCGGGATGATCAAGGACCGTGACACCGGGGTGCCCATGAAGGGCATGATCACCTTCCCCGGGGCCGGGCTCCCGGGGTCCGTCAGCGATGATATCGGCAAATACCTGACCGAGCTGCCGCCGGGCGATTATAAGATCCACATCTACGCCAACGGCTACCGCTGGCTGGAGAGAAAGATCAAGGTGGAGCCGGGCAAGAAGGAAAAATGGGACCTGACCCTCAAGCGCAAACTGGGCACCATCAAGGGCACGGTGGTCGATGCCGCCACCGGCCAGCCCGTGGCGGCCAGCTTCAGTTTCGTGGGCAAGGACCTGCCGGAATTCAGCTCCGATCCCCGGACCGGGGAGTACAATACCCAGGCGCCCCCGGGGAAGTACAGCCTGTCCATCTCTGCCGAGGGGTACCGCTCGCAAAGCATAGAGGTGGCCGCCAGGGACCGCAAGGATGCCGTAAACGAACTGGCCCTGCAGCCCATCGCTGCCGCCCCGGTGGCTTATAATACCACCGCCCGCCGGACATACCAGCCCCCGGCGGTCTCCGCCCCGGCCGCGCCGCCGGCCAAACCGGCCGTCACCAGGAAAACAGCCCTCCAGCCAGCGGCCGTCGAAAAACCCAAAGCCGCAGCGCCCAAGCCGGCCGCCTCGGCCAAACTTTCGGCCGACCAGATCACCGATCTTTACAAGACCGGCGTCAAGCAGTATATGAACGAGGAATACGACCAGGCAGTCAAGACCTTCCAGCAGCTTTTAAAATCCGATCCCGGACACGCCAAGGCCAAGGATTACCTGGCCAAGGCCAAGGACCGCCTGAAGAAGATCAAGGGCTAACAATACAGATATCGGTCATTTCGATTCACCGCAGGGATCCGATAACGGCTGCATCGGTTCTTTGCGGTGAAATATATTTGAAACTCAAGCGGGGTGTTAAATATGAAACTGATGGTCAAACTAGCGATACTTTCTCTGGTGGTTACGATCCCGGGCTCATCCTTTATCATGGCCCAGGATGCCCCCTCCTTCAAAAAGGAGGAGTTCTACATGGACGCCGGCCAGCGCCTGCTGATAGAGGTGCACGTCTGGGGCGAGGTCAACAGTCCCGGCATGTACCGGGTGCCGGACGGCTCGACGGTGCTGGACCTTATGTCCCGGGCCGGCGGCCCCACCCAGTATGCCGCCCTCTCCCGGGTCAGGCTGTCGAGCCACGATGGAGCCAAACGGCTCAACCAGAAGATAAATATCGACAAATACCTTAACAGCACCAAGCAGGTTGCCATTCCGGCCCTGAAGCCCGGCGATACCGTGATGATCCCGCGCAACGCCCGGTTCTTCTGGAAGGACGCCATCGGCTTTGTGGCCGACCTGGCGGTGATCGCCAATGTTTATTACCTGATATCGCGGAATAGATAACCCAACCGATCTGGTCCCCTTCTCTATATAAGCGCATTTCTATTATATTGTCATACCCGCCTCCCGTCATGCCTGCGCAGGCAGGCATCCAAAAGTTAACTCCGGCGGGAATCCTGAAAAACGTGGATTCCTGCTTCCGCAGGAATGACAAAAACAAAATGACCGCCATTGATCGTTCGGTTTGATAAGTTATAAACCAAAATTTCAGAAAGAGTTCATTCCACTTTATGCCAATACCAGTAAGGACCCGCTTCGCCCCCAGCCCCACCGGCTACATGCATATCGGCAATTTACGGACCGCCCTGTATGCCTACCTGATCGCCCGCGCCAGGAACGGCCAGTTCATCCTGCGGATCGAGGACACCGACCAGGAGCGCCTGGTGGAGGGGTCGGTCGAAGTGATCTATAATACCCTGAACCTGGTGGGCCTGGAACATGACGAGGGGCCGGATATCGGCGGACCATTCGGACCGTATGTCCAGAGCCAGCGCAAGGGCATCTACAAGGAATGGGCCGAAAAGTTGATCTCCCGGGGCGGGGCCTACTACTGCTTCTGCAGCAAGGAAAAATTGGAGTCTTTGCGCAAAGAAGCCGGGGGCAAGGAGACCGTCTTCAAATATCAGGACCCCTGCCGGGAGATCGCTCCGGCCGAGGCCCAAAAGCGGGCTGCCAGCGGCGAACCCTGTGTGGTGCGGCAGAGGATCCCCCGCGGAGGAACGACCACCTTCCAGGATATGGTCTACGGTTCGGTGACGGTGGAGAACGACACCCTGGAGGACGGCATCCTGCTCAAATCGGATGGCCTGCCCACCTACAATTTCGCCAACGTGGTGGACGACCACCTGATGCAGATATCCCACGTCATCCGGGGCAGCGAATATCTTTCTTCAGCGCCGAAATACAATCTGATCTACCAGGCCATGGGCTGGGAGATCCCGGCCTACATCCATCTGCCGCTGATCATGAAGGCCGCCGGCAAAAAGCTCTCCAAGCGGGAGGGCGACGCCTCCTTCGAGGATTTTTACCACCAGGGATATCTCAAGGAGGCCATTGTCAATTATATTGCCCTGCTGGGCTGGAATCCCAAGGATGACCGGGAGATCTTCTCGCTGGATGAGTTAAAGCAGATATTCTCGGTCTCCGGGCTGAATAATTCTCCGGCCATCTTCGATCCCGACAAGCTGAAGTGGATGAACGCCGAGTATATCCGCAAGCTGGCCCCCGAGCAGTTCAACCAGATGGCAATGCCCTACTACCAGAAGGCCATTAAAAGAACGGATATCGATCTTCTTAAACTCAGCAAGCTGGTTCAATTGAGAACTGAAGTATTGAGCGACATACCGGCCATTGTGGATTTTATAGACACCCTGCCGGAATACGATGTTTCGCTTTACGTGAACAAGAAGATGAAGACCGACCCGGCCGTTTCGCTGGAGTCGCTGAAATTGGCCCTGTCCGAACTGGAGAAGTTGGGAAGCTGGGAGCACCAGGCCATACATGATACGCTTTTTAAATTGATAGAACAAAAGGGGCTGAAGACCGGGCAGATGCTGTGGCCCATACGCACCGCCCTATCCGGCAAGGAAAGCTCGCCCGGCGGGGCCATTGACCTGGCGGAGGTGCTGGGAAAAGAGGAGACTATCGGAAGAATTACATCGGGAATAAAATTATTATCTAAACCAAGCTAAAAAGGATCAATATGAAACGGTATTTTTCGTTTGTCCTGTTTTACACGATCCTTTCTTTACCTCTTTTGGCCGGCGCCCAGGAAACCATTCCCGTTCCGGATACATTGAAAACAGATAGTACTGAAATTACGATTGCCGTCCCGGCCAATGACACATTGGCGGCCGACACTATTATAGTAAGACCCGTAGGTGGCGGCGTTTATGGAGTAACCTCCAATTATAAACCATCTGCGCCTGGCACTAGAGTTGTTTATTCCGGGGAGATAGCCACCACGCCCAATGCCAATATCATCACAGTATTATCGGCTACCAACGGAGTGGTGAACGGAAATGGCTCGCTTTATTTCCGGGGAAGCCGTTCCGATGAGATAGCCTATTTCATAGACGGTTTCAATGTAACCGAACAATACACCGGAGAGATCGCTATCCCTATCAATTTGGCGGCTATTGAAGAATTATCCGTAACTACTGGCGGCTGGGGTGCCGAAACCGGAGACGCAATGGGCGGTTTGGTTAATTTCAAAACCAAGGACTATACGGGAAAATTCAACATTTTCGGCAAATGGTCCACAGAGCCAAGCCGTAATGGTAATAAATTTGAAACGGCGCTTGGCGGAGCTCTGCCGTTCTATAGGAATATATCATACTTACTTTCGGCCGAGACCGATAACGGCGACGATATTCGGCCCTGTTTTATGCCGGAGAAATTTTATATCCCTGATCCCAGTAAGGATTATCTTTGGGCGGACACCCTTCAATACAGCCATGCCGAATATGTGGCCACCAACGACGATACCATGGGCCTGACCGACTGGAAAGGCGATTGGGCAGATTCCTCTGATGGAGCATGGCAGGCAGAAAAGGCAGAACGAATCGCCAACGGTTGGTTGCGTGGCTGGAAGGAAAGCGATGCAGAATATCTGCCGCACAGCGATTATAATAAATACCGCATCACGGGAAAAGCAAGCTACAAGATACAGCCACTTGACGCAAAATTGAGCCTCTTGGGCATAGCCACCAGGGATCAACAAGCCCAATATACAGCCTCCTTCAAATATAATCTGGACGGGTATTATTCAAAACTACAAAAATCCCACTTGCTGGGCGCGACATGGACACACAACATCGCCAACAAGATCAACTACACTCTCAAGCTAAGCAAGCATCACAGCCAGACCCAATTAGGAATACGTGATACCATAGCAGAGAAAAATAGAAGCTGGTGGGAAGATTATGCCTTTCTTTCCGATGCCGATGCCGACGGCGACAGCATGTATGATGCTTACGAGGGTCAGGCATACAATTCCGGAAACGTTGATAACCCTTATGGGGTTACCGGTATATTTAACACTTACGGGCTGGCCAGAACGTGGGAAAAAACGTTTTCGGATTATACCTCGGGAAAACTTGACGTTTCCTCACAAATCAATGAACACAACAAACTTTCCGGGGGTAGTGAGCTAAAGAAATATCGTGTTTATAAGAAAAATAATACTCTTCCCTGGGATCCGGTTCCCTTCAAGGAATATTATGATTTTGAACCACAAACCCGGACATTTTATATTCAAGATGCTTTTATATATAAAAATATTTCCTTAATGGTCGGCTTGCGATTTGATCATGTGGATTTAGGGGATTCTTTTAACCAGCAATATTATAATTGGCTCCTAGACTCAACAATAACCTATGAAAAGGAAAAAAATGGTACCAGTTTTAGAGCCAATACTGGTTATTCCTTGACACCATCCACGCTGGTAACTTTTGGATATAACCATTATAAAAAATTACCCTCTTGGGAGGATTTTTATCAAGAGGTTTGCACGAGCTTTTTATACTCTGTAAGCAATTTGATTGATTACCAAACGACCACGGCTTACGAAACAGGCATTAAGCAGCAAATTGGTAATAATACATCTATAACCGCTATCTTTTATTATAAAAATATTAATAATATTCTTCAATCACGTTCAAAAATGGACTCAATCACAGGGCTTACTTATACAGACTATTATTACGGCGACTATGGAACCGTGAAGGGTTTTGAACTGAATACAGATTATAAAACAGATTACTTTTTAGGGCAATTAAATTATAGCTATAGCAAGGCCCTGTCAGCCATTAAAGGTAACGACAGCAATAATATTGTTATGAATTGCAACCAATCCGGCAAATTTAATATTGTAACCAATTTTTATTCGAGCGATAATTTCGGGCCAAAGGTAGCTAACTTCCACCCCTTGGCAAATATCACGATTGGGCTGACCAATAATTTAGGAACCGGGTTTCCTTACACTAAGACAGACCTGAAAGGAATTACTATTGGCAATTTGAATGACTCTCTGCTTCCTTCTTATTGGTATACCGACCTGTTGATATCCAAAAAAATGAACTTCAATAAAATCAACTTATCGTTGGATCTGGAAATACTGAACTTATTCAACCGAAAGAATGTCAGCGGCCTTTATTCGGTCACCGGCTTAGTAAATGATGATGGTAATATAATATCCGTTCAAGATTTTTCTTCATCACCAATTCCGGACAGCATTTCATATACTATTGACGAGAATGGCGTTCCGGTAAATATTCCAAATCCATACTACAGCAAATGGCGTGATCTTAACCGCGACGGGCAGATAGATCAGAACGAGAAATATTTGACATACGTTCAGGCTTGGAGTGACTATATTTCCGATCCCTTCAATCCCAATCGTGTGCCCTATGACCAGGCTTATTTGTCCCCGCGAAGATTTAAACTGGCTTTAAGCGTATCTTTTTAAAACAACAGACAAAACGGCTAACAGGAACCGCCAAGATGCCCCCTGAACACAAAAATCATTGTTCCTTTTGTGTCTTCGTGTCTTAGTGGTTTAAAAGAAGAGTTGATTATGAACAACACCGAAAACACCAAGACCCCCATCGAAGGCGCGGCCGCCACCAATTTCATCCGCGAGGCCGTGGCCGAGGATCTAAAGAGCGGCCGCTTCAGATCGGTCCACACCCGCTTTCCCCCGGAGCCCAACGCCTACCTCCACATCGGCCACGCCAAGGCCATCTGGATTGACTACGGCATCGCCAAAGAGTTTGGCGGGCTGTTCAACCTGCGCTTCGACGACACCAATCCCGCCAGGGAGGAGCAGGAGTTCGTGGACGCCATAATAGAGGACGTCAAATGGCTGGGGGCCGATTTCGGCGGCCGGCTGTTCTTCGCCTCGGATTATTTCGAGCAGATGTATCAGTGGGCCGAGGAGCTGATCAAAAAAGGCAAAGCCTACGTCTGCGACCTGGCGGCCGAGGAGGTCAGCCGGACCCGGGGAACCCTGACCGAGCCGGGCAGGAACAGCCCCCACCGGGACCGCTCGGTTGACGAGAACCTGGACCTGTTCCGCCGGATGAGGGCCGGGGAGTTCCCCGACGGCTCCAAGACCTTAAGGGCCAAGATAGACATGACCCACCCGAATTTGAACCTGCGCGACCCTGTGATGTACCGCATTCTGCACACCCCTCACCACCGCCAGGGAGACAAGTGGTGCCTTTACCCCATGTACGACTGGGCCCACGGCCTGGAGGATTCCATCGAGGGCATCACCCATTCGCTGTGTTCGCTGGAATACGAGGATCACCGGCCGCTGTACGACTGGTTTTTGGACCAGCTGGGCATCTATCACCCCCGGCAGATGGAGTTCGCCCGGCTCAATATGACCTATACCGTGATGAGCAAGCGAAAGTTCATCGATATGGTAAAAGACGGCAAGGTGAACGGCTACGACGATCCCCGGCTCTCCACCCTGGCCGGGATGCGCCGCCGTGGCTTCTCGCCGCTGGCCATCAAAAATTTCTGCGAGCGCATTGGGGTGGCCAAGCGCGACAGCCTGGTGGATTATGCCCTGCTGGAGCATTACGTTCGGGAAGACCTTAATAAAAGAGCGCCACGTTATATGGGGATACTCAATCCGGTCAAGGTGGTCATCACCAATTACCCGGAAGGCCAAAGCGAGGAGCTGGAGGCGGTCAACAACCCCGAGGACCCCACCGCCGGCACCCGAAAGGTCCCCTTCTCCCGGGAACTGTACCTGGAGCGGGACGACTTCATGGAGGAGCCGCACAAGAAATTCTACCGTTTGTCGCCGGGCCGCGAGGTGCGCCTGCGCTGGGCCTATTTCATCACCTGCACCGAGGCCATCAAGGATGCTTCAGGCAACATCACCGAACTGCGCTGCACCTATGACCCGGCCACCAAGGGCGGCGACGCCCCGGACGGCCGCAAGGTCAAGGCCACATTGCACTGGGTGTCGGCCAAGCATGCCATCACGGCCGAGGCCCGGCTGTATGACCGGTTGTTCACCAAGGAGAATCCCGACGATGCCCCCGAAGGGCAGGATTTTATCGCCAACCTAAATCCCGATTCGCTTAAAGTGATATCCGATTGCAAATGCGAACCGGCCCTGGCCCAGGTCAAGCCCGGCCAGGCCATCCAGCTGGAACGGCTGGCCTATTTCTGCGTGGACCCGGATTCCAGGGAAGGCAAGCTGGTGCTGAACCGGACGGTGCCGCTGAAGGAATCCTGGGGCAAAGCAGTGAAGGAGTAAAGGACCCCACCCTTTATCCCTCTCCTAATGGCCTACTTCGCCGTAATGAGCCTTGATCCAAAAAAGCAGGCTACGGCTTACGAAAGCTGAACGCTAGGGGAGGGGTTTTCAATTATTGAACTTATTTTACATCTATGCTAAAATTACCAATATGAAAAACATCCGATTGAAGAAGGTGGAATGGCTCTACCTGTGGTTCATCCTGGGGCTTTCCCTACTGACGGTGATCTTCCTGCGCAAACTCGACGGCTGGCCGCAGATCTTTTATATCTACGGGCTGACCCTGGCGGCCTACGCCCTGGTGATATTCTTCAACACCCGCTGGCCCAACAAGCTGACCAAAACCATGCGCCACCTGGCGCCCTACGCCGGGATCCTGCCCATCTTCCAGAGCCTAGGCTTCATCACCCATTATATCCGGCCCGATCTGGACAGCTACCTGATCAAGATAGACTATGTCCTGTTCGGGGTCCATCCCACCGTCTGGCTGGAGCGTTTCACCGTCCCCTGGATGGTGGACGTGCTGGCCCTGGCCTATTCCAGCTACTATTTTCTGCCGGTGGTCCTGGCGGTCTTTTTGCACTTCGACCAGAAACATCACGAGCTGGAGCATCTCTTTTTGGCTTTGACCCTGGGTTTCTTCATCTCCTACGTGGGATATCTGCTGGTGCCGGCCGTCGGGCCGCGCTTCACCCTGACCGGCCAGCAGGCCGGCCCGGTCAAGGGCCTGTTCTGGGGCAACCAGATCCTGGATTTTTTGACCGCCAACGAGTTCAACAAAAGGGATTGTTTCCCCTCCGGGCACACCGGCATAACATTGATCGTGTTGTATTACGCCCATGTCCATCATAAAAAACTGTTCGCCTTCCTGCTGCCGGTGGGGATTCTGCTGATACTGGCCACGGTATTCTTAAGACTGCACTATGTGATAGACGTCATCGCCGGGTTCGGCCTGGCCGCGCTGGCCATTTTCATCACCGAATTATGGAATCCGCATTTTTTGCCGGCAAAGAATGATCAAAAAGAGGCCGCCCAAAATTAGGGCGGCCTTTGTATATAACCTTTTGGTTTATTTGTAGGAGAGGGGTTCAAACCCTCCCCTACAAATTTAAATTCCGAACAGGGAACAATCAAACGATCTTTTTCTCATACACCCGGTAGGTCTTGTAAACCCTGGCCCCCACCGCCTCGGCCAGCCGGTTCATCATAGTATTGTTCTCCAGCACCCAGGACAGCTCCCCTGTCCGATAGCCCTTTTTAAGACCGTTCTCGAACACCCGGCTGATCAGCCCGGCCTCGATGCCCCGATGCTGGTAGTCACCGACCACCCCGGCGGTCATCACCCTGGCATGGGTGATCTTTCTTTTGTGCCACAGGAATTTGGCCATCTCCAGCGGCCCCATTTTCCCGTTCAGCTTTTTGATGACGTAATTGTAATCCGGCAGGGCCCACAGCGAGCCCACCGGCTTTTGCCCGTCGAAGGCGAAGATCACGAAATCGGCATCCACTATGTCCTTGAAATTTTCGGCATAATGGTCTATCTCATGTTCGGTCAGGGGAACAAAGCCCCAGTTATGGCTCCAGGCCTGGTTGTAAACCTCCTTGAATATCTTCACCTCCTGGACGAACTTTTTTTTGTCGATGCTCCGGAAGGTGATGCCGTGGCGCTCCACCCTCTGGGCCAGCATCCTCACCCGCCGGCCGTCCATCTTCTCCACGTCGAAGAAGTAGGCATACATGTCCATGGCCTTTTCCAGCCCGCAGCCCTCGATCAATTTGGGATAATATGACGGGTTGTAGGTCATCTCTATCACCGGCGGAGAGTCGAAGGCGTCTATCAGCAGGCCGGCGGTATCGTTGGTGGTGAAGTTGAACGGGCCCCGGATGGTATCTATGCCCTGATCTTTAAGCCATCTCCCGGCGGCGGCAAAAAGAGCCGCGGCGGCATTCTGGTCATCCCGGCATTCAAAGAATCCGAAAAAGCCGCATTTTTCATTATGAAACCGGTTGCTGTTGTCGTCGATATGGGCGGAGATGCGCCCGATGTTCTTGCCGTCCTTTTGGGTCAGAAAATAGGCGGCCCGGGCATGTTCGAAGAAGGCGTTCTTTCCGACATCCAGCATCTTGCGCTGTTCGGCGATCAGGGGCGGCACCCAGCAGGGATCGTTGCGATAGACGGCCCAGGGCAGTTTTATGAAATCATCTATATCACTTTGGCTAACCGCCTGCTTAACCACGATATCATCTGGCATGATAACCTTTCTTTTAAACTCGGCCACAAATAATGATTACCACTAAAACGCCAGTTCCTTTTTAAACAGCAGAGAGTATTATTTTCTTGGCTATGGAAATAATTAGATTCCGGTTTTATTTTCGTGTGTTTAGTGGGCAAGAGATCTTTTTAGCGGTAGCTACTTTATCAGATCACCCAACCGCTGGAAACGGATATTCTTCCAGAACATCCAGAACGGCTCGCCGTTCTCCGAATCCCAGGACCAGTAGATGAACAGCGCCCGGCCCCTAAGCAGATCCTTGGGCAGCGGCCCCCAGAAGCGGGAATCCAGCGAGTTGTCCCGGTTGTCGCCCATGGCGAAGATGTTCCCCGGCGGGATCACCACCGGCCCGAAGTTGTCCCGCATCCAGCCCAGCTGGACGAACTTTCTTTCCTCCCAGGCCCTCTGGTAATCCGGCTTCCAGATGCTCTTGACCGCGTCCCTGTTCAGGCTGGCTTCCCGGGACTTGTGGACGGCATAGGGCTCGTCGGGCCGCTTCCCGTTGATATACAGGTCCCGGCCGATCACCTCCACGGTGTCGCCCTCCACCGCCACGCAGCGCTTGATGAAATCGCGCCCGTCCAGCGGGTATTTGAACACCACGATATCGCCGGGCACCGGCGGCCGGATCCCCGGCAGGACCGCCCGGTCGGTGAAGGGGATCTTGGTGCCGTAGATGAACTTGTTGACCATCAGAAAATCCCCCACCAGCAGGGTGTCCTCCATCGAGCCGGAGGGGATCTTGAAGGCCTGGATCAGCAGGCTGCGGATGATCAGGGCCATCACCGCCGCCCAGATGATGGATTCCGTCCAGTCCCGGTACCAGGATTTTTTGCGGTTATCGTGAGCTTTCAGCATTTTTGCTTTTTGATATTTTATTTTATATTTACTTTAGGTCAGTATCTTGCCTATCCGCGTTATTCTGAACCGCTGCCAGAATTTCATAAGCGGGGTATCCGATTGTTTGTCCCAGGACCAGTAGATGAACATCACCCGGCCCCGGATGTTCCTTTTGGGCAGCGGCCCCCAGTAGCGGGAGTCGAACGATTCGTCCCGGTTGTCGCCCATCATGAAGTAGCAATCCGGGGGGACCACCACCGGGCCGAAGTTGTCGCGCACCCAGTAGCGCTCGGCGTTGCGCCCGCTCTCCCAGTCGTTCTGGATGGTTTTGGGGTTGATGACGGACTGCGGAAAGGGATATTGCTCGGGGTCGGTATGCTGGATGAATTTCTGTTCCAACTTATGGCCGTTCACGTAAAGATTTTTATTCTTCACTTCTATGGTATCTCCCGGCAGGCCGATGCAGCGCTTGACCAGGGTCAGGCCGTCGTAGGGGCTGCGGAAGATCACCATCTGTCCCGGCCGGGGCGAGGTCATGGAAAGCACGGTCTTGTCGGTAAAGGGAATATGGATGCCGTAGGTGAATTTCTCGGCGAACAGCCGGTCGCCCGGCAGAATGGTCTTCTCCATGGAGCCGGTGGGCACCTCGTAGGCCTCCAGCAGAAAGGGGTTGATGATGAACTTGACCACGATCACGGCAAACAGCAGCGGCCACAGCCAGTCGTGCCAGAGTTTATTAAATGAATTGTTTTTCATTCCAATTTCTAATCCTTTTTATAAATACATCTGTGCCGGAGTTTATTATTTTATTCTGATATTTTGTTTGCCTTTAGCACCGCTAACGTCCGCCTTACATTTTCACGGGCCATATTGTAATCAATAATTTCATAGGGATATATATACTTGTGCTCTTTCTTGTTTGGCATACTATACGTCCGTCTTATTTGCATGCTGATCGGAAAATCAGCCGACCAAAGCACATTAAACTCAGGTCCGAACATAGATATTTGAAGAAATATTTGATTTGATATTTCAAATTTTCGTTTTTCAATATAAGACGTTGTTGAACTACCGTAGGAAATATCAATAACAACATATGCATCCGTTCCTAAACATTGGAAGACAGCATCTGATAGTTGTTTTTTGGTTCTTTCATTTTTAGTGGAATAATTCGTCTTTTTGTAGGGATAAAATAATCCATCCCGACTTGTGTTTGGGTAAAACCACGTATCCCATAAATCATGCCCATGGTCATCAAGTGTATTATAGATGGAATCGCATTTATTTTTTGCCGTTGCCGGCGGCATTACTTTATAAAATCCAATTCCCGTAAACTCGCTTTGTACGATTCTTGTTATATTATCGTATATGGAATCGTAATGAGCTTTGCCTCCCCACCGGGCATATTTCTTTTTGATACTATTGTCACGATAGAATTCAGAAGTATCTATATAATCATCTATTGCCGAAGGTGAAATGATAAATAGCTCCGGGTGGTACCATAATTTATTTAAAGAATCAAGTAACTTCCGATTAAATATTTTGTTTTCGGCTTTTAAGCTGGAATATATTAGAACCTGCTGAAGATGTTTACTGTAAGAATCAACGCTTTTAAACCAATTTGACGTAGTATCAAACACTGAACTATCAATATACTTACTGGTATATCCTTTGATCAATTTAGCTTTGACACTTTCAGTAAAACGATCGATCCATTCTTTATCAGGGAAATTTGTACTATCCATTTCGTGTTCATAGACATAACCAGTAGGCAATAACGCAATGGTATGCACCTGATCAAGAGATTCGCCCTGCCATTCATAGAAATTTACATAGACAGATACATCCCGACAAACTGTTCGAAAATAAATTTCTTTAAATTCGCTGGGAAGCGCATGATAATTGACCTTATCTTGCGCCTGCACGGGAACCGCTGCACACCCCAGGGTCAATAGAACAAATATGTTTATTAATAGAAGCTTTCGCATTTCACCACTCCATACAAATCGGACAATTCCTTTTCGAACTTGTCGTCGGATTGGAAAGATCCTTCGGCTTGCAACGCACGGCGTCAATCTCAGAATGACATTGGTGTCTTGGTGTCTTAGTGGTTTAAAAAGTCCTCCTCGCTCGTCTCAGTCTCCAACCTTCAGCACCGCCAGGAATGCCTCCTGGGGGATCTCCACGTTGCCCACCTGCTTCATCCGCTTCTTGCCCTCCTTCTGCTTCTCCAGCAGCTTCCGTTTGCGGGTGATGTCCCCGCCGTAGCACTTGGCGGTGACGTTCTTGCGGTAGGCCTTGACCGACTCCCGGGCGATGATCCGGCTGCCGATGGCCGCCTGGATGGCGATCTCGTACTGCTGGCGGGGGATCAGCTTGCGCAGCTTCCCCACCAGAGCCTTGCCCCATTCGAAGGAGTGCTGCTTGTGGACGATGGAGGACAGGGCGTCCAGCGGGTCGCCGTTGATCAGGATGTCCAGCTTGACCAGCTCCGATTCCCGGTATTCCAGCATCTCGTAGTCCAGCGAGGCGTAGCCCTTGGAAAGGCTCTTCAGCTTGTCGTAGAAATCAAAGATGATCTCGGCCAGGGGGAACTCGTAGAACAGTATCCCCCGGGTGGGATCCAGATACTCCAGTTTTTTGTAGATGCCCCGCCGGTCCTGCCCCAGCTTCATGATGTTGCCGATGAACTCGGCCGGCACCACGATCTCGGCCGCCACGTAGGGCTCCTCCACCTTCTCGATGCTGACCTCGGATGGCATCTCGGCCGGGTTATCCACCTGCAGAACCTGGCCGTCGGTCTTGTAGACCTTATACTCCACGTTGGGCACGGTGTTGATCAGGGAAAGATTGTATTCCCGCTCCAGCCGCTCCTGGACGATCTCCATGTGCAGCATGCCCAAAAATCCGCAGCGGAATCCGAAGCCCAAAGCTCCGGAAGTCTCGGGGATGTAGGACAGGGCCGAATCATTGAGCACCAGCTTGTCCAGGGCCTCCCGCAGTTCGGGGTACTGCTGGTTCTCGGTGGGATACAGCCCGGCGTAGACCATGGGCTTGACCTGCTTGTAGCCCGGCAGGGCCTCTTGGGCCGGATGCTCGGCGTCGGTAATGGTGTCGCCCACCCGGGCGTCGGAGACGGTCCGGATGCCGGCCACCACATAGCCCACCTCGCCGGTCAGCAATATATCCTTGGGATACATGCCCAGCTTGAGGGTCCCCACCTCGGTGACCTCGAAGATCTTTTCGTTGGAGAACAGTTTTATCTTCATGCCTTTTTTCAGGCTGCCCTCCACCATCCGGATATACGGCACCGCCCCGCGGTAGACGTCGAAGATGCAGTCGAAGATCATGGCCCGGGGCGGCCCCTCGGTTTTGCCCGAGGGGGCCGGGATCTTTTCGATGATCACCTCCAGCAGCCGATCTATGCCCAGGCCGGTCTTGGCGCTGACCAACAATACATCCTCTTCGTCGCATCCGATCAGTTCGACGATCTGCTGCCTGCAGCGCTCCACCTCGGCCGATGGCAGGTCTATCTTGTTGATCACCGGGATGATGGTCAGGTTGTGGTTGACCGCCTGGTAGAGGTTGGCCACGGTCTGGGCCTCCACCCCCTGGGTGGCGTCCACCACCAGGATGGCGCCCTCGCAGGCCGCCAGGGAGCGGGAGACCTCGTAGCCGAAATCCACGTGGCCCGGGGTGTCTATCAGGTTGAAGATGTATTCCTGCCCGCTCTGGGAGCGGTAGTTCATCTTGACCGGGTGCATCTTGATGGTGATGCCCCGTTCCCGCTCCAGGTCCATGCTGTCCAGCACCTGCTCCTGCATGTCCTTCTTCATGATGGACCCGGTGGTCTCCAGCAGGCGGTCGGCCAGGGTGGATTTCCCGTGGTCTATATGGGCTATTATGCAGAAATTTCGGATGTGATCTTGGGACAATTATTTATACTCCTGAAAAATTATTTTGCCGCCAAGGCGCGAAGAACGCTAAGGGTTATTATATTGTTGCTTTTTAAAAATTGTTTCTATAACGGTTTTGTCAACTTCGCCGCGCTTGACCATTTCTTTTAATTCATGTTTTGTTAGTAATTCTGCTGGATTGACAATCGTTTCAGCAACCAGCTCCAATCTAAATTCCCGCCGGGTGTTCCATTCATCTCCTTTGGACATAGTTGAATTGGGAACCGCCACGATGTCGTTCTTACATACCAATCCCAATAGACGATAGACAAAACCTTTTATAAAAGGGCCGGTATGTTTCCATTTTGCTCCGTTGCCAACCACCACCGCCGGTTTATGGGAAAATATTCGGGCAATTTCGAATTGTTGGGTTATCGTGCTTCCGGCTTTAAGCCTGGTCAATTTTTGGGGTGAGCCGTGATACCAAGGTTTGTCCGATCCAATTTGGTTAGACTTTTCCATGGCCGTTATTAGTTTAATATAATAATCAGTACGCGAATCATTGTTATCAATAATTACTATGGTCCTTTATAGTCACCAACTCCCGCCCGCACTTTTCGCATTTTTCCTGGTACCAGGTAAAGGGCTCTCCGCAATCGGGACAGCTCCATTTGTTTTTCTGCTCCTCCAGCCAGAATACCAGACCCTTTACTTTAAGCGAATCGAGATTTTTGAACATCACGGCGCAGTGCGGCAGGACTTCCTTTATCCGCTCCACCATTTGGAGCCTTTCCTTTACCAACGGACAGGGATAGTCGGAGCAGAGTATGCAGGCCTCAATCTTTTTTCCTGAAGCGCAGGCCCGAATTCCGCATTTCCGGCAGCCCTCGTACAGCGAATCCGTCTTGCAGCCCCGGCATTCCAGAGGGGCCGGCGGTATATTATCCCTCAGGGGGGCCGGCAGGTCCTCCCATTTGGCCGGAATGCCTGTCGCCAGGGCCTTTTTATAGGCCGCCACTATCTCGCAGGCCCCGCAATAGAGCCCGCAGAAAGAACCGGGATTGAAATCAGTCATACGGTTTATCCGTTTTTTTCTCGATACCCTTCGGCCGCCTTGACGAACCTTTCGAACAGCCTCCTGTGCTCCGGCATGGTCTCGGCGATCCGTTCGGGATGCCACTGCACCCCCAGCATGAACCCGCCGTTTCCGGATGATTCAAACCCCTCGATCACCCCGTCCGGGGCCCAGGCTGCGGCCTTAAGGCCCGGAGCCGGATCCCTGACCGCCTGGTGGTGGACGCTGTTCACCGAGACAGAGGTGGAGCCCAGGATGGAGGCCAGGCAGGAATCCGGGGCGATGCTGACCGAATGGACCGCCTGATTGGGCAGGTCCTCCCGGTAATGATCGAAGGAGGAGCCCTGCTCGTCGGCGATGTCCTGGTACAGCCCGCCTCCCAGAGCCACGTTCATTATCTGCATGCCCCGGCAGATGCCCAGCATCGGCATTTTCCTATGAGCGGCCCGTCTGATCAGGGCCAGCTCAAAATCGTCCCGCAGCGGATTGAAGAACTTGGCTTTGGGGTGATTCTCGGCCCCCAGATGCTTGGCCTCAATATCGCCCCCTCCGATCAGCAGCAGCCCGTCCATCATATCCAGGGCCTGGTCGCAGCGGTCGATGATGGCCGGCACCACTATGGGATACCCTCCGGCCCCGGTGACGGCCCGGACGTAGGGCCCGGTCAGGATATGGTGATGGCTGGTCTGATCGGGGCTGCGCAGGGCGGTAAGCCCGATAATGGGATCTTTCATATGTTCTTTCATGGCCGCTGTTTGGTGGGTTGATCTTCGAGTAACCTAGGGGTTATCATATCATAATTTATGGTGTTTTCGCAAGCGACCATCCGGGTTTATTTGCACCTGGCGATACCCTATTAGGCCTTTTGTTTAAGACTGTCGGGGACCTATTTCGTTTCCCGAACAGAAATTAAGTTTTATCCGAGATAAGGTCTGCACTATCTCCAGTATTACTTTCTTAGTCATAAGAAAGTAACCAAAGAAGTCTTCACCGCCCAGCTCCGCGGTTAGTAAGGCCTACGCCCCGACACTCATTGAACCAGAACAAGCATGATGCAAATGACACAATGATTGCTTTATCGAAGCTGAAGCATAGCCGCTCCACTGAAGGCGGGGCCCCAACCCCACCCCTTCCCTCCCCTCGAGGGGAGGGAGGCCGGCAGGCAGGGAGAGGTCCGGGTCGCATCAGCGCTGCCGCCTGGCAAAAGCCGCCGTTAAGAATGTTTTGCCTGCTGTAGCCCTACTTCGTGGTCAAGACATTTAGGCGGCTGGTTTGGGGGCTTCCGGACAGCGGTGCAGCGACAGTTCTCTTTGTAGCTTTCTCTTCAAAGAGAAAGCGGAGAAAAGAAAGAAATAAGGTAAAACAAAAAAACATTTGACAACCGGGCGATATTTTGATATCATCTATATAGCCATATAGCTATATAAGCATATTGAAGGACGGCCGATGCAAAACCTGGTCAAAGTGTTCAAAGCCCTGGGGGACCGGAACCGGATAAGGATAATCAAGATGCTTCAGGAGAAGCCCATGAGTGTCAATGAGTTGACCGCGGTCCTGGGCATCTCCCAGCCCAGCGTTTCCCGCCACCTGCATCTGCTCAAGGGAGCCGGGTTGGTGGAGGACAAGCGGGACGCCCTGTGGGTCAACTACCGGCTTTCCGCCGCCGCCGCCAATGAATATGTTCCGATCCTGCTCAAGCACATCACCCGGTGGGCCAACCAGGACAGCATGGTAAGCCAGGATCACAAAAAGATGAAAAAGGTGGACCGCCGAAAAATAAAAAAGGAGTGATGCGGCGAAGTTTATCCTGGAAACGGGTCGCCTTTTCCGGGAACCAGTTCTGCTTGACAGGGCGGTTTTAATTAAGGTAAAATGATAATCTGTTCGAAGATTATTAAATAAATTTAACAATATCGACAAGGAGTCATTCAATGGCCAAGTACAAGATAGCCTGGCTGCCGGGCGACGGCATCGGCATCGAGGTGATGGAAGCCGCCAAAATAGTGCTGGATGCGGTCAAGTTCGACGCCGAATACACCCACGGGGATATCGGCTGGGAGTTCTGGTGCAAGGAGGGCGAAGCTTTCCCCCAGCGGACCATAGATCTTTTGGGCAAAGTTGACGCCGCCATGTTCGGAGCCATCACCTCCAAGCCGGTCAAGGCCGCCGAGAAGGAACTCATTCCCGAGCTTCAGGGCAAAGGCATGGTCTACCGCTCCCCCATCGTCCGGATGCGCCAGCTGTTCGACCTCTACACCTGCCTCCGCCCATGCAAGGCCTATCCCGGCAACCCGCTCAATTACAAGACCGACATCGACCTGGCCGTGTTCCGGGAGAACACCGAGGGGCTGTATTCCGGAGTGGAGTTCAACCCGGTGCCGCAGGAGATCAAAGACGCCCTGGCCAAGGCCTCCAAACCCTTCGCCGCCTTCAAGGACGTGCCGCTGGAGCAGTACGCCATCACCTGCAAGATCAACACCAAAAAGGGTTCGGAGCGGATAGTGCGGGCGGCCTTCGAGTACGCCAAGAAGTACGGCAAGAAGAAGGTGACCATCGTCCACAAGGCCAACGTGGTGCGGGCCACCGAGGGGCTGTTCCTGGAGATCGGCAAGGAGGTGGCCAAAGACTATCCCGGCATCCAATGCGACGACGCCAACGTGGACGCCATCTGCATGTGGCTGCTGAAGAATCCCATGAATTATTCGGTGCTGGTGGCCACCAATCTTTTCGGCGACATCATTTCCGACCTGTGCGCCCAGATGGTGGGCGGACTGGGCTTCGGCTGCTCCGGGAACATCGGGCAGAAGCTGGCGGTGTTCGAGCCCACCCACGGCTCGGCCCCCAAATACGCCGGGATGTATAAGACCAATCCCATCGCCACCATTCTGGCCGCCAAGATGATGCTGACCTGGCTGGGCGAGACCGAAAAGGCCGACAGGATAGAGGCCGCGGTGGCCGCGGTGATCGCCGAGGGCCGGGCCCGGACCTACGACATGGGCGGCGACACCAAGACCCTGGAAATGGCCCAGGCCATCGCCGATAAATTGTGATCTTTCGAAACGTGTTTTAATTGTCATTCCCGCGCAGGCGGGAATCCAGAGAGATACCATGGATTCCTGCTTTCCCACGGCCCCGATAAAATCGGAGCCTCGACTTTGTCGGGGCGCGGCGCAGGAATGACATCCCTCTGTGTTTTCAACCGTAAATCATATAACATATAATTATGTCTGAGATTTTCATTCACGAGGTGGGCCTTAGGGACGGCCTGCAGATCGAGAAACAGTTGGTGCCCATGGACGTCAAGATCAAATGGATCGACGCCCTGATGGAGTCCGGCCTGGATATCATCCAGGTGGGCTCCTTCGTCCATCAGGTGAAGGTGCCCCAGATGGCCGACACCGACTCCCTGTTCGAGCACTATACCAAAAACGGCAAGCCGAACCCCAAGACCATCCTGTCCGGACTGGTGCTGAACGAAAAGGGTTTCGAGCGCGGCTTGGCCTGCGGGGTGGAGATGTTCTGCATGGGAGTCTCGGCCTCCGAGACCCACAGCCAGAAGAACACCGGGATGAGCCCGGACAAGGCCATGGACCAGATCCTGTCAATGGCCAAAAAGGCCCGGGACGCCGGCAAAAAGGTCCAGGCCTCGGTCCAGTCGGCCTTCGGCTGCGGCTTCGACGGCCCCATCCCCGAGGACAAGGTGCTGGCCATGGTCAAAAAATACCTGGAAGCCGGGATCAGGAACATCAGCCTGGCCGACACCGCCGGCCACGCCAATCCCCAGCAGGTGGAGCGGCTGTTCTCCGCCATCAGAAAGATGGACCCCAAGGTGGAACTGGCCTGCCATTTCCACAATACTTATGGGCTGGGAATGGCCAACTGCTATGCCGCCCTGAACGCCGGGGTGAAGTACATCGAGACGGCCTTCGGCGGACTGGGTGGCTGTCCCTTCACCAAGGTGGCGGCCGGCAACGTGCCCACCGAGGATCTGGTCCATTCCCTGCAGCGGGCCGAGCTTCGGACCGATATCGATCTGTTCCGGCTGCTGGATGTGGCCCAGGAGGTTTCCGTATTCTTTAACCGCGAACTGCCGGGCGCCGTGCTCAAGTCCGGTTCACTTATAAAGCCGAGGCCGAAAAAAATGATGAATAATGTCCGGGTGCTGGACATGACCAATGTCCTGTCCGGCCCCTTCTCCACCATGCACCTGGCCCTGTTGGGCGCCGAGGTGATCAAGATCGAGAACCCCGAGGGCGGCGACCTGGCCCGCAAGCTGGGGGCGGTCCCGGCGTTGAACCAGAAACTAATGGGAACTAGCTTTCTGGCCCAGAACGCCAACAAGAAATCCATCACCTTAAATTTGAAGGCCGAGGAGGCCAAGGAGATCTTCCGCAAGCTGCTGAAGACCGCCGACGTTCTGGTGGAAAATTTCCGCCCCGGGGTGATGGACCGGCTGGGCTTCTCATACGCCGAGATCAGGAAGATCAACCCCAAGATCATTTACTGCGCCATCTCCGGGTTCGGCCAGGCCGGGCCCGACGCCTTCAAGCCGGCCTATGACCAGATCATCCAGGGCCTGTCCGGGGTGATGGACGTCAACGGCGACGAGCGCCTGCATCCCTTGCGGGCCGGCTTCCCGGTGTGCGACACGGTGGGCGGCCTCAATGCCGCCTTCGCCATCATGGCCGCTTTGTATTATAGGGAGAAGACCGGCCAGGGCCAGTTCATCGACATCGCATTATTGGACTCCATCATGCCCCTGATGGGCTGGGTGGCGGCCAATTTATTGATCGGCGGGCAGCAGCCGGTGGCCATGGGCAACGACAATTTCACCGCCGCGCCCTCGGGAACTTTCGTGACCAAGGACGGCTTCGTCAACATCGCCGCCAACCAGCAGAAGCAGTGGGAGGACCTGGCCACCGTGCTGGGCGTACCGGAGCTGTTGACCGATCCCAGGTTCCAGGAGCGGGACACCCGCAAGAAGAACCGAAAAGAGTTGACACCCCTGCTGGAGGCCAAGCTCAAACAGCAGACCACCGACTACTGGGTGGAGGCGCTGAACGCCAAGGGCATTCCCACCGGCGACATCTTCAGCCTGGAGAAGGCCCTCAACGCCGAGCAAGTGAAGTACCGCCAGACCATCGAGAGCATCAAGGACCCGGACCTGGGCGAGCTGAAGCTGTTCAACCTGTCGGCCAAGTTCTCGGCCACCCCGGCCTCGATCGACGCCCCGCCGCCGACCCTGGGACAGCACCAGCAGGAGATCCTGACCCAGCTGGGCTATACGGCGGAAGAGATCAAGGCCATGAAGGACAAAGCGGCAATTTAATTAATGACGGAACTCACGACATCCCCGGGACCCAACCAGAGCCAGCGGTGAACCGGATGACCATCTACTGCGAACCCGTTACCCATCTGGGCCGGAAATGGGTCAGGCTGGACATCGCTGACGAGATCCCAGCGGCCGAGATCAAAACAAGGCTGCCCAGCCTGCACTGGCGAGCCGGCTCCCATGAGGGCCTGATGCCCTGGCGGGAGAACTGGCTGGCCTACCTGCAGGCCAAGCTGGACGGCCTGGCCGAGGTAAGCGACGCGCCCCAGCCCGGCCGGCGGGCCAAACGGAGCGCTGACGGGCCCCGGACGGACGGGCTGAAAAGAAGGCGTTCATCGTCCCAAAGCCCGGCCCTGCCGCCGGAGTACCTGGAACAGCTCCGCCAGCGCAATTACAGCGAGGCCACCATCCGGGTCTATGTGTCTCATTTTAATTTGCTGCTGGCCCATACCAGGCACCGGCCGCCCCAGGAACTGGGCCCGGCGGAGATCCAGGCTTACCTGGAATACCTAAGCGTCGAGAAGGGCGTGTCCGGGAGCTATAGGAACCAGGCCATGAGCGCCATCAAGTTTTACTTTGAGCAGGTGCTGACCCCGGCGCGGGAGATCTGCCCACCGGCGGCAGGGGATATCAAGACTATGAAGAAGAAAACAACTTTTTAACATTATAAAACAGACTTTTATGAATGATTTATTTTTTATTGCTGCAGATTATATAAAAGGCAATTCTATCTATCGTCCTGTGCGTAGAATATTTAATTTGCTTTTTAATATAAGTATTGCTTCATTCATATATGAAAAGATTTATGAGCAATATTATTGGTTTGATTACTATGACTATAAGAGCATATTGGATTATTTTGTTAAGGGTAATTTTTTTATACCTTTGAGTATTTTTATTGCGGCATATGGCATCACTCATATTATTTCTCTTACAACCTTTTACCTAATAACATATTCAAAGACGGTAAAATGGACTAAATCCATAATTGACTATAAGGTAAAAAAAGAAACCGTTGCCAATAAAATAAACGAGATAAGTGCTATATCAAAAAAAGTTATCCCCATTGAATTAACGGAAACAATGCTTATTGAAGTTTACAATCATTTAAAAAATAAACTAACGCCGGAAAATTATAATAATATTGAAAAGGGCTTAACCGAACAGAAAAATGAACTGATGGCAAATTATCATTTCATTTTTCGGGCTTTAATAACAATTACTATATATTTTATTTCCCTATCCACCTTTGGTTGGCTTCTTTACTTGCTAACCACATTAACACTACTTGTGACGCTCTATTTATTAACGCTGTCATACCGTTTACTTGATATTTTACCAGTATTGTTTAGCAAATTCCAGGCAGAGGCAGAGCTATATATAGTTGCTCACTACAACGAGCGAAACCAAAAAACGGAAGTTATTAAAACACACAAACACACTCGGCGCACAATTAAGGTTAAAAAGTAATAAATGAATAAGTGCATTTATTGTCTTAAAGAAGACGCACCAACAAGTTTTACATGTCGTGATCATATTGTATTGCGTAATATTGGTGGTCTTAACCGTTTACCTGTCGGATTTGTTTGTGATGAGTGCAACCAATATTTTAGTTTTTTGGAACGGCGTTTTATTTATGATTCAATCATGGCTATTCCTAAACAGTTTAGAGGTCCTTCGGGTAGAAGTGGTGTCTATCAAACAAGATTGCATTTAATAATGCGTGGGTCGACTACCTTAGGGCTTGGATATATAGAACAAGGTGGTTATCCTTGTCTTGCGCCTCAATTTAAATATATAAATGAAAATGAGGCGGCTTTTGCGGCTAATGAAAGAGATCGCGGTAATCTGGAAGCTATTCTTAATGATTTTAAAGCTTTGTGTAGTACGACCCCTAATGAAAATATAATATTTATAATGGATGATCGCATAGAACCAAATCATCCCATTTTAGCAATGTTTAAAGGCAAATTATTTGCGGGCATTAATAATGAAAGCGATAAACCTTTATTGTTTGATTTAAAAGAAAGCTGCAAGACCACAACGCCCACACCGACAGATTTAGCTAACAGCAAAACAACAATCTCATACGTCACCAGCCATCAATCCCTACCATTTTCTTTAGATGAGCATTTTAGGATTATTGGTAAAATGATTTTAAATTGTTTGGCTATGCATTTTTCACAAGAAACAGCTCTGCATGCAACATTTAATGATTTTAGGGAATATGTCAGATTTGGAAGCAATGCCTCTCAATTTAGTTATGTTTCTATAATCCCGAAGTTTAGTGGCCATAGCATTTATGAGAATCTTTCATCTGGGTTAAAACTTACCGAAAATTCTCATTTATTACTTTGTGGCAATGTAAATCAAGCAAACAATGTTTTTGGCATTGTAAGCCTTTATAATGGTGGTTTTGAATATGCCATTCGACTACAAACTACCTATGGTAGTTTATTTGATAGTATTCCCTTAAGGATGCTACATGTCGAGTACGAAACAAAAAAAGAATATGAAATTATTAAAACGATTATTGCCGAAAGTGACAAATTGCATGAAGACATGTTTCGCACTTCATAAATAATGATGTTATGCATAAGCCGCACATTACAAGGACATATGGTCCTATTCATTTTGAAGATTTAGATCCCCATCGCTTTGAGGATCTAGTTAGAGAATTAATTTATGACTATAAGGACTGGCAAAGCATAGAAGCTACCGGCAGAAGTGGAAGCGATGAAGGTTTTGATATTCGTGCGTACGAAAAAACAGAAACTCCTTCACGCGAAAACACTGCTGAGGACGACGAAGTTTCTGAAATTCATCCTATGGAAGGTAATCTATGGATGATACAAGGGAAAAGAGAAAAAGAGATTGGACCTAAACGGGTACAAGCAATTGTTGCTGAAGCCGATATTAAAACCCCACCTTATGGATACATATTAGCTGCATCTGCAAATTTCTCTAAAGAATCCTATGATATTTTCAGGGAAGAACTACGTAAAAAAGGAGTGATGGAATTTTATCTATGGGGTAAGGCCGAACTAGAAGACATGTTATATTTACCCAAAAACGATAGGCTTCTTTTTACATTTTTTGGTATTTCATTGGTTAGTAAAAGAAGATCAAGAGTAACAGAACTACGCGCCGGAGTAATTACAAAAAATAAATTATATAAAATACTCGGGGATAATTATCATTTTAACACACCAATACTTGTTAGAGACTTAAAAGATATAAAGTATCCGTATAAAGACGATTATACGGATTTTGATAAATATCCACGCTGGAAAGAATATATCGCATTTGAGCATCATCCACTTGGTATTTTATGCCATTGTCATGAATATTATGCATATATTGATTATGATAAAAAAGAATTCGATTTTACTAAATTATTTGATTTGACAACCAACTACCATGTGATTGAACTTGATCCCGAAAAAAGACGTATCGAGTCAGAAAAACATGAATTGACTCTTGATACATGGAATTTTATTCCCAATTGTAACAAAGGTTATATTACAATTGATGGCTTAATAAAATATTCAGATATTTTACTTGTGGATAGTATTGGTGATATAAGCCATAAATGCGCACATATATATGTTGATTACAACAAAAATGATGATCCTTTCGCTGGCTATATTAAAACTTTTAGAATTATTGGTGGCGGAGAAGAATTTTATAGTGATGAATACTCACGGATTAAAATATTTCCCGAAAAACACACGAAATTACCAGTTACCAAAATTTATAAAAAGAAAATGGTTTTATTAAATGACGAAAGTTATAAAGCTTTTCAAGAATGTAAATTAGATGAATTATATGATATGGATGATAAATATGGCTTTTTAAAACCACGGGATGTAATTCAAATTTACAATAAAGCACAAAAGGGCGAAAAACGTTTCATACAGATAACGCATAAATATTCAACAACAATAGAAAAGTATCTTACGCGTGCTAGTCAAAAGAATAGGTCAGGGGAGAACATAAAGATTCAACTTGGCTCTGATAATAAGAATACCATAAATATTAATGTCTATGAATTTCAGACATATTTCCCGCCCAAGCAACAAAAGTAATAATAAACCAAATGTTTATTAACATGTTAGGAGTTACAGTATGGGAATGACAATGGTCCAAAAGATCCTGGCCAGGGCCACCGGCCAGGCAGCCGTCAAAGTGAACGACGTGGTCGAGCCCAAGGTCAGCCTGGCCATGTCCCACGAGAACGGCGCACTGGTGATCAACCAATTCAACGAGATCTACCAGGACACCGGGATCGAGGCCAGGGTCTGGGATCCGTCAAAGATCGCCATCATCTTTGACCACCGGGTGCCGGCCGAGAGCTCCAAGACCGCCGGGAACCAGAAGAAGATCCGCGAGTTCGTGGCCAAACAGGGCATCACCAAATTCCACGACATCCGGGGCGATGAGGGCGGCATCTGCCATCAGATACTGCCCGAGAACGGCTACGTCCTGCCGGGATCGGTGGTGGTCGGCACCGACAGCCACACCACCAGCCACGGGGCCCTGGGCGCCTTCTCCTTCGGCATCGGGGCCACCGAGATGGCCGCGGTCTGGGCCCTGGGCAAGATCCTGAACGTGGAGGTGCCGGGGACCATCAAGGTGGTGGTCAACGGGACCCTGCCCAAGTACGTCGAACCCAAGGATATCATATTGCACCTGATCGGCAAGCTTTCCGCCGAGGGTGCCAACTTCAAGGTGATCGAGTTCCACGGCGAGACCATCAGGAAGATGTCCACCTCCGGCCGTCTGGTGCTGTGCAACATGACGGTGGAGGCCGGCGCCACCGGCGGCATCGTCCCGCCGGATAACGAGACCGTGCGCTACCTGAAGACAGAAGCCGGGGTCAAGAACATCCCCGAGCTGTTCGGCCCGGATGCCGACGCGGTTTACGAACAGGTGGTGGAGATCGACGCTTCCAAACTGGAGCCCCAGATCGCCTTCCCCCACACCGTGGATAACGTCAAGCCGGTGGGCGCCGCCCGCGGCATCAAGGTCCAGCAGATCGTGATCGGCTCCTGCACCAACGGCCGCCTGGACGACCTGGCCATTGCCGCCGGAATATTAAAGGGCAAGAAAGTGGCCCGCAGCGTCCGGATGCTGGTGTTCCCGGCCTCCACCCGTATCTATCAGCAGGCCTTGAAGAAGGGTTACGTGGAGATATTCATGAAGGCCGGCGCGGTGGTGATGAACTCCGGCTGCGGCCCCTGCCTGGGCGTGCACCAGGGAGCCCTGGCCGACGGCGACAAGGCCCTGGCCACCACCAATAGGAATTTCAAGGGGCGGATGGGCAATCCTAATGCCGAGGTCTACTTAAGCTCGGCGGCCACCGCCGCGGCCTCGGCCATAACTGGCGAGATCACCGATCCCCGCACGGTCAGCCCGGCACCGAAAGCCAAGAAGGTTAAACCTATTAAAACAACTAAAAAGAAAGTTGTGGTCAAGAAGGCCGGGGAAAAAGCCAAGAAAATTGCCCCTCGACAGGCTCGGGGTGTCACCAAGAAAGGGAGGAAATAAAGATGGGTAAAGTAGTATTGAAACTGGGCGCCGATATCTCCACCGATATCATCTATCCCGGCCGTTTCATGGCCACGGTTCTCCCCACCGAGACCCCCCAGTTCGCCTTTGTGGACGACGCCGCGTTCAACCAGAAGCTTAAATCCAAGCAGATCGAGCCCGGCAGCTTCATCGTAGCCGACAAGAACTTCGGCTGCGGCTCCTCCCGGGAACAGGCCGCCTCCTGCCTGGTGGGCTGGGGCCTGAAGGTGATCGCCAAGAATTTCTCCCGGATATTCCTGCAGAACTCCATCAACGTCGGATTGTACATGGTGATCTGTCCCAACATCGAGGCCAACGAGGGCGATGAGTTGGCAATAGAGAATGGCAAGGTAATCAACCAGACCAGCGGCAAGAGCTTTGACATCGTGCCTTTGCCAAAAGCCCGCCAGGCCATCATCGACGCCGGAGGACTGATCCCCTATACCCGTAAGATGGTTCTGGCCGGAAGGAGATAGACGACCATTGCCCACGAAATGACGCGAAGATATTTTCCAGGTTTCTTGTCTTGGAACACAAAACCCCCCGCCTTTGGCGGGGGGTTTTTAATTACAGCCTTTCAGCCGTTATCCAATTGCTTTTTTAGTTCGTAGATTTCGTCAATCTCTTTTCTCGCCAGAAAACTTTCCTTCAGCTCCGGCTCCAGCTGTCCGGTGATGGAATCTATCTTTTCGATCGCCTTGGCGATGTTCTCCCGAGCCCGGGCCGTATCGCCCAGGTGATGATCCGTTTTCGCCAAGTTATGCCAGGCGTCTATCTCCAGCTCGATGGCCGAGACCGCCTCCTCGTCCTCGACGATCATGGTCCGGGACAGAACGTCGGCCAGCAGGTCCCGGGCCTTGGCCAGCAGGGCGCGGTCCGCCCCCTGCGCCAGGGCCCGGCTGATGATGATCTTGGCGTTGAGCACCTGGTGGCGGTGGGTGTTGAACCTCTCGATCTCCAGCGATATCTGGATGGCCTTATCCAGGCACGGGGCGGCCTTTTCCGGCTGGCCCCAGGCCAGGTATAGCTCGGCCATCTCGGCCAGGATGCTGGCCTCCTTGCCCCGGCCCTTGACCTCTCCGGCCACCTTCAGGGCCTTGGTGAATTCCTTTTCGGCCTGCTGGTGGTCCCCGGCGCTCTGGCAGATCCGGCCCAGGCCGGCATGGCCGAAGGCATCGCCCACCAGGTTGTTGATTTTCTTGTTGATCACCAGGTACCGGTCATAAAATTCCCGGGCCGGTTGGTATCTCCCCAGGGCATAATAGATCTCGCCCAGGTTGTTGCAGGAGATGGCCATCGACAGCAGTTCCCCGGATCGCTCGGCCATATTGAAGGACTTGAGCTGGTACTCCAGGGCCCGGGCGAACATCCCCCTGGCCTTATAGATGCCGCTGAGGTTGTTGTACACCGAGCCGGTGCGCGACTCCTCCCCCAGTTCCTCCAGCAGTCCGATCTCTTTGTCGTAGTATCCGATGGCCCGGTCGTGCTCGCCGACGGTGCTGTCGATCAGACCCAGAATGTGGTACAGCGAGGCCCGGGCGCTGGCGGTCTCCCGGTCGGTCTTGCCGGCCCTCATCTCCAGCACCAGGCCGGCCCCGTCGGTGAAGCTGCGGGCCCGCTCCAGGTAGCCCTGCCGGAAATATATCCAGGCCAGATTGCGATAGGCATGGAACAGGTCCAGCGAACCTGGATTACCGGACAGGTTCACTATGGCTTTCTCCAGGTAAACCACCGCCTCCTCGAAGCGGCTCTGCCTCAGCAGGTTCTCTCCCCGTTTGATCAGGATGATGTTCCGCTGCTCATCGGTATAGGCGTTCTTCTCCAGCTCGTCCAGCATCATCGCCGACTGTTCCTTGTATCCCTTGGCATCGGCCAGGTCGAACAGGCTGATGCCAGCGGCGAACTTCTCCCTGGGGACCGCTGCCTTGTGATAGCCTTCCAGCAGGGCTGCCAGGTCGGGATCGTCCTGGTATTTTGTTTCTTCAGGTTTATCCGTCATTTTATCATCGTTTCTTGTTCAGCCATTTCAGGGGATCCACCGGCTTGCCGCCCTGGCGGACCTCGAAATGCAGGATGGGCCCGTCCACCGAGCCGCCCACAGTCCCGATCTGCTGGAATATCTCCACCCGGGAGCCGGTGGCCACCAAGATGTCGCTCAGGTTTCCGTAAAGGGTGTAGAAGCCCGACTGGTGGTCAATCAGCACCACGTTTCCGTAGCCGATGAATCTTTCGGCGTAGACCACCTTGCCGGCGGCCACCGACCGCACCGGGGCCCCGGCGGCCGAAAGGATGTCTATCCCGTTGTTCTGGATATAGGTGTTGTATTTCTCGTGTTTCTTCAGGCCGAAGCTGGAGTACAGCTTTCCGTCCGCCGGCCAGTTCAGCGAGCCCTGGTTCCTCTCCAGATAGCTGGGAGCCGCCGGCACGTGGGAGTTGCGGCTGCGGGCCAGCTCTGCCTTGCGTTCCTTCTCCAGCTGGTCGATTATCCTTTGCAATTTCCTGGCCGACTCCTGGAGCTCCCTGACCAGCGCCTCCTTGGATGATTTCTCCCGCTGCACCCGGCTCAACAGTTTCTTCTGCTGGGCCTCATCATCGCTCAGGTTGGACGCCTCCCGCTCGGTCTCGCCCTTGACCTGGGCCAGGGTCATCAGCTTGCTCTCCCGGTCCTGTTTGTCCCGAACGATCAGGCGCTTTTTACTGTCGATGTTGTTATAGAGACTCCGGTCCTGTTCGGTGATCAGGCTCATGTACTTATACCTTTTGGCCATATCGGCAAAGGACCGCTCCGACACCAGAACCTCCCACTGGAAGAGCCCGCCTTTTTTATACATCTCCCTTAAGCGGACGGCCATCAGGGCCTCCTGTTTGGCCAGCTGTGATTCGGTGCTCAGCAGCTGCTCCCCCAGGCTCTTCAGGTCCTTGTTCAGTCGGGCTTCCTTCTGCCGCAGGGCGGACAATACCTGCCGGGTCAGGCGGACCTGCTCCGAGGTGCGTTCCAGCTGGCCCAGAATGCCCTTCTCCTGCCCCTTCAGTTCCGAGGCTCTGGCCCTGGCCTCTGACAGTTTGCGTTTTACTTCTTTAAGGGCGTCCTCCTGGTCATCAATGCTTTGACCGTGGGTATTCAACGCCGTCAACGCCAGAGCCAAAAACAAATATAAGATTGGGAGTGCTTTTCTCATTCAGATATTATTTATTTTCGGAAATAAGCGATATCTGTTCTCCGGCCTTTCGGATGATTATATCGCCGAACAGGGAATCCTGCGCCACCTTCACCCGGCCCAGCCGGATCAGCTCCAGCAGGGCGAAGAAGGTGACCACGATCACCAGTTTGCGTCGTTCGTTGACAAAAAGATCTGTGAATTTTATTTGTGATCTCCCCTGGACCTCCCGGAGAATGAAATCGATCCTTTCTTCTATGGTGATATCCTCGCCCACTATCTCGTACAGCCGGACCTTGTCTATCCGCTCCACCACCTGGCGGAAGGCCGACAGCAGTTCGTACAGCCCCACCTCCGGCACCGGCGGCTCGGCGGCAACCTCCTCCTGCTTCTCTATTGCCCCCTTGGGCCGGGGGAACATCAGCCGCTGCACCTCTTCGCGGTCCTCCAGCCGGGAGGCGGCCTCCTTGAATTTCTTGTATTCCAGCAGCTGGCGCACCAGGTCCTGGCGGGGATCCTCCATCTCGCCCTCGATCTCCACGTGATGCGGCAGCAGGAGCTTGGATTTGATCTTCAGCAGGGTGGCGGCCATCACCAGAAACTCGCCGGCCAGGTCGATATCCAGGGCCTTCATGATCTCGATGTATTCCAGGTACTGCTGGGTGATCCGGGCGATGGGGATGTCGTAGATGTCCAGCTCCTCCTGCCGGATGAGGTACA
Source organism: Candidatus Edwardsbacteria bacterium RifOxyA12_full_54_48 (assembly GCA_001777915.1). Lineage (NCBI taxonomy): Bacteria > Candidatus Edwardsiibacteriota > Candidatus Edwardsbacteria bacterium RifOxyA12_full_54_48. The sequence continues at coordinate 492,123 of MFFN01000004.1, read as the reverse complement.
GCAGCAGGTCCAGTGGTCCTTCGAAGATCTCCAGTCTTACCTGGTATGGTTGGTTAGGCATTTATTGTATCTGCTCCTAATATATTTAGTATTGTCACCCTGAGACAGCCCTCTTGCTAGTCAAGCCGAACGGGTGACTAATTTTAATATCTTATTTATTCCCACACTTCAGACTGTCGGGCGAAGAGTCCTCTCAGTGTGACAATTTTCTATCAGGCTACAAGGGTACTTCACAATAAGGTTAGTTGTAATGCTTACTATTAATTCCCGGGCATCCTTTTTATCTCTTTTTCGTTCCAGGTGCGAATTGTTTGCGTTTGATCTGGAACTATCATTGGTTTATCGGGAAAACCCCAAGGTGGTGTTGCAAGTTTAGGGTCGAACTGCAATTTTATTTTATAAAAGCCTTCGTTATCTACTTTTACTGTATCTTTGGGTAAAATCTTTTTCTTTGGTAAAAAACCTGGCATTGATATCTGCAAGGAGCAGATTTCAAAAGGGATGTTGTCTATTACAAAGTTTCCACTACTATCCGTCGATGTCCAATTTGTAGTGCCTAAATTTTGAATCATAGCGCCAGGTATAAGCTCCTTTGTCTCAGCATCAATAATAATACCTGTAATCTTTCCCATATCGCCAGCATCGGTACTAACAGCGAAGATAACTAACACAGAAACGATAAAACAAAAGTTGAATATTATTTTCATATGGCTTAATCTCCTTTCAGGCGTTACGCGCCCCCACCTCCGTGTCTCTGTGCCTCTGTGGCAGAGTTATTCTGTCTGCTGCATGTGTTCCCTCAGATCCAGCCTCCTCAGCTTGGGCGCCAGCCGGGCCACCGCGGCGGCCACCGCCAGGGTCATCCCGCTGTTAAACAGCAGGGACGGCACCAGGCCCATCAGTTTGGCCGCCACTCCGGACTCGAAGGCCCCGATCTCGTTGGAGGAGCCGATGAACACGCTGTTGACCGAGGCCACCCGCCCCCGCATATTGTCCGGGGTGTACAGCTGGACAATAGTGGAGCGGATCACCACGCTGATGTTGTCGAACAGTCCGGACAGGGCCAGCATAAAAAAGGCCAGGTAGAAATTCCGGGACAGGGCAAATCCGGCCATGCACAGCCCGAAGCCCGCCACCACCCACAGCAGTTTTTTACCGGCGCTCTTCACCGGCGGATGGTGGGCCAGCCATAACGACATCACCATGGCGCCCACCGCCGGGGCGGCCCTTAAGAAACCCAGTCCCCTGGGCCCGGTGTTAAGCACGTCGGCCGCGAACATCGGCAGGATGGCCAGCGCCCCGCCGAACAGCACCGCAAACATGTCCAGCGACATGGCCGAAAGCAGCAGCTGGTGCTTGAACACGAACCGGATCCCGGTGGACAGGCTCTTCAGTATCGGCTCCTTGGTCCGGGGGCCGGTGATGGGATAGCTCCGGATGTTCAAAAAGGCGGTGAGGCTTATCAAGGCAGAGGTTATGGCCGTGATATAGGCGGCGCTGACCCCGAAGAATCCGTAGATCAGCCCTCCCGCGGCCGGGCCGGACACCGCCGCTATCTGCCACACCAGGCTGGTCCAGGCCGAGGAGCGGGGATACATGGCGCGGGGCACTATCTGGGCGGCGATGGCCACATTGGCCGGATAGACGAAGCCCCGCACCGCCCCCAGGAAGAACATCACGGCGTAGATGGGGAAGACCCCCTTGTCCCGCAATATGTGCGACTGTTTCAGGCTGAGCAGCAGCAGGGCCGCCCCTCCCAGCAGCAGCAGGAAATTGGTGACGATCAGGATCTTCCTGCGGTCCACGATGTCGGCCACATGCCCGGCGAACATGGCCACTGCGAAGAACGACAGGGCCTCGGCCAGGCCCAGCAGGCCCAGGGCCATGGGGTCCTTGGTTATCTGGTAGATCTGCCAGCCCACGATGACCGCGGTCATCTGGATGGAGATGGTGAGGAAGAAGCGGCCGAACAGGAATTTCCTGAAATCGGGTATTTTCAGTACGTCGTAAGCCTGGCTTTTTTCCGTCGTCATTTATTTGTCAGATTGATATTCAGACCACCCCTTTGTCCCCTCCTTGATCAAGGAGGGGATTTTTTAATGCTGTTTATTTCTAAAGACATTTTATGGCTTACTGGGGTATCGTTTTATATCCTCTGGCGTGTAAATATGAACATTGGGATAGGTTGATAATGGCCACATCATGTCGCCGTGACCCAAACCTGGTATTGGTTTAGCCACCAATCTAATCCATATTCCTGTCTCGGTTTTTCTTATATCAATATATTTTGTTGTAAATGGTTCATAACCTCCCCCCTTTTCCTCGGCACTCACTTTATATTTTCCGTATAAAATGTTTTTATAAATACATTTACCATTTGAATCTGTTATTACAGTATCTCGTTTCCCTTTGATATATATTTTTATATCAGGCAACGGCTCTTTGGTATCAGAATCCAAAACCATCACTTTTAAAACTCCATACTTTGGCAATGTGTCCGTTTTTACCAAAGTGGTATCGGTTTGTTGGGCATTTAGCAAAACACCATGAAGCAAAAGCAAACAGGTACCAAAAATTACTTTTTTCATATCGCTCTCACAATATAACTGCCTTTTATCATCCCCTCCTTATTCAAGGAGGGGGTAGGGGGTGGTCAACAGGCTTCAGCCGATATGGCCTTAAGCACATCCTCTACGTTTTGTATAACGTCTTCATTGGTAAATCTTAACACTTTTATTCCCAGGGCCTCTATGGTCTTCTGCCGGGCTTTATCATAGGTCGCTTGTTTTTTCTCTTCGTGAACGTCGCCGTCCAGCTCTATGGCCAGCCTTTTTTCGGGGCAATAAAAGTCAACAATAAACCCGCCGATGCTGTGCTGGCGCCGGAACTTCAAACCGTTCAATTGTTTTTTCTTTAAAAATCGCCAGAGTATTATCTCGGCCCGGGTTGAGTTATTACGCAGAAATTTTCTTCTTTGTTGATATTCTGGTTTATTGTGCAATTGCGCCATACGCAATACCCCATAGCTTTTTAGACCACCCCTTTATCCCCTCCTTGATCAAGGAGGGGATCGATCAGATTCTCTACTTGGTCTTCATCACGAACACGCCGTCCCAGTTCTCCGGCGGCGGCAGCACCTTGAAATCCTCGCAGCGGCCGATGTAGGCCTGGCTGGGTCCGTCTTCGGGATCCACTTCCAGGGCCTGCCGGAACACGGCCTCAGCCTGGTCCCACTGCTTGCCCCGATAAAGCTCCAGGCCCTTCAGGTAGATCTCCACCGCCTTCTTTTTCTTTTCGCTGACGTCGGCCTGGGACAGACCCAGCAGTTCGTACACCCGCACCGGCTGTTCCTTGCCCACCACCCGCAGCATGTCCAGCTCCCGCACCGGGTACAGGCCCTTGACCTTGGCGTAGGTGAACTCCGACATCATGATGGCCGTGCCATATTCCTTGTTGGCCCCCTCCAGCCGCGAGCCCAGGTTGATGGAGTCTCCCATGGCGGTGTAGCTCTTCTTCTTTTCCGAACCCACGTTGCCCACCGTCACCATGCCGGTGTTCATCCCGAACCGGGTGAAAAGATTGGGCATGTTCCTCTTGGCCAGGTCGGCATTGAGTATCTGCAGACGCTGGTTCATGGCCCAGACGCATTTGATGCATGTCTCGGCGTGCTTGGGGTCGTCGGTGGGGGCGCCCCAGAAGGCCATGATGGCGTCGCCCTCGTACTTGCTGATGTAGCCGCCGTATTCCAGCACCACATCGGACATGGCCCCCAGGTACTCGTTGATCAGGGCGATCAGGCGTTCCGGGGTCCCCAGTTTCTCAGAGAAGCTAGAAAAGCCCTTGATGTCGGAGAAGAAGACCGTGACCTCCTTCTTGTCGCCGCCCATCAGCAGCATCTCGGGGTTGGCCATTATCTTGTCCACCAGATCCTTGGACATGTAGCCCTGGAACATGTTCTTGATCCAGACCTTCTGTTTCTCCTCGGTCAGATAGCGATACCCCAGGATGGCCATGTTGGTGAACAGCACCACCGCCAGCGGGCGCACCATCTCCACCCAGATCAATGATTTGTCGAACAGCGCCGTTGCGGCCACAAAATAAGCCACCACCAGCCCGGTCAGGATCAGACCGGAATTGACCGGCTTGAACCTTAGGGAAACGAATACCGTCAGCAGGCCGATCGCTATCAGCAGGGCCAGTTGTATATGCCAGGAGACCACTGTCACGAACTTTCCGGTAAGCAATGTCTCCATGATATTGGCATGGATCTCCGGCCCGGGAAACTGGTTGGAGAACGGCACCACCCGCAGGTCCATCAGGCCGGCGGCGGTGGCCCCGACGATCACTATCTTGTCTTTGAAATACTCGGCCGGCACCAGTTCCATCAACACGTCGGAATAAGAAATATACCGGAATTTCTTGAATTGCCCGAAATAGCTGATCAGCATCCGGCCTTCATTGTCAATGGGGATCTTTAGTTTGTCTCCGCATTTTATAAACTTTCCCAGTTCGACGGCAACTTGGTCCTTGCCCACCCCCATTTTATCCAGCACTATTTGGAAGTCCATGGATGGATAACTGTGGTCGTTGAGGGCCATAAATAACGGGATCCTTCGGGCCGTCCCGTCTTCATCCAATTCAATGTTGTAATACCCTGTTCCCCGGGCCGATTCCAGCAGGACCGGCACCGGCGGGAAGATGCTGGCCACCTGGTACAGGTCCCCGGCAATGTTAAGATATTTGAATTTTTCGGTGGCATCTGCCGGAAGAAGGTAGGAATATTTACGCGTGCCAAGGTCGGAGCTGTCGTCCGGTTCGCCAGTGGTAAGGTAGAAGGGAAAGTAGACGTTGCCGCTGGACCTGGTGGCGGCGGCAAAATCAAGGTCGTATCCCCAAGAGTAAAGCACCGCATCTATGGTCGAGGTGAGCTGGGCGGGGGTTAGCGGTATCTTCAGGTCCTTCAGTTGTGATGATATATTCTCTGTCTTGGCATCCTCAAACAGCTGGACAACATCCGGCATCAGGCTGTCACTCTCCACAAAGAAGATGTCGAAAGCCACTGCCGAAGCCCCGCCTTGGGCCAGGTAGTCGGCCACCTTGGCGTGGTACAGTCGTGGCCAGTTGTAGAAACGCCCCAGCTTGGCCAGGGACTGGTCGTCGATGTCCACTATAATGACATCATCTATGTCCTGCTCTCCCATCTGCCCTACCCGCAGTCGATAACGAAGGTCGTAGGTCTTGTTCTCCATGCCCTGGAACAGGCTGGGAAATAGATATGATATAGCCAGCACCGCGGCCACCACGGCGATGCCCACCAGGGCCCCGGTGGTCTTTTTGCTCCTTATGACATTGCTCATTTCTTCTCCTCATTCTCTAAAGCCGATACGAATGCTTCCACCAGTTTGGGATTGAACTGGGTTCCGCTGTCCTGGCGCAATCTTCGGACCGATTCCTCCATCCCCAGCCCTTTCCGGTAGGGGCGATCGGAGTTCATGGCATCGTAGGAGTCGCCCACGCAGATGATCTGGGCGTCCATCGGCACCTGGTCGCCGGACAGGCCGGCCGGATACCCCTTGCCGTCCAGCTTCTCGTGGTGGTAGCGCACCCCGGGGATGATGGCTTTCATCTGCTTGATGGGCTCCAGGGCCTCGGCCCCCTTGTTGGGATGGTCCTTGACGATGGCGAATTCCTCGGCGGTCAGGCCGGAGGGTTTTTTAAGGATGGCATCCGGCATCCCGATCTTGCCCACGTCGTGCAGCAGGGCCGCCAGTTCCAGCCTTTTGCGGTTCTCGGTGTCATATCCCAATTGGTCGGCGATCATCAGGGCGTACTGGGTGACCCGGGAGGAATGGCCGGCGGTATAGTCGTCCTTGGCGTCTATCAGGCTGACCACGGTGCGGATGGAATTCAAAAACAGCTCCTGGAGGTCGGTGTACAGGCTGGCGTTCTCGATGGCCACCGCCGCCTGGCGGGCCAGGGTCTCGAACAGTTCCACGTCCTCCCGGGAGAACAGCCCGCCCTTCTTGTTGAGCACCTGGGCCACCCCGATCAGCTTGTTCTTGGGCTTCAGGGGCACGGTGATGGCGTTGCGGGTCTGGAATTTTGACTTCTCGTCCACCTTGGAATAGAAGCGGGGGTCCTTGGTGACGTCCGGCACCAACAGGGTCTGCATGTGCTCGGCCGCCCAGCCCACCATCCCCTTGCCCCAGGGCACCCGGATCTGCTTGACCGCATCGCCGGCATCGCCGGTGGCGATCTCGAAGAAGAACTCGTGCTTCTCCTCGTCGTATAAAAATATGGACGAGGCCTCGGCGTCGATGACGTCCTTGGCCACATTCATCACCGTCTCCAGCACCCTTTTGACATCCAGCGAGGAGGAGATCAGGGCTGACGTTTCGGCCATGGCGGAGATGCGCTCCACCTTCTCCCGGGCCTCGGAATACAGCCGGCTGTTCTCTATCAGGGTGGAAAGATGGGCTCCCAGCAGCTCGATGATCTCCAGGTCGTCGTCGTTATAGTCCTCGTCCCTCAGCTTGTTGATCAGCTCCACCACCCCGATCACCTCGGCCCGGGATTTCAACGGCACGCACAGGATGCTGCGGGTGGGGAAATCCACATTATCGGCGATCTCCTTCTTCCACTTGGGCTCGGAGGCCACATCGTTGACGGTCAGCGGGATGCCGGTCTTGGCCACCCAGCCGGCGATACCCTGCCCGACGGGGATCTCCAGGCCCTCCAGCTTGGCGGAGGCCGACCCCTTGACGATGGAGAATTTCAAAGTTGTGCGGTCGGAGGACAGCAGTAATAAGGACCCGGCCTCGGAGGGCGCGATCTCTGTCACCAGGTCCATGGCCCGGTCCAACAGCGGCTGGACATCGAAGGTGCTGGCGGCGATCTCGTTGACCCTTTGGAGCACCTTCAGCTTCATCTTGAGGCTGGAGAGCTCGCTCTTGGCGGTGGGCATCAGGGCCATTCGGCGCGAGACGGCCCCGTGGACGGTTTTTTTCTTCTTGGGCGCAGGCATGGCATCCCTCCCTGAAAAGGCATTATAGTTTATTATATTGTCTAAGTGATTTGGCAAAGATGTTTTAACATCTTATTTTATAACAACCTCCGGTTTAAAGCAAGCATTAATTGTGCTTAAATTTTAGGCAATAACAGACGGGGGTTTCAACCACCAAAGCACCAAGGCACAAAGATTTTTTAACCTTTGGCATAGTGTCATTACGAGAAAGCAACCTTAATTTTCAGACGAAGTAATCTGGTTTATATTGCAAAGACCTGACGGCGTACTGTCCCTAATTAGAAATATCGAAGGGGCGGGCCTCAGACCCAACCCCGTTTCAGCCGGTTCCCGCGTCATTGCGAGAAAACTACGAAGATTTACAAACGAAGCAATCCCCTTTCTTCTTCTATCTTCAGAGAGAAGGGGCTGGGGGGTGAGTCATCCCGGGCAATTAAAAAACCGGTCGCAAGACCGGCTAAAAATTTGTTCTATTAATTATCTTGACCCCGGGCGTTCTTTTATCTATATTTTGACCGCTCGTTCCTCTTTCAGCGAAAGGCTCACCGCCGCCAGGATCTTCACCACCTCCAGCCCGTTCTGCCCGTCGCTTATGGGCTGCTTGTGTTCCCTGACGCATTCGATGAAATGATTGGCCTCTATCTTCAGCGGTTCCTGCATCTTGAAATACGGGATGTGGATATCCCCGTCCCTTAGGGTCAGCACCTCGTCATAGCTGCCGTAGCGCTTCTCCTGGTTGACCCCCTTGTCGTAGATCCGGATCTTCTCGGTGGCCTCCATGTCGTCGAAGGTCACCATCTTCTTGCTGCCCACCACCGTGAACTTGCGGATCTTGTGGGGGTCCAGCCAGCTCACCTGGGCCTGGGCCACCTGCCCGCCGGGGAAATCCAGCGAGAAGAACACCACGTCCTCGATGCCCTTCTGCAGGAAGCATTTTCCGTTGGCCAGGGCCTGGTCCGGGTTCTGGTCCATCAAATAGAGCATCACCGAGATGTCGTGGGGGGCCAGGCTCCACAGGGCGTTCTCGTTCTTGCGGATGGCGCCCAAGTTGACCCGGGTGGAGTACAGGTACAGTATCTGCCCCAGCTCGCCGGATTTCACCAGCTCCTTCAAATACCTGACCGCCGGATGGTACAGCAGCAGGTGGCCGGTCATCAATATCAGATCTTTGTCCTTGGCGATCTTCACCAGCTCCTCGGCGTCCTTGACATTCAGGGCCAGGGGCTTCTCCACCATCACGTGCTTGCCGGCCTCCAAAGACATTTTGGCCAGGGCGTGGTGCGATTCGGAATTGGTGGCGATCACCACCGCATCGAGATCCTTGTCTTCCAGGGCCGCTTTAAGGTCCCCGGACGTTTTGGCGGTCGGGGAGAAGCTTTTTGCCCGCTGAAGATTTTTGGGGCTGGCGTCCACCAGCCAGGCCAAATAAGCCCCGGGCAGATTGGCATAGGTCCGGACCTGGTTGATGCCCCACTGGCCGCAGCCCACTACCGCTGTTTTAATGTCAGACATTTCTGGCTATATTATGTTATTGAATGATTGTTGAAAAGTTTTTACCGCAGAGCCGCAAGGCTAAATTATTCCCTCTCCTAATGCTTTAGGGGAGGGTGGGGTGTGGTCCGCCCAAGCACCTCTATCCCCGCCGGCCCCCGGGACGCAGGATGTCCCAGAATCTTCCCTTGCGCTTGACGTTCTGGCCATCATCGCTGTAGTAGTAATAATGGTAGTGATAGTAGTAATCGTAGCTGGAGCCGATCCCGGTCAGGTCGATCTTATTGAGGATCGATCCCAGGATATTGGCGTTGACGTTGCTCAGCAGGCTCTTGGCCCTGGCCAGGGCCCGGCGATCGGTGCCGTGGGAGAGCACCACCAGCACCACCCCCTCCACCTGGTTGGACAGCACAGCGGTGTCGGTGACGGTGATCACCGGCGGGCTGTCGAACAGCACCAGGTCGTACTTGGCCTTCAACTGCTGGACCAGCTCCTTCATCCTCTGGGAGCCCAAAAGCTCCGAGGGGTTGGGGGGGATGGCCCCGCAGGTCAGAATGTCCAGGTTCTCCACCCCGGAGGGCTTGATCACCTTCTCCGGGGCCAGCCGCTCGGCCAGGATGTTGGTCATGCCCGGCTCCCGCTCCAGCCCGAACAGCGAGTGGACCACCGGGCGCCGCAGGTCGGCGTCTATCAGCAGGGTCTTGGCCCCGGCCAGGGCGGTGGTGAAGGCCAGGTTGGCCACGGTGGTGGACTTGCCCTCCGAGGGCGCGGCCGAGGTCACCACTATGGAGCGCAGCGGAGCGTCGATCTTGGAGAATTGGATGTTGGTCCGAATGGCCCGGTAGGCCTCGGAGATGGGCGAGCGGGGGGTGTATTTGGTCACCAGGGTGGAGGCGATCTTGGAGATCTCGTCCCGGCCGTTGCGCTTCTTCTTGCGGGGGCCCTCGGACTGGATACTGGGAATCAGCCCCAGCACCGGTATCCCGAAATTGGTCTCGATCTCCTCGGCGGTCTTGACCGAATTGTCCATGGAGTCCAGGAAGAATGACAGGCCCACCCCCAGCACCAGCCCCACCACCAGCCCGATCAGGAGATTCAGTGCCTTGCGGGGCTTGATGGGCGAAAGCGGCTCCTTGGCCGGGTCGATCACCCGGACGTTGCCGATCTTTCCGGCCTCGGTGATCTTGGCCTCCTCGTACTTCTCCAGCAGCATCTTATAGATGTTCTCGTTGACATCCTTGGCCCGCAGCAGGCGGGTCAGCTCCAGCTCCTTGTAGGGCAGCTTGGAGAGATCGCTTTCGTAGCCGGTGTTGAAATCCCGGATGGCCAGCTCCCGGGCCTCCAGGGAGATCAGTTCTATTTGGAGGGGCGGTATCTGGGCCAGCAAGTCGGACATCTCCGGCATGGGCTTGGCCTGGCCCCCCCGGCTGATGTTGGCCAGCTCCTCCACCAGCTTGTTCTTGGTGGCCTCGATCTGCCGGTTCAGTTTGTATATCTGGGGGTGTTCCGGATGGTAGCCCTTGATGGAAAGCTGGGTGGCCTCGATCTGCAGATCCAACAGGCTCTTTCGCAGCGAATCGGCCACCGCGCCGGAGGTCATTTTGCTGCTGCCCTCGGAGAAATCAGGCTTGTATTCCAGTTTGGTGTAGATGGCCTCCAGTTTCTTCTCCAGGGCCATCTTCTGGGTGACGGTGCCGGCGTACATCTTGTCAATCTCGGTCATCCGGGCCAGCACCTCCCGGGCCTCGTCGGACAGCGATACCACCTGGTTGCGGGCCTTGAAGCCCTTGATGGCGTCCTCGGCCTTGTAGAGCCCGGCCTCCACCGCCGGCAGCTGGACCTCGATGAATTTTCTGGTGGAGGAGGCCTGCTCCCTCTTGACCTGGGAGCTGCGCTCCTTGACCGTCTCGGCCACCAGATTGACCGTCCGGGCGGCGCTGGCCGGAGTGGGCCCCTGGAATTTTATCAGGATCACATCGGAGTCCCTGATGGGCTCGGCCGAGATGCCTTTCTTTATACGCTGGGACAGCAGTTGGCGTCTCCCCTCCTGGGACAGGCCCCGGCCCTGGTCTTTGAGTATCTCGGCGGCGGTCTCGGGAGCCAGTTTATGAGCCACCTCCTCGGCCAGGGTCCGAGCCTTGATCTCCTCGATCTGATTGACGATGTAGCTCTTACGGCTGAAAGCGTCGGAGACGTCGAAGGCGGCGATAGGCTCCCGGCTTTGCTCGAAGATGATGGTGGTCTGGCTCTCATAGACCGGCGGCAGGGTGAAATTGGCGATGATGATGGGCAGCAATATCCCGGCCAGGCAGACCAGGATCAGGGTCTTTCGTCTCCACAGCAGATCCACCACCTCGTAGAGGCTGGTCTCCTGTGGTTTGATATTCTGCTCAGCGGCCAATTTTCACCTGTCATTGATTTTTTTTAGGATTGAAAAAAGGAAGCAACTTGTCCGGCTTCCGGCCCGGCTGCCCTATGCCGTGCTTGATATCGGTCATAATCCCGGTGCAGACCGGCCAGAATGCTTACTTCCTTTTTGGGGTGCTTTTTCCTCTATTCCGGAAGGCGGATGGGCATCAATAGATACATCAGGTTGTAGTCCTCGGCCTGCTTGGCCGGATTGATCAGGGCGGCCGACAACGAGGTATTCAGGGAGCAGACCATCTCCTCGGAGTCCACGTTCTTGATGATGTCCAGCAGATAGCTGGCGTTGTATCCTATCTCCATCTCCTCACCCTTGAATACTGCGGCAATGGTCTCCCGGGCCTCTCCGATATCCACCGTCTGGCTGGAGAGCTCGATGCTGTCGGCCTTTAATGAAAGCCTGATCTGGTGGGTGAAGGTGTCGGACAGTATGGCCACTCGGCGCACCGCCGCGGTCAGCAGGTCCACGTTGACGGTCAGGGTCTTTTTATTGTTCTTGGGAATGGCCTTCTCGTAATCACGGTAGGGTCCCTCGATGTGCCGGGCATAGACCTGGGTGTCATCAAAACTAAACTGGGAATAGCTGTCGTCGAACCGCAACGTGATCTCGGTATCCGAGCCTGGAAGCATCCGGTTGACAATGTTCAAACCTTTGGGTGACAGCAGCAGTTCGCTGTTCTGTGAGATGGGCGGGATCATGGTCTCCAGCATGGCCAACCGGTGGGCGTCGGTAGTGACCACTTTCAGCTTATCGCCGCTCATCTGAAGGAAAACCCCGCACAGGTCCGGACGGGAGCTGTCGGTGGATACAGCAAACAAGGTCTTTTTGATGATGTTCTGCAGAATACCGCTGCTGAGTTTGACGCTCTTCTCCTTGCTGATCTCCGGTATCTTGGGAAAGTCCTCCTTGGGGAGACCAATGATATTGAATCGGCTGCGGTCACATTTAATGGACACTTTATTGCCGTTGACATCCAGATCTATATTCAATGGCGGCAGTTGCTTTATTATCTCGAAGAACTGTTTGGCCGGCACGGTGATGGAACCATTACCAGCGGTCTGGGCATCAATCTGGGTTACGGCCGCTATCTCGAGATCGGTGGCAGATAATTTCAGCTTATTATTATTGGCCTCTATCAGGATATTGGTAAGGACCGGAAAAGTGCTCTTGGTTGGCACCACCCCGATCAGGCTCTGCAGGCAGGTGAAAAGTTTCTCCTGGTTAACGGAAAATTTCATTTGATCCCGGCTCCAAATTTCTGGTTTTAAATTTATACTTAATAACTAATATATGATATATCTAAATTATAATAAAAGTCAATAGTATTTCTTGATATTGTTGTGGGATTGGCATAAAGCCATGCTGTTTAAAATAATAAAGAATGTATATCATGGGGATATGTTTTTGATCGGCTGTTGATATCCGCCGCTGTTGTCAACAGTGATCAACATTAAGCAGGGGCTAAATGCAGAGATCAAGGTTCTATCCACCATTGATCAACTCAGTTATCCTATCGGCCTGAGAGGTTATCTCATCGTCCGAGGCTATCATTTTCTTTATCTTTGATATGGCATGCAGCACCGTGGTGTGGTCCTTTCCGCCGAAGCGGTTGCCGATGTCGTTGAGGGAGGCGGCGGTCAGTTCCCGGCTCAGATACATGGCCAGCTGCCTGGGCAGCACCAGTTTTTTGATCCTCCTTTTTGATTTGAGGGCCTCTTCGGGTATGGAATAGTAGTTAGCCACTATTTTCTGAATAAGTTCGATGGATATCAGCCGTGATTTCTGGGAGATGATGTTCTTAAGGACCTCGCGGGCGAAATCCACCGTCAGCTCCTGGTCCGACACCGAGGAAAAGGCCACTACCCTTATCAATGAACCCTCCAGCTCACGGATGTTTGATTTGACCGAGGAGGCAATGAAATAGATGACGTCGTTGGGAATGGAGAGGCCGTCCAACTCGGCTTTTTTCTTTAAGATAGCCGCCCTGGTCTCCAGGTCCGGAGCCTGAATATCGGCCACCAGTCCGCTTTGAAAGCGTGATACCAGGCGCTCCTCCAGGTGGGATATATCCTTGGGCGGCCGATCGGAGGTCAGGACGATCTGTTTGCGGGCGTCGTACAGCGAATTGAAAGTATGAAAGATCTCCTCCTGCAGGCCGGATTTTTCTGACAGGAATTGGACATCGTCCAGCAGTAGGATATCCAGCGAACGATAACGATTTTTGAACTCCAGCATCTTGCGGTTCTGAATGGCATAGACCAGCTCGTTCATCAGATTCTCGGCCGGTATGTACAGCACCCGGGCCTTTGGTCTCTTGCTCTTGGTAAAATGGCCGATAGCCTGCATCAGATGGGTCTTTCCCAGCCCCACCCCGCCATAGATGAACAGCGGGTTGTACAGTTTTCCGGGATCCTGGGCGGTGGCGAAAGCGGTGGCGTAGGCGAACTCGTTGCTTTTTCCTATGACGAAGGTGTCGAAGATATATCTCTCCCGGAGGCCGCTATCGCTGGTCGGATGGGCCGGGACAAATTCGGTTCTATCCGGTTTCTGGCGGGCGGCGGCCTGAGTTTCCCCCACCGGAGGGACCAGGACTATGGAGAGGGGCTTATGAAAGATATCCGAAACCACCTCTTTCATCATATTAAGGTAGTGCTGCCCCAGCCATTCCACAAAAAAGTGGTTGGGAACCTTTAGGGTCAGGCTGTCATCGCCCACCGTCATGGCTGTCAGCGGCTTTATCCAGGTGTCAAAACTCTGGGAACCTATCCGTTCCTTGATCCTGTCCTGGGACTGGGCCCACAGCGCTTGTATTTGTTGATTCATAGGATATCCACAATCAGAAAGTCAGTGTTTTTAATGGTTGTTGAGGGTTGCTAGTTAATATACTACTGGTAACGCTATTTACGGGTTCTTAACATATTTATCCACAGGTGGTCAATCAGCATAATGCATTGCAATAGAACAATTAACATAAATATCTAAATGATTATTTATTGTTTATCCACACAACCAGAATTGTGGCTAATTTTTGATTTAACAAGGACTTAATACGAAACACCGTTGGGGGTAAGTTATCCACAAGGTTTTCCACAGGATGGCTATAAAAACAAAAAGAAACCACGGAAATAAAGTCCGCGATTTCATAAAGGGGATACGTATTTATTTGTCAGCTTGGTAAATATATCAGGTTAGTCCCAAATTGTCAAGAGAAATTTTATAGTTTCGGTCAATGATTTATCCAGTGATAGGATGGGTCGACCGGTTTGCCGTTGATCCGGACCTCGTAATGCAGGTGGGGGCCGGAGCTTTGTCCGGTGGAGCCCACCAGCGCGATCACCTGCCCCTGCTTGACGGCCTGTTTTTCTTTGACGAAAAGTTTGGCGTTGTGTCCGTACATGGTGCTGAATTTCTGGCCGTGGGATACCTCCACCTTGTTTCCGAAATAATTATCCCACCCGGCAAAGGTGACTATGCCGTCGGCCGCCGACACCACCGGAGCGCCCTCCCGGGCGGCGATATCAACCCCGTTATGATGGTCTCCCATTTTTGCAGAGACCCATCCCTTGACCGGCATGATGCTGGGGGTCGAACGTTCGAGGCTCACCGATAACGTATCTTCGGAGTTGCTCAAAAGAGCCGGGTCTCCGGAAACCGAGGCATTTAAAGAGGTATTCCGGGTAATGTCGTCCAGGGAAAGCAGGACCGGCTGCTGGGAGATGCCCAGCATGTGCTGTAACTTTGCTTCGGTCCTTTTTAGGGAGGAGAGCTCACTTTTCAGGGCCTGGATCTCGCTGAATTTTTCCTCCACCTCCCGGGTCCTTTTTTTCATGATCTCGTACTGGCTGGCTCGCCAGAAAATATGGCCGTAATTGAAGACGAAAAATACCGCCACCAGCAACAACACCGACAGCAGAACAGCGATGCGCTTCAGATTAGTGTAAGAGATATCCATCTGCCAGGGCTGGGCCTTATGATGCGGCGCAATGATCAACGATATGTACCGTTCCCGTTTCTTCATTTTTATACAATATCAACCTTGGAATTAAAAAATTTGGGATTAGAATCCCTTGGCCCTGAGGTTCGATGAGAGCACTTTGACCAGCAGGTCCACCGTGGCTTTAACGTCAATCATATCCACCATCTCCGAGGCCGAGTGGGCATACCTGGTGGGTACTGACAGCACCCCGGTGGGAATGCCGGACTTGGTCTTGTTGATCACCGATCCGTCGGTGGTCCCGCCCTCCAGGATGTCAAACTGGTAGGGGATCCGGCCGGCCCGGGCGGTATCCACCAGCAGTTTTTTCACCCCCGGATGGGCCAGCATCCCGGCATCCTTGATCTTGATGGCGGTCCCCTTTCCCAGCACCGAAGGCAGCTTGGGCTTCTCCTCGGGAGTATCGAAGGCTCCGGTGATATCCACCGCTATCCCCAGGTCCGGGGCCACCCCGAAAGCGGCGGTGGTGGCCCCCCGCAGCCCCACCTCCTCCTGGGTGGTGAAAACGAAATATATCTGGTTGGGGCTTTTCTTAAGCTGTTTCATGGCCTCGATCATGATGGCGCAGCCGATCCGGTCATCCATTGATTTGGCGACGACCCGGTCGCCCAGGAATTCGCAGCTCCGGTGAAACCCGGCCACGTCGCCCACCGATACCCTGGCAGAGGCCTGTTTATGATCCTTGACGCCGATGTCGATATACATCCGGTCCAGCCGCCGGGGATCGGCCGGTTTCTCCGAACGCTCCTCGTTGATGGTGCCGATAAGGCCGTTCTCGAATATCACCCGCTGGGCGATGATATTATAGGGGTAGATCCCGCCGATGTTGGAGAAGCGCAGGAAGCCGTTCTTGTCTATATGGGTAACGATGAACCCGATCTCGTCCATATGGGCCGCCACCATCACCCGGGAGCCCTTGCCCTTCTTGATCGCTATCAGGTTGCCCAGCACATCGGTGCTGACCTGGTCGGCCAGCCCCCGGATCTCTTTTTTGATCTGCTCCCGGATCTGCCTTTCGCTGCCGGACGGGCCGTAGGTCTCGGTGAGTCTTTTGATGATGTCTTTCATTAAATATTTCCTTATAAAGGGTTGTCTTTTTTTTATAAATAGCTGTTAAACCGAGGGGCAACGGTTAATATTATGGCTTTTTGTCCCCTCTGTCAATGATAAAATCCTGGGCTTGGGGCGCAACATCATCCGGCAGAAGTTCCCGGCGGGTATTGGCCGGATCAGAAAAAGCTTGACTTTGTAAAAAAAATTGTTATATACTGATTGGTCAGTTAAGGGGCGGCAGCCCCGACAGTATCATTTCTGGAGAGCGGATGAACAAGAAAATAATGATCATCGACGACGAGCCGGCAGTGGGGGAGATGATGACCACCCTGCTGGAGTCCGAGGGGTACGAGGCCATGGTGGCCTACGACGGCCCGGGCGGCTTGGAGCAGATGGGCAAAAAAGCGGCCGACCTGCTGCTGCTGGACTACATGCTGCCCGGCATGGACGGCATCGAGGTGCTGTGCGAGGTCCGTCACCGCTGGCCGGAGCTTCCGGTGATCATCATCACCGCCTTCGGCAGCCCCGAGCTGCGGGCCCGGGCCGGAAAGTTCAACGTGATAGACGTGGTCTCCAAGCCTTTCGACACCCTAAAACTTCTGGAGCAGATAGCTGCGGCGGTATGAACAGCCGCCGATATTCAATAAACGACGATCTTTAATGGGAGCCCCCGGCTCTCTTTTTTTATTTGACCCTCTTCAGGGCCAGCTGCATCAGCCGCAGGGCGTTCTGGATGTCCTTTTTGCTGGACAGGCACACCGGCGAGTGGATGTAGCGCGAGGGGATGGCCAGCACCACCGAGGGGACGCCGCCCTTGCTCAGGTGGATCCGTCCGGCATCGGTGCCGCCTATTCCGGGCCGTTTGATCTGATGGGGGATCCGATTGGCCCGGGCGGTGTCGGTCAGCAGTTTCACCAAGCCCTGGTCGCAGAACACCGAGCGGTCCATGATTGTGATCACCGGCCCCAGGCCCAGTCCCGGCACCAGGCTTTCGTCCCGCTCCTTGGGCTGGGGCATGTCCCCGGCCCCGGTGCCCTCCAGGATGAAGGCCATGTCCGGCTCGTCCTTATAGGCCGCCACCCGGCCGCCCCGCAAGCCGACCTCCTCCTGGGTGGTAAAGGCGGCGTAGATGTCAAAGGGGTATTTACCTTTCAGCAGTTCGATTATCAGGTAACAGCCGATCCGATCGTCAAAGGCCTTGGCCTTGAGGGTCCTTCCCCAGTCCTCGAACCTGGTGTTGAACATCACATAATCGCCCGGGGAGACGAACTTCTGGGCGTCCTCTTGGCTGCTGGCCCCGATGTCTATGGAGAGATCGCTGTAAGGAGAAACTTTTTTAAGTTCTCCTTTACGAGCAATGAGATGGATAGCCTTGGAGCCGATCACCCCGGGGATCTGGTCCTTTCCCACCAGCACCTTCTTGGCCAGCAGCACCCGATTGTCAATCCCCCCCACCTTGTCGAACTGCAGAAAACCCGATTTATCGATGGATGTGACCATCAATCCCACCTCGTCCATGTGGGCGGCCAGCATCACCTTGGTTCTCTTTGGGACTGATTTTGCCCCCTTGGCTTTTTTGTAGGCTATCAGGTTTCCCAGGGCGTCCACCCGGATGTCATCCACGTTCTTGGTGATGTGCTGGCGGACGATGTTGCGGATCTCGCCTTCGCAGCCGCTGACCCCGAAAGCGTTGGTGATCTCTGCTATCAGTTTAAGGTCTATCATTTTTTGTTCCGTATTAAAATTATTATTCTGATTTCTTTGAGCCTCTCCTCTCATTGGGACGCGATTGAGCATGAGGCCCAAATATCTGGATTATGATCCTTAAGTTCTAAAGGTGTTGATGGCAAAGTTGCATTAATGGGAACAAGAAATACCTGTGCCGATATCGACGGTTTTGAGCCAAGCGGTATCCCCACCCAACGTGAGCGCACAACAAGATGGCTGTAAAGTTGAAGGCGAAGACCAGATGGTGTGTCTTTTGCGGGTTCTTGAATTTCTAGAGGGGAATTAAGTTGTATCAAGTAAAATGGCACTTGTGGTGGATCAACCGGTATAGTGCGGATAACTTTTCCACGAAGGCCGCTGCTGGGAGCGAGTGGAAACCAACCTTCCTTTTCGTTTTCTAAAATTATATCAATACCTTGAGTAAGCATTTAGTTTTAAGCCTAACTGTTTTATTTTTTGTTCAGGTCTTTTAGTCGTCTTTCCATTCCAAGTTTATATCGTCCAGGTCTTGGATGAAGCGGGCCAGCAATCTGGCCGAGCGCTCCACGTCCACTGCCGCCAGGGTCTCCACCGGGGTGTGCATGTAGCGCAGGGGCAGGCCCAGCAGGCCGGTGGGGATGCCCTCTTGGGATATCTGAATATCCACCGCATCGGTCCCGGTTAGTCCGGCGCAGGGCTCTATCTGAAAGGGGATCTCCTCGCGCTTGGCCACCTTCTTCAATTTGTCGGCGATGGCCGGGTGGATGTTGGGCCCGACGGTGATGGTGGGCCCCTTGCCGATGGCGAAGGTGTCGCTGTCGGGCACCCCCGGCATGTCGCCGTGGGTGACGTCTATGGCTATTCCGATGTCGGGATGGATCTCGAAAGCCGAGGTCAGCGCCCCCAGGCCGGACACCTCCTCCTGGACGGTGGCCACCGCATAAACATCCCAGCTATGATGGCATTTGCTGAGTATCTCCAGGGCCTGGACCATGATGGCGATGCAGGCCCGGTTGTCCATGGCCTTTCCGGCCGCCCGGTCGTTCTTGAGATTGGTAAGGGGCATTCTCGGGGTGGCCAGATCGCCGATGGAGACCCTGGCTTTGGCTGCCGCCTCGTCCAGCCCCAGGTCGATATACAGGTCCTCCAGGGGGATCACCTGGCTCGATTCCTCCGGGGTCTGGAAATGCGGCGGCTTGGCTCCGATGATGCCCGGCAGGGCGATCCGGGTGTCCGGGCCGTACCGGCCGACCGGATGCAGCAGCACCTCCTGTCCCAGCAGCACCCGGGCGTCGAGTCCGCCCACCTGGGTGAAGCGCAGGAATCCCCCCGGCTCGATGCCGGTGATCAGCAGGCCGATCTCGTCCAGATGGGCCGCCAGCAGGATCTTTTTGCCGTCCCGGGACAGCCCCTTTTTGAAGGCCACCACGCTGCCCATCTTGTCCACCTTGACCTTGGTGGCGAAGGGGGCCAGCTCCTCACCGGCGGCCAAGGCGGCCCGGGTCTCGTAGCCCGATGGCCCGGGAGCCGCGGTCAAGCGTTCGATCAGCTTTAACGTGGAATTCTCCCCGGCCTGGTCCGGGACGTTTTTTTCTAGGGATGTTTTTTTGCGGGACATTATCTGCTCCTAAATGTAATGTATCTAATCGAGGGAGGTGCCTTTTTTGCCCGGCCGGAAATATTCGCCGGTCATCAGCTTAAAGATCCGCCAGTCGCATTCTATGGCGCCGGCCGGGCAGATCCGCTGGCAGTGGTAGCAGGCGATGCAGTTTGATTGGTCGATGACCGGATAAGGATTCAGGCTGATGATGCCCTGGGGACAGCTCTCTAAGCACAGGCCGCAGAGGGTGCATTTGTTTTGACGGATCTTTTTTGCCGGAAGCAGATGCTGCCTCATCCGCAGGCGAATTTTACGTTCGCTGAATAGGCCGGCCACGGTCCGGGATATCCAATTCCCGGGGATCTTGGGCCTTTTCAATTCGCCCCGATCAAGATAAACTCCGGCTCTATGAATGATATCTTTGGCAAAGGTCCTGGCCTGAAATAGATCCTTTTGATCGGGATGTCCCTGGGCGGTCAAGGGCTTTCTGTCGGCAAACGGCGGATAGGTGTCGACCCCCAGGCATTGGAAAAATCCCAAGGTCTCCAGGCCCCGGGAGGCGGCCAGCCGGTCGATCCGGGAATACACATCGCCGGGGGTGCCGCCGTGGGTGACAAAAAAGAAGAATGGTTTTGGCCGGCCGGCGGTGCCCTGACCGGGCATATCATTAAAGAAATGATTTACGTTAATGGGCTCCCTGAAATAGAAAGCCGGCAACCCGCATCCGACCAGATCGTAATTGGAGAAGATGGCCGGGTCGGCCTCCTCCAGGCGCAGCATGGCGCAATCTCCGGCCGCTTCGGCCATCTGTTCCTGGATGGCCTGGGCTATCTTTTGGGTGTTACCGGTCTGTGAAAAATAGACCAAGCAGACCCGCATCGGTCCCTCCCAAAAAAAGAGGTGAAAGACCCGGCCGTTAAATATTTATTTTATATCATTTTCAGGTTGAATACAATGATAAAAAACGTTTTTTAAAATAAAAAAACCGAAAGCCTTTTGGCTGTCGGGAAGACAAGGGGCGTATCTAAAGAGAGGGTTATGTCAGATCGATCCAGAAACGCATCACTTTTTTTCCGGCACCGGTTGACAGTATGGTGTTCTCCAGCATCCCTCCGTTGTTCTTGATGACCCGGATGGCCCCGAAGTTGTCCCAGTCGCAGGTAAGCAGGGCTTTGGTGATCTTCAGCTCCACCGCCCGTTCCAGGGTCATTTCCAAAAGGATCGATCCGTGCCCCCGGCGGCGCAGCGATGGCGGCACCTCCAGCAGGATGTGGCCCCCCTCCATCTCCATCTCCGGTGTCAGGTAATGCCGCAGCCGGCTGATTCCGCAGATGGTCCCTTGGTCCGACAGCATCCAAAAGGTGCTGCAGGGCACCCGTCCGTCCGACAGGTCCCGCTCCAGGCATTCCCGCTGCAGGCCCTTGATGTAACGGTCAAAGGCCATGCCATGGACCTCGTACAGGTCGGTATAGCGCTGCTCCCCGGCCGCCCGGTAATCGGCCGCCAGTTCCAGGAAAGCCTCCTCGAGCTCCATGGAGGGCTCGGCCAGCCTGAGGCGGCCCTTGTCTTCTTTGGCTTTTTTCGGTAGGGATATCATACCGGAACTCTCCGCGGCCTTTTGGGATGAACGCATAAAGCCGCCTGTTGGAAGGCGGCTTTATCTACTATAATCCCCGGGGCCATATAACAGCGGGGGTCATGGTCCGGTCTGTTTTCCGGAAACAGGCAGGTGTGCATAAAGATACAGCCGGGCATAGACTGTCCTCCTTACGGTTTTCATTCTATGCCCGAATTATGGTTTTGTCAAGAGGCTCTGCGAAAAATATTTTGGCGGATAAGTTTCTCCAGCTCCACCGCGACCAGGATGGACGAAGAAACGACTATGCAGGCCAGCAGGTCCAGCCCGCCGACCGGGGCGGTCTTGAAGACCGGCTGCAGGACCGGCAGATAGACCGCGCCCAACTGCAGCAGGGCGGTGATCAGCACTGCGCCGTAGAGGTACCAGTTTCCGGAGGGGGCCAGGGCAAAGAACGATCTTTTGTCGGAGCGGATGGCCAGGGCGTTGAACAGCTGGTAGAACGACATGGTCATGAAGACCATGGTCCGGGCCATAATTTCAGCGGTTTCCCTGGTCTGACCCATCTCGATGTGCCGGCCGATGGCCCAATGGAACATCAGCAGGCAGCCGGCCGCCATCAGCAGCCCCGAGAAAAGCACCTGGGCCCACAAGCCCCGGGCGAAAAGACTCTCGGCCGGGGGGCGGGGTGCCCGCTTCATGATGTCGGCCTCAGGCGGCTCGTTGCTCAGGGCCAGGGCCGGCAGGGAATCGGTCACCAGGTTGATCCACAATATCTGGATCGGCAGCAGGGGCAGGGGCAGGTTCAGCATGATGCCGCCGAACATGGTCAGCACCTCGCCCAGGTTGGTGCCCAGCATATAGCGCACGAACTTGCGGATGTTGTCATATATTTTCCGGCCCTCGGCCACCGCCGCCACGATGGTGGCGAAGTTGTCGTCCAGCAACACCACGTCCGAGGCTTCCTTGGAGACGTCGCTCCCGGTGATGCCCATGGCGATGCCGATATCGGCCCCCCTTAAGGCCGGAGCGTCGTTGACCCCGTCGCCGGTCATGGCCACGATGCGCCCCTTGCTTTGCAGGGCCTGGACTATCTTGATCTTGTCCTCCGGCGAGACCCGGGCGAAGAGGGATATTCTCTCTATCTTTTCCGCCAGCTCCTCCACGCTCAGGGCCTTGAGCTCCATTCCGGTCAGATGCAGATCGCCGGGCGAGTAAATGCCCAGCTCCCGGGCGATGGCCAGGGCGGTGGCCGGATGGTCGCCGGTGATCATCACCGGCCGGATGCCGGCGCTGCGGCACTGCTCCACCGCGGCCCGGACCTCCTCCCGGGGCGGGTCGATCATGGCCGCCAGCCCCAGAAAGATCAGGCCCCTCTCGATCTGATCTATCTCCAGCTTCTCCGGCAGGGCTTCGATGATCTTATAGGCCAGGGCCAGCACCCGGTGCCCGCCTTCGGCCAGGGATCGGTTGATCTCCAAAGCCTGGGCGGGAAAATCCGGACACTTATGCTCCAGATTATCCAGAGCGCCCTTGACATAGCAGATGTACTTTCCATCGCCCATCCGGTGGATGGTGGTCATCATCTTGCGTTCGGAATCGAATGGCAGTTCGCCCACCCGGGGCAGGTCCTTCTCCAAAGAATCGCGCCACAGCCCGGCCTTGGCGGCTAAGGTCAGCAGGGCCCCCTCGGTGGGATCCCCGGCTATTTTCCAGGCATCGGAGCCGTCGGCCTTCTCCTGGAACAGGGTGGCATCGTTGCACAGGCAGGAGGCGTTCAGTAATTTCTGGAACAGGGGGTCGTCGGCTTTTTTCCCGTCCTGGGACAGGATCTCTCCCATGGGCTGGTAGCCGCCTCCCCGGACATCATAAAGCACGCCGTTGCAGAATACCTTTTTGACCGTCATCTGGTTCTGGGTCAGGGTGCCGGTCTTGTCCGAGCAGATCACCGAGACCGAGCCCAGGGTCTCCACCGCCGGCAGTTTTTTTACCAGGGCGTTCTTTTTGACCATCTTCTGAACGCCGAATGACAGGACGATGGTGATCACCGCCGGCAGGCTCTCCGGGATGGCCGCCACCGCCAGCGAGATGGCGGTCAGCAGCATCACCGAGACCGGAATGCCGTGCAGCCATCCGGCCAGAAATATCACGGCGCACAGGATCACCGTGGCCAGGGCCAGGATCCGGGCCAGCCCGGCCAGCCTTTTCTGCAGCGGGGTCTGGCCCTGCCGGAGGGTCTGGATGGACTGGGCTATCCTGCCCAATTCGGTGTTCATCCCGGTGGAGGCCACCACCGCCCTTCCCCGGCCGTAGACGCAGATGGTGCCCAAAAAGGCCATGTTGTTCCGGTCGGCCAGGGGAACTTCGCTTTCAATGGGGAGAGAAGATTTCTCCACCGGCAGGGACTCGCCGGTAAGGGAGGATTCCTCTATCTTGAGCGAAGCGGCCTCCAGTATCCGGGCGTCGGCCGGGATCCGGGATCCGGCCTCGATCAATATGATGTCCCCCGGCACCAGGTTTTCCGAGGGGATCTCCAGCACCTTCCCGGCCCTTACCACCTTGGCCAGCGGCTGGGAAAGTTTTTTCAGGGCGGCCATGGCCTGGTCGGCCCGGTATTCCTGGAGGAAGCCGATGACGGCATTGATCAGGGCGATGGCCAGAATGACGAAGGAATCGGTCAGGTCGTGGGTCAGCCCGGAGATCACCGCCGCGATCAGCAGGACCAGCACCATGATATTCTTGAACTGGTCGAAAAATATCTTCAGCGGTCCGGCCCGCTTGCCCTCGGCCAGCTTGTTGGGACCATACTTGGCCAAGCGTTCGGCGACCTGCTGCTCCGAAAGGCCGGAGTAGTGATCGGAGCCCAGCTCGGCCAGGGATTGTTCTATGGTTTGATTGTAGAGGGGCATAGGTTAATATTAAAAATTAAAAAGGACAAAAGATATACTATGAAATATGAATTTTAATTTGTTCATATATGGCTAATGATTTATTTAACATAATTTTTTTAAATTCTAAAAATAAAAGAATCACGATGATCAATACAGCCAGAAAAACAATAGATTCATATATATTTTCTCCCTTTAAGAATGATAAAATAACCTCCCAAATAACCCCTGAGGTGAAACCTATTATCCAAACGACAATAAATATCGTTATGCCAAGACTTAACCGAATTTCTGTGGTAAAAATGCCATCTTTTATGTGTATAAAGCCGGTTGTGGGAACACCATTATTAAAAGGGTTCCATTCTAAAGGTTTAAAAAGATATTTTGTTCGAAAAATACACTTATCGCTTGATATTAGCATAAATTTACCATCTTGGGTTTCATATTTATTGTTTTTTTCAATCTCGGCAAAATTATAATTTACAACCTCAGAAAAGGTCAGTAATTTAAGGCCAAGTCTATAAAAATGGTATTTAAATAATGTTATCATTAGTGTATCAAATAATATATATAGACCATATAGTATGAACAATATCAAAGCGATATTGTGATAGATGGCGGTATTTATGTTAGAAAGCGACATAAGTTTGATTGTAAATATTAGTTAAAGTTAAATATTCTCCGCAATGGCCTGTCTGGTCTGGCTGGTGATCTGGTCGTAGTCCATCTGTCCGGGATAAATGGCCGGGAGGAATTTTAACGACACCTTGCCGGGCTTGGGAAGTTTGCGTCCGATGGGGACCGAGGCATAGGCCCCGGAGATGGCCACCGGCACCACCGGCACCTGCAGTTCCCGGCTCAGGATGGCGAAGGTCTTTTTGAACTCCGAAAGATGGCCGTCCCGGCTGCGGGCTCCCTCGGGGAAGATGGCCAAATTTTTCCCCTGCCGGATGGCCGCCGCCGCCTGCTGCAGGGTGCTCTTTAGATCTCGGTTGATGTCCATCACCAGCAGGTTGCTGTGGTTGGCGTAGAAACGATTGATAGGTGTTTTAATATGTTTTCCGGCGGCCAGGAAAAAGGTGTCCTTTAAAATCCGATTGGGCAGCAGAATGGACAGGAATATCCCGTCAAGAAAGCTCTGGTGGTTTGGAGCCAGTATGAACGGCCCAGGCGGCAGGTTCTGTTGCCCTTGTCCTTGCAGGTGGAAGTATAGTTTAAATAGAGGCGCGGTTGCCAATTTCATAGTGCACTGCATGAACCGGCTTTGGGGCATGGTAAACTCAGCCTTCTCCTGCAGGGTGCTGTGCCAATCCGATGTCTCAGCCGGGCCGGTCTTTTTCTGTTCGGCCATCAAGAGGCTCAGGGCCTCCACCGTGTGGTGGGCCACCGACTCCTGGTCCTCCAGTTTGATCCCGTAGTTCTTTTCCAGGAACAGGTCCAGCTCTATCTTGCCTAAAGAATCCAGCCCCAGGTCGTACTCCAGGTGCTGATCGGGATAGACCTTCTGGTCCAGGGCCTTCTCCAGGTAGGTCTTCAATGCCCGGTACTCCTGGGTGTCGGGGTCGGGCCTCAGGCGATGGGTCTCGGCGGTTCTGGCGTCCATCTGGGGCAGCAGGAATCTTTTTAATTTCCCCAGCCGGGTCTTGGGCAGCTCGTCGTTGACCAGGGTGAAATGATGGATCTTCTTGTAGCCGGGCACCGTCAGGTTGAACTTGTCCAGCACCAGCCACTTGATGGTCTCCCGCAAGTTGACCACCTGCTGTTTCTTGACCGCCAGGAAGTCGGGGTGGATCACCGCCCCCAGCTTCTCCTCCCGGGGATAGACCCCTATCTCCTTGATCAGCGGGGAGAGCGACAGGATGCGGTTCTCGATCTCCTCGGGGTTGATGTTCTTCCCGCTGGACAGGACGATGATCTCCTTCTTGCGCCCGGTGATGAACAGCCGGTTCTTTTTGTCCAGGTAGCCCTGGTCGCCGGTATGCAGCCAGCCGTCCTTCAAGATGGCGGCGGTGTCCTCCGGCTTGTTGTAATAGCCCTTCATTATATTGCGGCCCCGGGCCAGTATTTCACCGTCTTCGATCCTGACCTCGGTCTGGCTGGTGGGGGTGCCGGGCGAGCCGATCCTCACCTGACCGGGCTTGGTGAAGGTTATCATCGGGGCGGCCTCGGTCATGCCGAAGCCCTCCAGCACCTCGAAACCCATGGCGTAAAGGTCACCGCCCACCCTTTCGTCCAGCTTGGCCCCGCCGGAGATGAAGTATTTGATGTGCCCCCCGAAGGCCTGCTGGGCTTTTTTGAAGATCAGGCGGCCCAGGGCCGGCTGCTTCAGGGCCCGGGAGATTTTCAGCAATACTTTGGCGGCCGGGCTGGCATTGATCTTGTCGATCATCCCCTTGTGGAACAGCCGGTACAGCCGGGGAACCCCGATGATGATGGTGATGCCGTATTGCTTCAGGGCGCCCAGGATCTCCTCGGAGGATATCTTCTCCAGGATCACCAGGGTGGCCCCGCAATACAGGGTGGCCATGATGGTCCCCATCAGCGGGAAGATGTGGTGGAAGGGCAGAATGGCCAGCAGCCGGTCATCGGCGGTGAATATTTTGGTGTGGTCCACCACGTCCTCGATATTGGCCATAATATTGTCGTGGGTCAGCATCACCCCCTTGGGGCTGCCGGTGGTGCCGGAGGTGTAGATGATGGTGGCGGTCTCATGCTTGTCCGGTTCGGCGACTATTTTGTCCGGCGCATTCTCCGGCAGGGAAAGCTCCTCGAATATCAGGATCTCCGGGCGGTAGTCTCCTTTCAGGGAGTTAACCGCTTCGGTCAACACCTCTTTGGTCTTATGCGAGCAAAAGACCACCGAAGGCCGGCAATCGTTCAGGATATAGGACACCTCGTCGGCCGGAGCCAGGTAATCGATGGGCACCGAGATCCCGCCGTTACGCCACACCGACAAATAGGCGTAGATCCATTCCGGCCGGTTCTCGGCGAAGACCGCCGTCCGGTCTCCCTCATTTAACCGATAGCAGGAAGCAAAGCGGTTCACCAGGGAGATGGTCTCGGCGTAGGATATCTCCCGGCCCCGGTAGATCAGGGCGGCCTTTTTAAAATCTTTGATATGCAAAATTGATCCTCTTAGCAAGTTCAGCGGATGATGGTGATCTTTATTGTTCCTGCCCGGCCCCCGCCGTTCACCCGGCAGAAATAAACCCCGTTACCCAATAAGCGGCCAGAGCGGTCATGACCGTTCCAGGAGAAATGATTTGTTCCGGGTGCAGCATAGATTGTCGCTGTTTGATAAACCAGCCGGCCGGTTATGTCATAGACCGCCAGCATTGCGCTGCCCGATCCGGGCATGGCAAAACTTATGACAGCACCCGACCGCATCGGATTCGGCCGGCAGGAAAGCGCCAGTCCCGGCCCGACTGATGGCCCCGGTTTTTCCTCGGCTGCCCCGCTGGGCGAATAATGCATGGCCGCCCAGGTGTCGATAATTCCCCAGCCGTAAGTGGTGCTGTCGGGGTTGGTACTCCGGCTGGCGGTCATCATCAGGGCCTCCCGCACCTGCATCGGCGTCCAGTCCGGGTGGGCCTCAAGGATCAGGGCACAGGCCCCGGCCACCAGCGGCGTGGCGCAGGAGGTGCCGGAAGCATAACTGAATGAATCAATATCACTCCAGTTTGCCCAATAGTCACTAACTCCTTGCGCACAGACCTCTGGTTTGGGTCGGGCATCATAGGTCGGGCCGCGAGAACTAAAACTAGCGATGATCCCCGATGAATTGACAGCTCCCACCGAGAGGATGGAATCGGCATCGGCTGGGGCGGCCAGGCTCCCCAGAGACGGGCCGGAGTTGGCCATGGCGTTGCAGACGATGATGCCCAGCGCCGCCGCATGCCTGGCGGCCAGTGTGCTGATGGCGGTGTTGCCGTCCAGGTCTTGGTATGAATACGAATATTGGGACGAATCGAAATCCCGGTAACCCAGCGAACTGGAGACCACCTCTGCGCCGATGGAATCGGCCCTCTGCAGGGCGGCAGCCCAGTGGTCCTCCTCGACCGGCATCTCCTGATAATTGTCCTCGGTGTGATAGATGGCCCACAAGGCTTTATATGCCGGGCCGATCAGTTTTCCGGGAACGTAGCCGCCGGCCTCCGACCAGGTGCCGGTGCCGTGGGATGCGCTGTCGACCAAGGGCAGGTTGGTGCAGAAGTCCCATTCGTCCACCAAACGGCCGCCAACCCGTATCGAATCAAAAGCCTGGTGGCCCTTGCGGAACCCGTTGTCGAGCATGGCCACCAGCACACCGGCCCCGGAATATCCGGAGTCGTGGCAGATCACGGCGTTGATCAGGCTGTCCTGGGTGAATGACGGGCCGTAGTTCAGCAGATGGGCCTTGGGATTTTGGGTCTCCGGCGGCTTCCGGTCGGTATCTTCAAGTTCCGGCAGGATCCTTTTACTGCCGGCCGGAAGCAGGCCGATGGTTTTTACAAAACTCAGGTTTTGGCAGAGCCTAACTTGGGATTCGGTCATCTCGAAGCTGGCGGCGTTGAACCAGTTTAGCGACTGACGGTGCCTTGCGCCCAGGGCCGCGATCCGATGAACGTAATCGGCGTTTACCGGAAGGTCTTCAAAGGTCATCTCCTGCCGGCCCACTTTAGCCCGGCGCTTGAGAGCCCGCTGGGAGAATTGCCGGCCGCGCCGATCCAAAGCGCTTCTTAATTCGTCCTTGGTGGAAAATCCCTTGTCGTAAAAGAACACCAGCACCGCTATCGTTGTCTGAGCCGGGGTGTTCTCTAATACCGGTGCCGGGCGGCCGGTTGCCGGCGGCTGGGCGTTGACGGATGAAACTAAAAGCCAAGATGTCGCGCCAGCCCAAAACACAAATTTAAATAAAGTATTCATCTTTTTGCTCCATGAATTTCAACTTATTTGACTATCGCTTATACCCGATCTGGCGCAGAAGCTCTTTTCTCCACTTGATTCCCGCCTCATCTTCCACCCCTTTTGGAGCAGAGCCGTCTATCACCCCCATAATCCCCCGCCCCTGTTCGCTTTCGGCGATGATCACCTGGCAGGGATTGGCGGTGGCGCAGAATATGCGGCAGACCTCGGGGCAGTTTTTTACGGCATTGAGCACGTTGATGGGATAGGCGTCCCTTAAAAAGATGATGAAGCTGTGGCCGGCCCCGATCGCCTTGGCGTTTTCGCTAGCCAGCCTGACCATCTCATCGTCCGTTCCCTCATGTCTGATCAGGCAGGCGCCGGAGGCCTCGCAGAAGGCCAGCCCGAATTTTATTCCCGGCACAGAGGAGACCAGTATCTCGTAGAGATCCTCCACTGTTTTGATAAAATGCGACTGGCCCAGGATGAAATTGATATCCTCGGGCTTTTTGATGGCAACCAGTTTTGTTTCCATTGGGGCTCCTTTTGGATAAAAATATAGCACGGTCCCTTGCCGTGCCAAAATGTTATAGCTTGATACTGAGCTTCTGCAGGATCCTCTCGAAATCATCGGCCGAATAATACTCCACCTCGATCTTTCCCTTGTTCTTTCCCTGGGACACTATCCGCACCCTGGTGCCCAAGGCCCGCTGGATCTCGTTCTGGATGTTGGTCAGGTGCTGGTCCAATTGCCGGGGTGTTTTGGGAGAAGTGAGGGACGATTTGACCGGCTCCCCCTTAGCCAGAACTTCGGCCTCCCTGACCGACAGGCCCTTTGAGATTATGGTCTGGGCCAGGGACAGCTGTTTTCGCCTGTCGCTGACCGTCAGCAGGGCCCGGGCGTGCCCGGCGGTCAACTTATCGTCCTCCAGCATTTTTTGGATCTCTTCCGGCAGGGCCAGCAACCGCAGGCTGTTGGCCACGGTGGATCTTTCCTTGCCCACCTTCCTGGCCAAAGCCTCCTGGGTCAGGCTGAACTCCCTGGCCAGCCGCTCGTAGCCCCGGGACTCCTCGATGGGATTGAGGTTCTCCCGCTGGATGTTCTCTATCAGCGCTATCTCCAGGGCCTCCTGGTCGCCGGCCTGGCGGATGATGGCCGGGATCTTCTCCTGGCCCAGCTTCTGGCAGGCCCTAAGGCGCCGCTCCCCGGCGATCAGCTCGTATCCGGAGCCGCTGCGGCGGACGATCACCGGCTCGATGATCCCCTTCTCCCTGATGGAGTCCATCAGTTCGGCCAGCTCGGCCTCCCGGAAAGAGCGGCGGGGTTGGAAGCGGTTGGGCTTGATCTCGGACAGCTTTAAAAAGCGCTCGATGCCCTCGGGATGCGGGGTCACCGGTGCGGCTGTCTTCTTGGCCGGGATCAGGGCCGACAGGCCCTTTCCCAGGCCTCTTTTCTGTGCGGTCATGGGGTCTCCAATATTCTGATGTGTCGGGATTATTTCCAGCTTAAAATGAATTCGGTGTGGGGATCGTCGTCGGCCAGGGATTTGGTAGTCTCCACCGCCACCTCCTTGCAGCCGTGGATCTCCAGGGAGCGTTGGATCCAGCCGCCGATGCGCGATTCTATCAGGTGGTGGGCCTCGGGAAATTCGGTCATGTGCAGGACCGCCTGGCTGTAGGTGGACGATTTGAGCTCCATGGTGCTGGGCTGGTAGTAGGTGGTCATCAGCAGGCTGGCCCGTTTGATGAAGAAGCTGACCGAGGTCATTTTGACGAAGGCTTTGTATACGCCTTTAAGGGCATAGTCGGCGCTGAACCGGCCCACCTCCCAGGCTCCTTTGGGATCGTTGTCATAAAAAAGCTCGCACAGGGCCGCAGTGGGCTCCAGGTAGCTTTCCTTTAAAGGGTACCACTGGTTGAGCTTGATGGTGTTGGCCTCCTGGTACAAGGCCACCGCCTCGGTGTTCAGCGATTCCAGCCATTTGTTAAGTCCTTCTTTGCCGAATTTGCTTTCGATGAAGATCGGCAGCACCGCCAGTGCGGTTCCCTTTACGTTCATTGATGCTCCTTTATCTGTATTCCTGGGATACTATGGTGATCCGCCCGGGATAGGTGATCTCGCCCAGCGGGGTGCTGACCCGGGGCTGGGCGTCTATGGCCAGACGGCTGATGTCGCTTTGGGCCCCGCCCAAGGCCAGGGCCAGGTTCAGCAGGTCGTTGTATCCCTTCTCCCCGAAGAACTCCACCAGGTTCAGGCTTATCTGCAGCGGGATGGCCGCCGACTGTCCGGTGCCGGGGATCTCGATGGGCCTCGCAATATTGCCGGAGACGGTGGGCTTGTCGTCTATCAGCAGGCGCCATTCGAAGCTGGTCAGGGTGGAGCTGGTCTGGGGCGAGCCCCCGGTGCCGTCGTTGGGATTGATCGCCTCGATGTTGAGGGTGAACCCGGCCGGCAGTTTCCTGCTGCGGTAGGCCGCCATCAGGTTGATCCCGTCCAGCAGGGTGAAATCACCGATCTTCTGCTTGCCGGCGATGGCGATGCCCGACACCGTGAAGTCGGCCACCCCGGCCACCTTGAACTTCAGGCGCTGCAGGTTGGACAGCGCCCCAGCCATCTGGGTCAATGTGGCGCATCCCGGGATGATGACCGCCAGGGCCATCATTGCGGCTATTGAACGAAGGCCGGAAAAGGGTCTTTTATTCATCGGGGTTTCCTCTGTAAAATGATCATTTCGCGCCCCTCCGGGCGGCCACCTCTTTGGCCAGGGCTAGGTAGCTCTGGGCGCCGTTGGAGTTGACGTCATATAATATGATCGGCTTGCCGTGGGACGGAGCCTCGGCTATCCGGACGCTGCGGGCGATGAAGTTCTCGTAGACCTTTTCCGGAAAGTGCTTTTTTATCTCCCCGGCCACCTGCTGGGCCAGGTTGAGGCGGGAATCGAACATGGTCAGCAGGATGCCCTCGATGTCCAATTCCGGATTGAGGCTGTTCTTCACCAGGTCGATGGTGTTCAGCAGCTGGCCCAGGCCCTCCAGGGCGTAGTATTCGGCCTGAATGGGTATCAGCACCGAATCGGCCGCGGTCAGGGCGTTGATGGTCAGCAGGCCCAGCGAGGGCGGGCAGTCTATCAGGATGTATTTGTACCTGTCGCGCAAGGCTTCCAGGTGGGGCTTCAAGAGATTCTCCCGGCCCTCCATTCCCACCATCTCCACCTCGGCCCCGGCCAGGTCTATCTGGGACGGCGCCAGATGCAGCTTGTCCAGCTGGGTCCGGACAATTATGTCATTGATGGGCACCTCGTTCAACAGCACGTCGTAGATGCCGCTTTCCACCGTGCTTTTGTCTATGCCCAGCCCGCTGGTGGCGTTGGCCTGGGGGTCGATGTCCACCAACAGAGTGGGCTTCTCCAGCACGGCCAGCGAGGCCGCCAGGTTGATGGACGAGGTGGTCTTTCCCACGCCTCCTTTTTGGTTGACCAGGGCGATGATGCGCGACATTGAAACGCTCCTAAAATAGCCTGATTGGGGATGCCGATAAGTTGGCTGGCAAACTGATATGATAATATAGCCTGCCGGCCTTTGTCAAGGAAAACCGAAAAGCCGCAAGGCTTCAAAAAATCGTTAAACCTCAAATAAAGTATTGACTTATGACCGCAATTATTATAGCATATATCCCAGCGAAAGCCCAGCATCTAATAATAAGAAAGGAAAGATCATGAGAAAGACAACCATTGTCCTGTTGGCTCTGATCACGGCCCTGGTTTTCGGCCTTCCCCAATACTGTTCCGCCCAGGGGCTATCCTTGGGGATCAAGGGCGGGGTGAACATGGCCAAGTTCACCGGGGCGGATGCCGGAACCAACAGCATGAAGACCGGGTTGGTGGGCGGAGCCTATGCCACCATTGATCTGATGTTCGTTAATATCCAGCCCGAGGTGCTTTTTTCACAAAAGGGGGCCACCTATGAGATTTTAGGCCTTTCTATAGACCAGAATCTTAATTACGTTGAGATCCCGGTGCTTATTAAATTTCCCCTGGGCAAGATCGTGGTTCCCAGTATATATGCCGGGCCGTCCTTTGGGATGCTTATGAGCGCCGATGTGGAAGGCGTTGACGTAAAAGATGCGGTGATGAGCAGTGACCTCGGATTGGTTTTTGGAGTGGATGTGAAAACCCCGATTAAACTTACGGTTGATGCCCGGTATAATTTAGGCCTTATGACAACGGCAAAAGAGTTCGAGTTTTTGGGCGTGACCTATAACCCAGATGTTAAAAATTCGACGATATCTTTGATGGTTGGTTACGCCCTTTTCTAAAACAGGGAACACTAAAGCCCCGGCTTAGCGCCGGGGCTTTTAACAACCCGTAACCAGGAGTTAACCATGAAAAGACGCCTCTTGGTAATTTTGATACTTACATCGTTCTCTGGTTTGTGTTTGGCACAAACGACCTCCTTCGGGCTGAAGGGCGGAATGAATATATCTAATATTTACGGCATCGAATGCGATAGGCCCGATTCCAGGTTTGGCTTTATCGGCGGAGCTTTTTGTGATTTTGATTTTGTCTCTTTCAGCATCCAACCCGAAGTATTGTTTTCCCAAAAAGGGTGGAAATATAATATTGGTTGCAGATATAATTATTTTGAAATCCCTGTTTTAATAAAAATACCATTGTCCCAAAAATTCAGGATCAGCCCGTATTTAGGGCCAGCGGTAAGTTTATTGGCTAACGCCAAAATCGAAGATTTTGATTTCAGCCAGGATGTTAACAGC
This sequence comes from Candidatus Edwardsbacteria bacterium RifOxyA12_full_54_48, assembly GCA_001777915.1. Taxonomy (NCBI): domain Bacteria; phylum Candidatus Edwardsiibacteriota; species Candidatus Edwardsbacteria bacterium RifOxyA12_full_54_48. The sequence goes on along the minus strand of MFFN01000004.1, from coordinate 458,710 downwards.
CCTGATTTGGGACTTGTTTTGGGTACTGAAATAAAAACACCCTTAAAAATATCTTTAGATGTTAGGTACACAATGGGGCTTCGTAAAATATTTAAAGAATATAATGACGACATCAAACATTCCGTATTCTCTATTATGATCGGGTTGCAGTCATAATCTGCATCTATCAATAAAGCCCCGGCAAAAGCCGGGGCTTTATGCTTGCCAGTAATTATTCCAAAATTGCCCGAAGAACCCGTTCATGGTCCGAAAGATCATCAAAGGCGTGATCCGCTCCGTGGGCCAGCAGTTCTTTGGCCGTGCTTCGGGCAGTGCCCACCCCAATGGCCTTGGCTCCCAAGTGCCGGCCGCATCTTATATCGTGTTCGGTGTCGCCGATAATGACGATCTGCTTCCCGGAGAATTGCTGTCCGGTCATTTCATAAGCTCTCTGCACCGCAATATCGGCCAGTTCTTTGCGGACCGAGGAATCGTCGGCAAAGGCCCCGAAGGAGAAATACCGCCACAGGTCCAGCGATCCCAGCTTCGCCCGGGCCCCCTTTTGTATGTTGCCGGTCAGCAGTCCCAACAGAACCGGCTGCTTGGCCAGCCCCTCCAATAAATTGATGACTCCGGGATAGATCTTTTTGTTTGCCTCTCCGGGAAGCTCTCTCTTTATTCCTTGGGCATAAATATCAAGGGCCTTTTTCACCAATTCATCAGTGCAGGACACACCAGCCTCGGCCATCAATTCCCGGACGATCATGGGATCGGTCTTGCCGTCGAATATCCAGCCGTCTATCGGTCCGGCGGTGCCGAAGGTATCGATCAGGCCCTGCTTGAAGACCCTTTTGGGGGTGGGCCCGCAATGCACCAGGGTGCCGTCTATGTCGAAAAGGACCAAGTGGGTGTATTTCATCAGAACATTATGCCCAGATATTGGTATTGTTTAATAGAGATAGTGCAATTAGTCCAGTTTCTGTCAGTACTTTCCTCATAATATGTTTGAGACTCGTAGGTGCTGCTGATTTTCCATTGGTGAAAAATTCCTTTCCAGATTCGCAGTTTTAAACCTAAGCTTGATTCCCATAGTTTTTGAGAGTTATTAGCAAAAGCGTATCCGGTTCCCAAAGAAACAGCCAGATGACTAAACGGCGTCCATCCGGCCTCAATTGCCGGGGTTATAGCCACACGCCCACCCAGGGATATCGTTGGAGTAAAAGAAAGATTTTGGTTTTTATTGAATAAATAACCTATAGTAAGTTTGTTGGAATTGCTTTCGTTTAATGTGCGATTATGGAATTCAATAAAAGTTCCGTTTCGCAGGGCACCCCTGAAGGGTGTTTTCCATCTTATGGTAAATAAATACTCGGGCGATGAGTAATGTTCTTGCCAGCCAAACTCGGTTTCAAGGCCTCTGCCCCACCCAAAAGACCAACTGATATTTTTATCAACGTATTCGTACATAACGATGCTCCGTCGCCAAGGCAGAGGAAACGCGCCGGGATTTGAAGTTGATCGGTGCATCAATATGGGGATATCGGTGGCAATCCCGGTGACCTTATCCTGCGCCAACAGAGATGAAACAAGGGATGCTAATAGTAATAATATTAAAAATGTTTTTTTCATAAGAACGCTTATGTTTACAACTGGGGTTTATTTATTCTTTCCTTATTATAATTATTTTTCGGTCCTTGTCGCCCGCTCCCGGCTCCTGGCGCAATTTACCCTCCAGGGTTCCCCCCAGTTTATTTATGATTTCCCCGGCTGCCTCGATCTCCTGGCCGGCCTTGCTGGATTTGTAGGCCAGCAGTTTTCCCCCCACCTTCAGGAACGGAAAGGATATCTTCACCAGCTCCTTTAGTTCCGCCACCGCCCGGGCGGTGACGAAATCATACCGATTCAAAAGAGTTATATCCTTTTGGACCGCCTGGGAATGCTGGGCTATAACCAGCACGTCTGACAACCCCAGCTCATTGGCGGCCAGCTCCAAGAAGCGGGCCTTTTTCTGGGTGGCCTCCAGGCAGGTCAGTTTTATCTCCGGCAGGCAGATCTTCAGCGGGATCCCGGGGAAGCCGCCGCCCGGGCCCAGGTCCATCACTTCGGCCGAGGCCTTCGCCGACAATGCCGGCAGGGCGGTCAGCGAGTCCAGAAGATGATTGGCCAGCAGGTTGTCAATGTCCCGCCGCGAGATCAAATTTACTTTGGCATTCCATTCCTTTACCAGGACCTGAAACTGGAACAACTTCTCTATCTGCTCCTGGCTCAGCGTCACGCCCAAAGCCTGGACGGCCCGGCCCATCTTTTGAAATTCAGGATTATTAATAATTATTCTCCGGTTATTATTAAGGGTCGGTTTCAAGGATGAATATCACTATTCTCCGTCATCCTGAAATAGACCCGATACTTTTCTAAGGAAGGATCTCGGATTCTTCAAGGGCAAGGCAAGACGCCGTTTTCAGAATGACCTGAAATATAACCCTATTCATTATACCAAACTTTATCGATAAATTATCAATAAATTATCTTGATTTTAGCACCGTCAAGTTGTATTCTTATTCTGAAATCAAGAGATAATAAAATGATAAAACATATCGTAATGTGGACCTTCAAGGATCATGCCGACGGCCGGGGCAAGGACGAAAATCTAAAGCTGGCCACCCAGATGCTGGCTGGGCTCAAGGACAAGATCGACACTGTGCGCTTTTTGGAGATCGGGCATAACATCAACCCCTCCGAAGCGGCCTACGACCTGGCGCTATATTCGGAATTCGACGACCAGGCCGGGCTGGATATCTATCAAAAGCATCCCGAGCACCTTAAGGCCGTGGGCTTTTTGGGAAAGGTCCGCCATCAGCGGGTGGTGGTTGATTATAAGGTTTGAAAATATGAATATCTCTCAAAACAGACGTTTTCTTTTTTCCGCCATTCTGGGCCAGGATAAGCTGAAATATGCCTATCTGGCCAACATCGTCAATCCCCGGATAGGCGGGCTGCTGATCAGCGGGCCCAAGGGCACGGGAAAAAGCACCATCGTCCATTCGGTGGAGTCCATCCTGCCGGAGGGCCAGGCGGTCGACGGCTGCATTTTCAACTGCCATCCGGCAAAACCCCAGGATCTCTGCTCGCTGTGCCGCCAAAGGCCGGACCATCAGGCTGTCACCCGGAAGATGAGGATAATCAACCTTCCCCTAAGCTGCACCGAGGACCGGCTGATCGGAAGCATCGACATCGAAAAGCTCTTGAAGACCGGCCAGAAGGTGATCCTGCCGGGCATCCTGGGCCAGGCCAACGGCAACATCCTCTACGTGGACGAGGTCAACCTGCTGCCGGACCATCTGGTGGACGACATCCTGGATGCCGCCTCCACCCACTGGAACACCATCGAGCGCGAGGGCATCTCGGTCTCCCATCCGGCCGATTTTGTCCTGGTGGGCACCATGAATCCCGAAGAGGGCGATCTCCGTCCCCAGATCCTGGACCGCTTCCCGCTGTGCGTGAAGATCGAGACCATCAAGGATCCCGCCATCCGCTCCCAGGTGGTGCAGAGCAACCTGCTGTTCGAGAATGACCGGGAGGCCTTCCACAAAAAGTTCGCCGGACAGGAGGCGGAGACTGGAAAGCAGATCCTCTCCGCCCGGGAGCTGCTGCCCCGGGTGACCATCGATCCGTCGCTGATAGATTCGGTGGCCGTCTCCTGCGCCGCCCTGAAAGTGGACGGCCAGCGGCCCGATATCGTGATAATCAAGACCGCCATGACCCTGGCCGCCCTCAACGGGCGCAGCGAAGTTTTTTCCGGCGATATCCTTCTGGCCTCCGAGCTGACCCTGGTCCACCGCACCCGGGACGGCGGACTGCTGGAGCCGCCAACCACCGATGAAATAATGGATAATTTCAATAAAAATCTGCCCAGGGACAAAGAGCCGATCCAAAAAACAACTGCCAAGCAGAAGATCCAGGTTGCCGTTCCCTCCGACCAGCCAGGGGTAAAAAAAAACGGCAATCCCTAGCTGAAAAATTTCTGGATCTCTCCAAAAAGATACTAACTTTCAGGAAAAAGAAAAGACCGGTCATCCTTCTCCGCCCCCAGGCTCAGGACCAGGCGGCCCCGGTTTTGTTCCAGGAGCCGCCCGGCACCTTCAGCCAGCTAAAAAAAGCCTTCTTCAAATTCCTCAACAAAATAAGCCGCTTAAAGTCCAGGACTGTCCGCGGCAGCAAGAAACGCCGGTCGGTCATCAGCGACCGGTCCGGACGCAACATCAAGGCCGTCCGCTTTCGGGCCGGCGAGAACACCCTGGCCCCGCTGCAGACGGTGGTCGGCTCCTTGATAGGCGGCAAATATTCGCTGTCCCGGAAGGAATTCAGCATCGGCCCCGGCGATTTTGTGGGCTGGGAGAAGCTGGAGCGCCAGAGCATGACCCTGGTGCTGCTGGTGGACGTCAGCCGATCCACCTTCCCCTTCATCAAGATCTTCGCCGAGATACTGGATTCCCTGACCGGCTACTTCAAGCTGCATCAGGACCGCATCGGCCTGATCTCCCTGCAGGGCATGCAGGCCAAGATACTCAACCATCCTACCCACAACTACCGGGTGATCACCAAGGGGCTGATGGGCCTCAAGGTCCAGGGGGAGAGCCCGCTGGCCGACGGCCTGCTAAAAGCCCTGGCCATGGTCCGGCTGGAGAAATTCCGCAAGCCCGGCTCCACCAACCTGGTCATCCTGCTCAGCGACGGCTATCCCGAGCCCCTGACCGCCCATTGCCCCGACATCTTCGATGAGCCGGCCTACCGGGAGACCATCCGGGCGGCCTCCCTGTACCGCAAACAGGCCCTCTCCCTGCTGATGATAAATCCCTCCTTCCGGAATCAGGATCAGGCCAAATTCATGCCGGGCGAGAAGCTGTCAACCATCATCGCCCGGGAGAGCCGCGGCAAGCTGATCAAATTATACCGGGACCCCACCCTTGGTTCCGCCGACCGCTACTATCCACCCACCCGGAGCGAGATCCGGCAGATATTGAACGGCATCGAGGGAATGATGGGAAATAAAAATAGTTCCGAAAGAGAACGAAGCCTGGCGATATAAATACTCTTTCCTTCACCGGGGCCGGAGCATATTAAAACTCCCGGCTTTTATGATATAATATCTGCCTATGCCGAACAGACATTTTAAAGCCGATATGTGGCTGTTGCTGGCCACCTTTTTTTGGGGCGTCACCTTTGTGGCGGTCAAGGACGCCATGCTGTATGCCTCTCCCCTGATCTTTTTGGGGGTGCGATTCCTGCTGGCCGGGTTGGTGTTGCTGCCTTTCTGTTATAAGGGATTGAAAAAACTTTCCCGGGAGGGCTGGCGCGACGGAATGCTGATAGGGGTTTTTTTGTTCGCCGGATTTGCCTTTCAGACCGTGGGATTGGTTCACACCACCGCCACCCGATCGGCCTTTATCACCGGAATGTGCGTGGTGCTGGTGCCATCGCTCTCGGTCGTCATGTTGAAGACCAAAAGTGACGGCTGGCAGATACTGGGGGTGATCATGGCCGCCGCGGGGCTGTACTTCCTCTCCCGTCCCGAGGCCGGAGGTTTCAACAAGGGAGACCTGCTGACCGCCCTCTGCGCAGTCAGCTTCGCAGTGGAGGTGGTGCTGGTGCAGAAATTCACCCAAAAACATCCTCCCCTGGACATGATAATGGTCCAAATAATAACCACCATTGTTCTTTCGGCCATGTTCGTCGGCATCTTGGAAAAACCGCATTGGCATTGGTCACAAAGCCTACTGCTGGACCTGGCCGTCACCAGCCTGCTGGCCACCGCCGGGGCGCTGGTCATCCAGTTCTACTGGCAGAGAAGGACCACCGCCACCAGGGCCGCCATCATCTATACCATGGAGCCCCTGTTTGCGGCGGGTTTTGCCTTTGTGCTTTTCGGCGAGAGGCTGCCGATGGCGGGATGGCTGGGGGCGGGCATGATACTGGCGGGGACCCTCACCGCCGAATTGGGAAAATAATCCGGGAAATATATGAAAAAAATATTGCTGCTTTTCTTGATGCTGCTGGTGGTTCTCTCTTGGGGGATTGCTTTTGTGGCCATCAAATATCTGCTGGAGGTTCAGAAGTTTTCAGCCATGGGGCTTACCGCTCTGCGGTATGTTCCGGCGGCGGCGATCGTCCTGGCTGTGATGCTGGTCTTCTATGGCCCCAAAAAAATGCTGGTGGCCTGGGGCAAAGAGTGGCGGGGCATCTTGCTGTACGGAATTACCGGCGTCCTGGGATATAATCTGGCCCTCAACTTCGGCGAGACCAGAATTGCAGCCGGAACCGCCAGCCTGATGGTCGGCCTCTCCCCCATCTTCACCCTGATCGCCTCCAGGCTGGCTTTGAGGGAAAAGATCACCGCCAGAAAACTGCTGGGGATAATCGTCTCCTTCGCCGGCCTGTTTGCGGTGGTGCGCTGGGGGACCAGTGACCCCATCAACTTCAACTACCTGTGGGGGGTGCTGATCACGCTGGGTGCGCCGATATCCTGGGCAATTTACACCATCGTGGGAAAGCCCATGATGAGCCGGGAGGATCCCAGCCTGATAACCATGTCGGCCATATTGTGGGGCAGCCTGCCGCTGGTTTTTTTCATTCCGGGCAACCTGGCCCAGTTGCCGGCTCCGGCCTGGTGGGCGCTGGCTTTTCTGACCTTGGTGTGCACCATCTTCGGGTTCCTGGTCTGGTCCTGGGCCTTAAAACATACCGAGGCCGCCCGGCTGGGAGCGGTGGTATACTTGATACCACTGGTGACCGTGTTGTCTGGCATCTTCCTGTTGGGGGAAAATTTGACCGCCGGACTGGTCATCGGGGGGATGATCCTGATCGGCGGGGTGGTGCTGGCCGAAACCTGATAAATATTCTCTTGACCGGGAATATCACCGGCATTATACTGGTATATACGATGCTTTGTGACCGCAACGTTAATATTTTAAGGAGAGATGAATGGCACGAAATATTTTGTGCTGGTTTGCTTTGCTGATGTGGGGAATGGCTGGTGCCGAAAGTGTCGCCGCCAGGATCGGATCGGCCGGCGGGGCCGGAAACGGCAACCTGGTCATAGAGGTCGGGAGCATGAAAGGCGTTACCCAAAAGATCGACCGGATCAATGCCGAATTCAACCCCATGGTCAAGAACTTCAACGAATACACCAATAATCAGACCAAGAAACGCTCCATAAACATCAACCTTCAGGTCGCCAAGGAGAAGGCCCTGGCCCTTATGGGATCTTTCGCCGAACTGGGCGATGTCCAGTCCAAAAGCTATAGCGAGTATCAGAATTATTACGATTCGGAGAGCCTGCGGCAGAAGCTGGGCATATTCAAAAAATATCTGGAGAGGGCGATCTCCTCCGAAAAGCCGGAACCGGAGATCGTCAAGCTGCTGACCCAGCAGATAGAATCGCTGGAGAGCCAGCTGAGGAGCTCTGCTCAGCTGGACAGCACCCAGGCCTTGATATATGTGACCGTCAAGGAAAGGGGCTATGATAATAACCCCGGACAAACCAGTCCCCGGGATAAATATCTGCTGGGGTTGCTCTCTGCCGTTCTGGCCCTGCTGCTTTTCTTCCTGGGGCTGCTGGCCGGATGGATAAGGTGCCGGAAGAAGATAATTGCCGACCCCAATGTTTGATGCATCATTACTGAAAAAGGGCCTTCCTGCAGGAAGGCCCTTTTATCATTTTTGAGACCAACGGTTATTTAAAAGCCAAAGCAGACAGCGAACGATCCTACGAGGAACAGGTTGTTGGCATCCAGCGGTCCGGAGTTGGGATCATTGTTGGCCATGAATCCGCCCTTCCCTTCGACCTGCAGTCCGATGCCGGGGTTCAGATTGAACCTCACTCCCGGCCCGATGACGACGAACGGGCTGTTCGATTCATAAATTGTGGCATCGTTATACTGGTTCTTCCACAGGATGGCTCCGGCCTCGGCTGTCAAATAAGGAGTGACTGCGGCTTCCGGGGCAAAGGTATATTTCCCCCAGGCTCCGGCAGCCATAATGGCCGTAAGGTACTCCTGGGAAGGAGCTCCGACATTTTTGGCTCCAGCCTGCCCATACCCGCTCAGGACGCCTATCCCGATCTTTTCGGACAGATTGTATCCCACCTTCAGGCCAGCCAGGAATCCGATCTCACTGTCGTCAAGATCCCCCCCCAGCAGCTTGATGCCGGCACCAAAGGGCTGCAGCTCATAACGCTTGAGAGGCGAAGAGACCACACTGAAAGACATCGAGGCGGTATTGCCGGCCCGATCGGTAGAAGTAACTATTATGTTATTTATTCCCGGGGTCAGTTTTAGGGGTTGAGAAAACCCGCCGTCATTTTGGGTTGATAATGTCTGCCCGTTGATGGTAACTACTGCTTTATATTCGCTCAGGCCGGCGACTAGTGTGGCAGCAGATGGAATTTTCTGATCGGGCCGCGGGTTTATTATCTCCAGTTGCGGATTATCCAGCTTCCGGGATAGATATAACACCCGGCTGGGCCAGGGTTGTCCCTCAAATCCTACAGAATCTACCGCCGTCAATGACCAGTAGATCTTGTCGGCCTTTGGAGGAGCCATTTTAAAGCTGTCGTTGGACACAACTGCGTCAACCAGTACCTCGTTCTGATCAGCATCTTGCCAGACCAGGAGGTGGGCCTTAATATCAGCCGGCTTGCTCCAATGATAAGTGATGGAACGGGTCCGGTCCGGATTATAAAAGAAAGTATCATTGGCCGCCGGGGATTTTGGGAACGGCGGAGCCGGCAGGTCCACCGGGGGTTCCGGCTGCTGTCCGTAACGGCAAAGGCACCCCTTGCCCGAAGGGACCTCCCTCTCCATGGAGCCGGCTGCCGGCCACTGCCAGGATACATTGCTTTCCCAGACCGAGAGCAGGGCGGTCCGGTCGGGCTTTTGTTCCACGATGAATTCCGCGCCACGGCTGCCGGCCACTGCGGTGGGGGTGGTCACCAAAAAGCGCTCCCGGCTGTTCCGGAGTTTGGACACTCTAGAAAGGGTGCGCCCGGTCAAAAGCTTTAGCTCGGTATCTCCGGCCCCCTCCTTTTCGCTCCAGGACTGCTTGGTGATCACAACATCCGATCTGGGAAGCACCTTGATCCTGGTGCCGTTGTCAAAGGTGATCTCGGCCCGGCCCAGCGAATCGGTCACCACCTCGTCCTGTATGGTAAGCACCTGGTCCAGCACCGCCGGTTGCCAGCTGCTGATGCCTTGTTTGCGCGTGAAGACATTGCCCTGGATGTATGAAAGCCGGGCGGTCCTGATCTTGGAAAGTATGGTGATCTCCACCCGGCGGTTCCGAGCCCGGTATTCGGCGGTCAGGTTGGGAACCAGGGAAAAAAGGTCCCCGTAGCCCTTGGCAACCAGTTGCGATGCCGGAATACGATGCCGGGAGATCAGGTAACGCCTGGCTGCTTCGGCCCGTTGCTGGGACAACCGCTGATTGGCTCTGGATCCCCCAACATTGTCGGTATGTCCGGCAACTTCTATCTTGGCTCCGGAGTTCTTTAAAAATTCCGCCAGGGAATCAAGGGCCGGATAGGTTTTGGGGTCTATGCTGGCCCGTCCGGTGCGGAACTGGATGTTGGAGAATTCGAATTTAATGGCCTGCCCCCAGGACAGGCAGAAAGAAATCAGGACCAGTGCCGACATAATTATTTTTTTCATGACCATCTCCTCCAAATTATAACTGAAAACGAACACAACCATATTACAAGAAAATGCCCCAGATATCAAGTTGAAATTAATGGGCAGCAGGTTTTGCCTTCTTCAGGTGAATCAGCAGCATACTAATATCTGCCGGGGACACGCCCGATATTCTCGAGGCCTGGCCCAGGCTGAGGGGTTTAAGTTTCTGCAGTTTCTGGCGGGCTTCGGAGGAAAGGCCATAAACCAGATCGTAATCGAAGTCGTTCGACAGCACCATATTTTCCAGCCCCCTCATCCTCAGGGCCTCATCCTGCTGGCGTTTGGCATATCCGCCGTATTTAAGCTCCAACTCCACCTTTTCAAAAACCGTCCGGTCGTAATCCGGGCGGTACTGGTCCAAGGGCAGTAGATCATCGTAAGTCACCTCGGGACGTTTCAATAATTCGGCCAGGCTGGCTGGCTGGCTGATGGGCGAGGTTCCCAGTCTCTCAAGAATACCATTGGCATCCGGCGGCAGGGCTTTTTCCAGACGAAGACGCTGGATTTCAGACTCCACTCTGCCTTGGGTCCTTTGGAAATCGACCCACCTATCCTCGGCGATAAGACCCAGGCCATAACCATAAGCCAGAAGCCTTTGCTCGGCGTTGTCCTGACGCAGCAACAGCCGGTATTCGGCCCGGGAGGTGAACATCCGGTATGGCTCCTCGGTTCCCTTGGTGACCAGGTCATCTATCAAAACTCCGATATAGGCCTGGTCTCTTCGCAGAATGAAGGGATCGTTCCCTAAAATCTTTTGAGCAGCATTGATCCCGGCCATCAGCCCCTGGGCCGCGGCCTCCTCATATCCCGAAGTGCCGTTGATCTGCCCGGCGAGGTACAGCCCGGATACCAGTTTGGCCTCAAGGGTGGGAAACAACTGGGTGGGAAAAACAAAATCATATTCTATGGCGTAGCCCGACCTGGTTATTTTAGCATTCTCCAGGCCTTTTATGGAGCGGATCATCTTCTCCTGAACTTCCTCGGGCAGGGAGGAAGAGATGCCGTTAAGATACAGCTCATTGGTATTGAGGCCCTCGGGCTCGATAAAAACCTGATGTCCCTGTCGCTCGGAGAAGCGAACCACCTTGTCCTCGATAGAGGGGCAATATCTGGGGCCGATGCCTGTTATCCGGCCGGAATAAAGGGCCGAGCGGGAAAGATTGTCTCGGATGATCTGGTGGGTTACGGGGTTGGTGTAGGTAAGGTAGCAGGGAATCTGAAGCAGCGCCGGCCAGACCCTTCTTTTCTGATCGGTGCGCTGATTGATGACCTCGTAAATCCTGGTCTGCCGGGAGAAGGGGAGCGGGTCGGGGTCGCCGGGCTGTTCGGACATTGCAGAAAAGTCTACGCTTTGAGAATTAACCCGGGCCGGGGTTCCGGTCTTCAGCCGGCCCATCTTCAGCCCGGATAATTTTAGAGAATCTGATAATTTTCGGGCCGGGAATTCCCCGGCCCGGCCGGCCGGAAAGGACCGGTCTCCGATATGGATCAGACCGTTAAGAAAAGTGCCGGTGGCCACGATCACGGCCTGGGCAAAAAACTCCTGGCCGCTTTCGGTCCTCACGCCGGTCGCACACTTTTTGCCGGACCGCTCCTCTAATATAATGTCATCAACCAAGGCCTGCCGCAGCTCTAAATTAGGCAGGTTCTCCAGAAGATGCTTGGCTTCGGCCGAATAAAGCGGGCGGTCACATTGAGCCCTGAGAGACCAGACCGCAGGCCCTTTGCCTTTGTTCAGCATTCGGAACTGTATCCCCGACAAATCGGCCAACCGGCCCATGGCTCCGCCCAGAGCATCGATCTCTTTTACCAGATGGCTTTTAGCCAATCCGCCGATTGACGGATTGCATGACATCCAGCCGATACGGTCCAGGGTGATGCTGAATAGAGCAGTATTCAGCCCCATGCCGGTACAAACTACCGATGCCTCTATGCCGGCATGGCCCCCGCCAATGATTATGATATCGAATGTTTTGTTCATAAACTAATAATATTTATAATACAATGCGATACAATTAGTTAGAGATACTCAAAAAACATATTAACTACACCTAAGCCATGATATCATATTGATTGTCTAATATCAATATTAATGTTATAATTATGTTTGGGAACCTTATTAATAATGGGCAACTCTAATGTAATATGACAAAACAGAAACTGGCCATCAAACCGCAATTTATAAGGAGGTTCATAAAATGAAGAAATTCATCATGCTTTTGCTGCCGGTCTTAATTTTTTCTCTAGCCTTGACCACAGTGGCCCTGGCTGAAGAGGGCGACAGTCTGAAAATGAAAAATGAGATCAAAACTAAAAATCAGGGCGAGGAGACCCAATTGAGGGTTCGAACTGAAGAGGGCCAAAATGGACAAGGCGAGATGGCCCAGACCAGAACCAGGGAAGAGAAGAAATTGACGGAGAGCGACTCTGCTAAGGTAAAGGAACAAAACAAGGTCCGCACCCAGAATAAAGGCCAGGACCAGAAGATCCGCACTCGCACCGAGGAAGGCGACAAGGGCCAGGGCGAAATGACCCAGACCAGATATCGGGACGAGGATGGAGATGGTATATCCGATTCCACCCAGACCAAGGAGCAGACCAGAACCCGTACCCGTAAAAAGGACGGAAAGGATGATGATATGACGCCCAAAGGCGGAGCCAATGGCAAGAAGGGCGGCAGCACAACCACCGGGCGGGGCCGATAGATAGGCACTTAATAATGAAGCGCAGGACCTTATTTACCTGCGCTTCTCTTGCTTTGTGACATCATCTTTAAGGAAGACCAACCATGAGGAATTTAAAATTCTATATTACCGGGATAATCACAATAGTTTTATCAGGAACCTTATTTGCCCAGATCAAAGGAAGCATCGGGGTGAGCGGCGAATACGACAGCAATGCCTATAACGATTCCTACGGCGGAGGCAGCGTGGTCGGAACCGCCCGGTTGGATCTTAACACCGACATTGACTTAAAATTGGCCGGGATGATTTTGGGAGCTGATTATTCCGGCAGCTACAGCGCCTACCTCAGTTATTTGGGCATCAATCAAAACGACCATTTGCTGAAAATGATCCTGTGGCGGAATTTGGGAAAAGATGGTTTCGTTGGTTTGGGTGGCGCTTATAGCTTTCAATTCAATGCTGCGGACCGCTCGGCTTATGATACCAATAATTTTAAAGTTATCGGCGAGACAAAAATATATATTGCTCAACCGGTGCTGTTAAAAGCGGACGGGGCCCTGGGGAGATATCAATATAAGAATTTACCAAAATATGACTTTGATCAATCAATAGCAAACCTATCCATAAATATATTTCTTCCTACCCGGAGCGGTTTGACAATTTTAGCAGGATATAAAAAGTACGATTTCTCTCCCTTGCCTGCCGACAGCCAGGTTCCAGTGAATATTACAAACCTGTCTCCGGGTTGCCGGGTAAGCCAGGGGCTTGGATCAAATATCGGCCTTTCCCTGGAATGCTCGTATTTAACAAACCAGGTGACCACCGCCGATCCTTATTATATGCCCGACACTTTACTGAGCGAGGTGAACGAATATTTTGATTATTCCGGCGGCCAGGTGGGGGCAAAAGTAACTTTAATACTTGAACCCGCCGGGAAGATGGCCTTATGGGCCAATTATATCAGCAGAAGCTATGACAAGCTTGATGCCTATAGCCTTCCGGCAGCGGACAATGCCAGCATATTAACCAGACAAAGTTTGGGGACCGTCCGGCTGGACCGAGAGACTGTTTTGGGAATAGACTACACCGCTCCGTTGTCAGATGGCCCCAACGGCATAGATTTGGGGGCGGGGATTAATTATGTCAATAATTCATCCAATGATGAGCTTTATAATTATAAAAAACTCCTGGCATATGCTGGGATTAATTATAATTTTTAAAAGGACGCAGCCATGAAAAGGAACAAAAAACTGCTGGGTGAAATAATGATGACCCATGGATTCATCTCGGTGGAACACATAATCCGGGCCAGATATAAACAAATCAACGATTCTTCAAAAAAGATCGGCGAGTGCTTGGTGGAGATGGGGTGCATTAACCGACAACAGTTGGCGTATGCCATAAGGGAGCAAAACCCGGAGCAGAGATAAACCGGCCCCCCAATACGGAATGTTTCACGTGAAACATTCCCCAGACAACACAAATCATTGCCGTTTAACTCCCCTGCGGTCGAGGCCGCAGGGGAGTTATTGTTTCACGTGAAACAGCCCCAAACCCAAATCCCGTCAAATACTATTTTTTAATAGTTATAAAACAGTTGCAAATTTGCCCAGCTTACGGTGATATTCCCCAAATATTTTATCGTTGACTTTTTTCAGCAAGAGATTTACAATTCCGGTAGGGTTGCCGTGCATCAAAAAAATAATCTATTAAATATAAGGAGGAGGTTATGAGAATGGGGTTTATTTTTACCGGCGTCTTTTGGGGGGTGGTTCTTATCCTGATAGGTTTGGGCGTGATAATCAATGTGGTGTTCGGGATAAAGATACCCATCTTCAGGACCATATTTGCCCTGTCCCTGATCTATCTGGGCATTCAGATGCTGACCGGGATCTCCTTTTGGAGCAAAAGCAAAAAATCGGCGGTATTCGAGGAAAAGGCCATCGAAGTTATCACGGCCGCGGATAAGTATGATGTGGTCTTTGGCAAGGGAGAGATCGATCTTTCTGGCATAGAGCTTAAGGATCAGAATGTTAGGGTGGATATCAACACCATCTTCGGCGGGTCGGTAATTAAGATCGATCCCGCCATTCCCACCAAGATCGTCGCCAGTTCGGCCTTTGGCGGGGCCCACCTGCCGGACGGCAATGTGGTGGCCTTCGGGCAATACACATATAAAACAGAGAATTTCAAAAGTGCAGAGAAGCACCTGCTGATCCATGCAGCGGTGGTCTTTGGCGGCATTGAGTTCGTTGCAAAACAATAGCATTGTTTTTAAAGATATCACCAAATTATTTACTTGAAATTTTTTTCATCATCTGGTAATCTATGATATGTACCTAATGCATTAATTAAACGGGAGCGGGCGATGGATATCAAAAAGACGCTGTTATCGGTAGATAAGCTGAAACCCTTATTTCAAGATCCTCTAAAACTGGTTTTCGGAAGAAATTTCACCGATTACATGTTCACCATGGAACATACTGTTGATAAGGGCTGGCACAATGCCGAGATAAAACCCTATCAGCCCTTGCTGCTTGATCCCGCCGCCAATGTTCTTCACTATAGCCAGGAGGTTTTCGAAGGACAAAAGGCCTATAAGTCCCCCAAGGATGAGATTCTATTGTTTCGACCACAGGAAAACGCCCGGCGCATTAACCACTCCCTTAAAAGAATGTGCATGCCGGAAATCCCAGAGGAGATTTTTCTGCAGGCCGAAGGCGAGCTGCTCAGGCTTGAGGAACGGTGGATCCCCAAGGCCGTGGGGGCCTCTTTATATATCCGCCCGGCTGTCATCGGCACCGAGGCCGCTTTGGGGGTGAAGCCCGCCGACCGGTATCTTTTCTTCATCATCCTTTCTCCGGTGGGGCCATATTTTCAGGAGGGTTTCAACCCGGTGGGGCTGTGGGTCAGCGACAGCTACACCAGGGCAGCCCAGGGGGGTACCGGCGAGGCCAAGACCGGCGGGAATTATGCCGGCACCCTGCTGGCTTCCAAAATTGCCAAGGACAAGGGTTGCAGCCAGGTACTGTGGCTGGACGCTGTGGAGCACAAATATATCGAAGAAGTGGGGGCCATGAATATTTTTTTCGTAATCGACAACAAGCTGGTAACTCCAAAACTCTCCGGAAGCATCCTGCAGGGCATCACCCGCAAATCGGTGCTTCAGATAGCTGAAGACCTGGGGATCGTTCCCGAGGAAAGGCAGATCCCGATCGATGAGCTGATGGATGGCATCAATAGTAAAAAAGTCACCGAGGCTTTTGGCGCCGGCACCGCGGCGGTGATAAGCCCGGTGGGCAGGATCAATTATAAAGACAAGGAATATGTCATCTCACAAGAGACAGGGCCGTGGGCAAAAAAAATCTTCGATACCATGACCGGAATACAATATGGAGAGAAAGAGGATAAATACGGTTGGGTTTACAGGGTAAAGTAATTGAATAAGCCACAAAACGGGCGAAGACCGCAAGGTCTTCGCTCTTGATTTATAACAATGATCGATATATGAAAAGTTTAAAATACGCGATAAAAATGGGGGCGTTGCTTATAGTGCCCGCTATCTGCCAAGCAAGGGTCCTAAAAGATATACCAATTCCCTCCGGATATGCGCGGGTGGAATATGCCGACAGCTCGTATTCTGGCTGGATCCAGAGGCTTCCGATAAAAGATGATAATGTTATATTGGGGTGCGACGGGAAGCCGGTCATTTCGCCTCGTTACAGCGTTCTGGCAGTGGTTGATATGCCAATGCTGTTCAGCCGGGACCTGGAGCAGTGCGCAGACTGGTGCTTCAGGTTCCGGGCGGAGTATTTTAAACAGACCGGAAGGCTGGAACAGCTCTATCTTTTTGATTATAACGGAAAGCGCCGTTATTACCGGGATAGCGGCCAGCCATATAAGGGATTTCTAAAATGGACCATGGACAACGCAAATTCCTATTCGTTGAAAAAGGGTTGCCGATCGGTTGAGGAGAAAGATTTGCGGCCAGGGGACATGCTGGTGCAAAATCAAACCGGCGGGGTGGGCCATGTTTCGGTGGTGATGGATGTTTGCCGTGATGGTAGGGGGGGGGCGGCTCTATCTTATAGGTTACAGCTTTATGCCGGCCCAGCAATTTCATCTGGAAAAGGGCAGGGCCGAGAATGGAAGGGCAGGCTGGTTCTCGATAGAGGAATACAGGCAATATCTTAAACGATACTTGGATTTTGGTAATCCGGCATATAAAAGATTTTAATTTTTCTCTTGACAAAAGCAATTTTTTTATATATATTTATGTAAGCACTTACACATTATGTTACTTTTTATTGAGGGGAATATGACCGAGCTTATCAGAAAACTGGGGGAGCTGGCGACTGCCAGCCGAATAAAAAGGCTGAGTGAAAGCCTGATGCAAGATGTGGGACGGATATATAAGGAACAGGGGTTTGACTTCGAACCCAAATGGTTCCTGATATTCTTCCAGCTCTCGCAACAGAAGGCCATGTCGGTCACCGAACTGGCCAAAGCGGTTGGGATCACCTATCCGGCGGTAAACCAGCTGGCGGCCGAGATGGCCGGGTCGGGACTGGTTGATTCGAAAAGCGACCCAAAGGACAAGAGGAAAAGACTGATATCCTTAACCGAAAAAGGCCGGGCCCTGATGCCATCTATAAAACCGTTGTGGAAGGTCATTGAAACAAGCACCTCTGAATTGCTGGGCGAACTGGATTGTAATTTTCTGCAAATGATCGGCCAGATAGAGGATGCCTTGGAAGATAAAAGCATGTATCAACGGGTGGCGAATAAAATAAAAAGCCGCCAGTATAAGGAGGTCGATATCGTTGAATTCAAAAAAAAATTTAAAGAACCATTTTACCAGTTGAACAAGCAATGGTTGGAGGAATACTTCACCGTTGAGCCGGCTGATGAAAGGATGTTGTTGCACCCAGAGGCCAATATCATCAAGCCCGGAGGAAAAATATTGTTTGCCGTCATTGGCGGAAAAGCAATTGGCACCGTGGCCCTTATAAATAAAGGAAAAGGTAAATACGAGCTGGCCAAATTGGCGGTAGCCCCGGAATTCCGGGGAAGAATGGTGGGCAAAAAACTGGTCTTGGCCGCGATCAAAGAATCTACGGCCCTAAAGGCAAAAATATTGCTGGTCCGGACAAATCCCAGATTGGACTCGGCTAATCGGCTGTACCGCAGCCTGGGCTTCAAATATTCCGGAAACGACCATAGTGGCGACTATCAGCGGTCAACGATCGTATTGACCCTCACCCTAAAATAATCACAATCGAAGGAGCAACAAACATGATGCGAAAAATATTTTTCCCCATTTTGATCGCTTTAATATTCCCGGTGCTGGCCCCGGCCCTGCCGGCAACACAGACAGCTATTGACAAGGCCATCAGAAAATCGGTGGTCGACTCGGTTTCCAAACTGCTGGCGAATAACTATGTATTTCCCGACAAGGCCAAGGCCATGTCGGCACTGCTGCGGAAGAACCTTAATGCCGGCACTTACGATCGATTATCCAACCCGGAGGATTTCGCCGCGCGACTCACCAACGATCTGCGGTCGGTAACCAAGGACCGCCATCTGGCGGTGATATACGGACCGCAGCGTATTGCCCAAATGCGTTGCGACACCATGGATGGTGAAAGCCTCCCGGAGGTCATTCGGTCCCATCAGCGCGATAATTTCGGATTTCGAAAGGTCGAACTTATGCCGGGGAACGTTGGATACATAGATTTCAGGATGTTCGATAATCCCCAGCTGCCGGGAGCCGGTGCGGCTGCGGTGTCGGCCATGAATTTTATGGCCAATGCCCAGGCGGTCATCTTCGATCTGCGCCGAAACGGCGGGGGCCACCCCGAGATGATCCAGCTGATAAGCACCTACCTGTTCGAGGGTGAGGCCCACCTGAACGACTTATACACCCGGCCCACCAATCTTACCCAGCAGTATTGGATACTGCCCTGGGTTCCAGGGCCTCGTTTGGCCAAAGTGCCGGTCTACATTCTGACCAGTGATTATACTTTCTCGGGAGCCGAGGAGTTCTCCAACAACCTGCGGGAGCTGAAGCGGGCCACCATCGTCGGCCAGACCACCGGCGGTGGCGCTCATCCGGTCGACTTCAAGATACTTAACGATCATTTCGTTCTCAAAGTGTCGATCGGCCGGGCCATCAATCCAATATCCAAAAAGAACTGGGAGGGAACCGGGGTTCAGCCTCATGTCCCAGTGCCGGCCGACAGCGCTTTAGAGGTCGCTTATCTGATGGCCCTAGACACCCTGGCCCGGACTGCACCATCATCCGCCGAACGCTTTGAATACGACAACCTGGCAGCGGTCAAGCGGGCAGAAGCGCGAAACCTCAAACCATCCTCCGCCATGCTTGACTCGTATCCCGGAAAGTATGGCATCCGGGTCATCTCCGCTGACGGGGGGCAACTATTCTTCCAGCGCGAGAACGGCCCCAAGATGCGTCTGGTACCAGCCTCTGACCGGAGCTTCGTGATCGAACAGACTGGCAGCTCGGTCAGCTTCACCACCGGCCTGGACGGCAGGGTCGACGGGTTCACCCTGATCCGTTCCGTCGGAGACACTGTGCGGTGTCTGCGGAAATAGCGAGCACTGGCTGTATAGGAGGATCCCGTCAATTTTAAACTCAAACAAGTGAGGTTAGCATGAAATATACAATCATCGTATTTATGATAGCCATACTTGGTTTGGCTAACAACGGAAAAGCCGAAGATGCAATGGGAAAAGCGGATAATTTATTTTATCAAGGGTTATTCCCTGAAGCTGAGGCATATTATAACCGGATACTGAAAAAGGATTCGAACAATGTCTATGCCAACCTAATGCTAGGACAGATTGCCCTTTACGGCAACCGTTTCAGCAAGGCAGAGACGCATTTAAAGAAAGCCCTGACAGACAGTTCTGTTCGTGTCAAGACCATCGGCCTGCTATCGGAAACCTATTACCGCCAGGACCGCTTCGCCGAAGCCGGGTCGCTATTCGCCGAGGCCGGCCAGATGGCCAAAGCCGACAAACTGCAGGCATTCAAAGATAGAACGCCGTACCTCATCGAAAGTGCGGCCATAGTGACCGAACTGCCGTTCGTCCAGACTGATCCCCTGCCTTTGATTATGCTCACGGTCAACGGCAGAGAGACGATGTTCCTGATCGACACCGGCGGCTGGGAACTGAGCATAGATGAAGAATTAGCGAAAGACCTTGGAATAAAATTCCTGGGTACGCAGACCGCTACGTTTGCAGGTGGGAAAACCGCTGCTACCTATCATGGGATACTGGATAGCGTCAAAGCTGGATCATTTATCGTTCGCAATGTTCCCATTAACATTAGCCAGGCCCCCAAACGGGCAGCCCAGATGTTTCAACAACCTGTTCGGGGGGTAGTGGGTACATGTTTCCTATACCATTTCAATTTTACCTTGGATTATCCGGGAGGAAAACTGGTCCTAGCCCGTCGCAACTCCGGAGAAGCCACGGCAGTGTCTATTAGCGGAGGCCTGCCTTTTTGGATGGCCGGAGACCATATAATGGTGGCTTGGGGGACAGTCAACAGCGGCCAACCCCAGCTTTTTTTCATCGACACCGGACTGGCCGGAGGGGGTTTCACTGCTACCGAGGCCACCATTAAAACGGCCGGTATCAAGCTGGGCGAAGCCAAAGAGGGCATGGGGGGCGGAGGAGAAGTACAGGTACGCCCCTTTACGGTGGATCGGCTGACTTTGGGAAATATCGAGGAAAGGGATGTTCGCGGTTTGTTCGGAGCGCTTCCGCCAGGTTTTGAGAGCCGGTTTGGGTTTCTGATAGGGGGGATCATTTCCCATGGGTTTTTTCGGCCATATCGTCTAACTTTTAACTTTGATTCCATGAAAATATTTCTGGAAAAGAAAAAATAATATTTAAAAGGTGTAATGTTGTTAAATATCATGTAAACAAGCAGTTATTGACCCTTCTTTATTGAAACATTATAGCTTAATTTTAAGTAGTTTGCGTATATTCAATAATATTACATTATGGAGCAATCATGAAAAAGCATGTTTTTTTACTGTTTTTCTTCCTAGTAATATCATCCATGGCCGCTCGGGCCCAAGAGGAAGAAAACAGACCACAAAAAAGCGTCAATATTACCCAAACGGATATTGAGCCGAAAATCGATGGCATAATTGAGGATCTTTGGCTATCGGGCGATTCAGCAATCAATTTCATCCAGCATACCCCATATGAAAAGACCGCTCCGACCGAGCGGACGGTGGTCTACCTGCTTCAGGATGCCGAAAATCTATATGTGGCCTTTCGCTGCCATGCAGACAAAAATCCCCCGGTGGCCTGCTTCACCAAGGATGAGGACTATGTGACCATCAAGATAGATCCTTTCGGCAGCCGGACCGGCGGGTATTTCTTTTTGGTTTTCGGCAGCGGCCTTTTCTGGGACGGGCTGATCATGGACGACGGACGCAGCCAGGACCTTTCCTGGGAGGGGGTCTGGTACAACTCGGTTAAGATGTATCCCGACCGGATGGAGGTGGAGATGAAGATCCCCTTCAAGACATTGCGCTATAAAAAGGGCTTGATGAATTGGGGCGTTCAGTTCGCCCGGCACATCGCCACCAATCGCGAGGATGATTACTGGACCGAGGTTACCCAAAAGGACGACGATCTGGTGTCTCGATGGGGGGTGGCCCAGAACATCAACCCCCGGTCTTCGGGATATTATTTCGAGCTGTATCCCGAAGGGTTTTTACGCTATGAGGATTTTAAGGGAAGAACAACTGCCAGGAAGGTAAACGGCAGCCTGACCGCCAAATGGGACCTGACCCCGCAGACCAGCATCAATGCCACGGCCTACCCCGATTTTGCCCAGATAGAATCGGACCCGTCCTCGGTCAACCTTTCCCGCTATCCCACCTATCTGCAGGAGCAACGGCCGTTCTTTGTGGAGGGGCGGGAGATATTCCGCTTTTCGGAATTCCAGGGCAGCGGTTTCTTTCAGCCGCTCAATATTTTTTATTCCCGCCGGGTGGGGAAGTCCATCGACGGCGGTGCGGTGCCGATCATCGGAGGATTGAAGGTGACCCACAAAACCGAAGGCTGGAATATTGGGGCTCTGGCGGCGTATACCGAGAAATATGATTATTCCTATCGGGGTCTGCCGCTGACAGAGCCGGAAAGGAAATTCGGAGTTTTGAGGGCGACCAGAAGGGTATTAAACAACTCTGATATAGGATTGCTGTTTAGCGGCATGTCTGCCAATGCGGACGAATACAACTACGCCGCAGGGCTGGATGCCTCTTTGCGCAAAGGACCAAACCAGTTGATCCTGCAGGGTGCCTACAGCGACGAGTCGGGTAAAAAGGGGATGGCGGTAAGCACCGGCTTCCGCGGATTCATCGACAAGTTCTTGATCATGTCGGCATATGAGGCGGTGGATGACTCATTCTCCGTAGAGGGTATCGGCTACGTCCCCTGGACCGGCAGACAGAGGGCGTTGTTCATCGGAGGACCTTTTTGGACGTTCCGGCAAGCATCGCTGCGTAATCTTTACATCGCGCCGGGCATCGCCCGGGTGCGGGAGCCGGGCTGTCCCGAATGGTCCACCGCCGGTTATTTTTCCATCAATCCAAACTGGAGGAATAACTGGGGGGCAAATCTTGAGTTGAATTATGGAAGAAATTACGAATTGATCTACAATCCCTTTGTTGGCAGGGAAGAATGCATAAACTATATCAGCCGCGACATGAGTTTCAATTTCTGGGGCTTTTTGATGGGGAACAACATCAACGGGGGCTGCGATTACAATTACAGTTACAATTACGCCAGGAACTACCTGGCATACCAGGGGTCGAACTGGCTGACATTCAGTTATTCCATCATCTCGCCCTTAAGCACCACCCTGACTTCTATGTTATGGGTCGAATGGGATCCCGGCAAAGAGATCGTAGCCATGACTCCTATATTCCGCCCCAGGATGGATTACCGGATAACCGCCAAAATGACGCTTTCGGTATTCAACGAGATGGTAGGCACCACCCCGGAAAGCAATTTCGAAAAGACCCGTCTTTATTCGGATCGTTTTGGGCTTTTATATTCCTGGAACTTCTCCCCAAAAAGTTGGCTGTACGTGGCTTTGAACGATTACAATTCACTTGATTACGGTTCAAATCCCGACGGCGAAATGACCCAGAGGTATATCATTGGAGCCATTAAAGCCAGATACCTGCTGTATTTCTAATTTTCAAAGCGCCAGGAATATTTTATCATTAATCATTTAAACTGGAGATACGATGTTCGATAAATTGGAGAAGATGCTGGCCGGAGCCAAGGCTGACTATGTTGACATCCGCTACGAAGAGGTGAAGGAGACCGCCATCGGCTTCAGCGGAAAGGAGCTGACCACCCTGTCGGCCAATTCCGGCGACGGATATGTGGTCCGGGCCCTGGACCATGGCGGCATGGCCTCGGTGGCCTTCACCCGGCCGGAGGAGGCCGAAGCCGCGGTCAGAACGGCGGCGGAGAACGCAGCATTGTTCTGCCGGAACATGGCAAAACCGGTCCGGATGGCCAAAGCCGAAGCGGTCCGGGATGTTTTTTCCCCAAAGCTGGGGGAAGACCCCCGGCAGATCCCGATGGCGGAAAAGCTGGAGTTGATGCGAAGGTACAACAACATCCCGCTGGCCCAGCCCAAGGTGGTGAACACCAGCATTGCCTACAGCGAGGTCTACCGGAAAAAGTTCTACCTGAACAGCGAGGGGAGCCGGATCCAGGAAGACCTGGTGACCACCAGCATACGGGGCCTGATCACCGCCCGGGAGGGCAGCCTGACCCAGAACATCAGGGTGGGGATAGGAGGCAGCGACGGCTTCGGCGCCATCAGGGGGCAGGAAAGACATTTTGAAGAAAAGACCAAATTGGTTCTGGACCTGCTGTCGGCCGAGCCGGTGAAAAGCGGATCCTACAGCTGTATCCTAAATCCCAGCCTGGCCGGGGTCTTTGCCCACGAAGCCTTCGGCCATTTCTCGGAGGCCGACATCGTGGAAACACTGCCGGCCATGAGGGAAAGAATGACACTGGGGGCCGAGCTGGGGAACAGGACGCTCAACATCATCGACGACGCCACCCGTCCCGGACAGCTCGGGTTCTATAAATACGATGACGAGGGGGTGGCGGTGCGCCCGGTCCAGCTGATCAAGAACGGGGTGCTGGCCGGCCGGCTTCATTCGCGGAGGACCGCGGCCGAGTTCGGGGAACCCGTGAGCGGCCATTGCGTGGCCGAGGATTACCGGTATGCGCCGATAGTCCGGATGGGCACCATCTACATCCAGCCCGGGGGGAAAGGGTTCGAGGAACTGCTCCAGGAAATGGGGGACGGGCTTTACCTTTTGGACGCCAAGGGCGGCCAGACATCCGGCGAGAACTTCACCTTCGGAGCCAACTACGGTTACGAGGTCAGGCAGGGCAAGATCGGCCGGATGGTCCGGGACATAAACATCTCCGGCAACCTGTATCAGACGCTGATGGATATCAGCGCCGTGGGCAGCGATCTGGAGCTTTCCAAGATCGGCGGCTGCGGCAAGGGGCAGAGCAACATCCGTTCCTGCAACGGGGGGCCTCATATAATAATCGATAACCTGATAGTGGGGGGCATCTGATGGAAAAGCTTTTGGAAATGGCCGGCAGGGCTGCCGATCAGGCCGAGGTGTTTTCCGCCGAGCAGACCGCAAGGTCGGTGTCATTTCAGGATGCCAAGCTGTACGACATAAGGACCAGCTTCCTGTCGGGGGTCTCGCTGCGGATCATCAAGGACGGCAAACTGGGGTTTGCCTATACCCGCAACCTTAACGACCGGCAGGGTCTGCTGGACAACGCCCTGGACTCGCTCCGGGGAGGGGTGGAAGCGCATTACGACCTGCCGGATACCAAGGAAGGCAAGGACCTGGGCACGTGTGATCCAGCGGCCGCCAAGCTGACCAATGAACAACTGGTGGACGAGGCCAAACGGGTCTGCGAGATCCTTAAGGCCAAAGCCGCCGGAGAGATAATGGCCGGCGCTTATGTCAGCGTGGATTACCTGCGGATACTGAACAGCAAGGGCGCCGATCTGGGCCAGCGGAATTCCACGGCCGGCTCATACAGTTCCATAATCTTCCCCGGTTCGGGCAGCGGGATAAGCCGGGAGGTCAGGAGCCGGTCAATTGGGAAAATGCCGGATTCCCTGATAGCCGAGATGACGGACCTGTTCGGGAAGGGGCAAAAGACCGTTCAACCGAGGGGCGGCCGGATGAAGGTGCTGTTCATGCCGGACAGCATGATCACCCTGTTGTGGCGCATCGCCAGCGGCTTAAGCGGCCGCAGTCTTTACGAAAAAATCTCGCCTATTGCCGGGAAGCTGGAGCAGAAAATATTCAGCCCGAAGCTGAGCATCTTCGATGATCCGCTCAACGATGCCTACCCCGGCGCCCGGTCTTGGGACGACGAAGGAGTGCCCTGCAAGAAACTTTCCCTGATCGAACAGGGGGTGCTGAAGGACTTTTTCTACGACCTCAAGTATGCGGAAAAAACCGGCGCCACCCCAACCGGCCACGGTTACCGGGGCGACATCTGGGGGGGTGACCCTGTGACCACCAGGCCCGGACCGTTCCTGGGGCACCTATTTATAAAGCCGGGGACCGCGTCCCTGGCAAAACTTATCTCCCAGATGGACCGCGGCATCATCATCGAAGGGGCGATGGGCGCCCACAGCGGCAACATTCCCAACGGGGACTACTCCATCGGCATCAGCCCCGGCCTTTACGTGGAGAACGGCCAGATAGTGGGCCGGGTCAAGAATGCCATGGCGGCCGGCAACATCTACGAAACGCTGGCCAACGTGCTGGAGGTGGGGGATACGCTTTATCCGTCTTTTGAAGGGGCCCGGGTCCCGCCACTGCTTTGCGAAGGGGTCTCGGTCACCACCAAAAGCTAGCGGAAGGGCGCAGAGCGATTGTCCGGGGGATTTGAGAACTCATCCCATACATCATTTAAACCATTAGGAGATCGGAAATGAAAAAAGCTATTTTTTCCCTGCTCTGGCTGCTGCTGATACAAACTATAGCGACAACGATGGCGCTTGAAACCGATATTCATGCCGCAATACAGGCCGGCGACCTGACGGCGGTGAAGAAGATCGTGGAAAAAGATAAAACCGCCATAAAGGTTCCCAATGCCCGAGGCCGCCTGCCCCTTCATACAGCCTGCTTTGAGGGGAAGTTGGATATCGTCAAATATTTGATGAAAAAGGGTGCTTCCGTAACTGAACGCGATACCAGTTACCAATTGACGCCGCTTCATTTTGCCGCCGGGAACGGCCACCTAGAGGTGGCCAAGTTTCTGTTGTCCCAAAAAGCCGATCTTAATGCCAGGGAAAGCGACAATGAAACACCTTTGTATTACGCTGCAGCCCTGGGACGACTGCCTATGGTCGAATTTCTGGTCTCCCAGGGAGCGGATGTCAACGACTCCTTAAGCCGGGTGGGGAATACGGTGGTTTCGCTGGCTATGGAGCGGCGGCAGCCCGAGGCGGTCAAATTACTGATCCGACTTGGAGCAACAACCAAGATGAACCCGCGGAACCAATTTCCCGCCAGCTGGACCCTGATGCACACGGCAGCCTGGGAAGCCGGCAAGGATCTGATCGACTTTCTGGCGGACCACGGCGTACCGGTCGACCAGAAGACCGACGGCGACCGGACCCCGCTCCACAATGCCTGCCTCCAGGGAAACACCGCCGGCGCCCGGGCACTGATCGCACGAGGGGCCGATGTCAATGCTGTCACCGCCGCTGGCCAGACCCCGTTGTTCATGGCCGTCAACTGCGGGAATCTGGCCCTGGCCGCCGAGCTCATCGGGTCAGGTGCGCGCGTTGACGGGCAGTATGGGAACGAGCGGCGGAACCTGCTCCATTACGCTGTCATCAAAGGCTACGGCGATGTTGCCGGCCTGCTGATGGAGAAGGGGGTGGCGGTCAACGCCAAGGACAAAGATGGCAAGACGGCGCTCGATTATGCCATTCAATACGGCCAGACCGCCTGCGCAACGCTGCTAAAGACAAAAGGGGCCAAGGGAAGCAAGCAGGCGGTGAAAGAGGGCCTGATCGCTCCGATGTCCAAGCCGCTGAAAAACGGCCAGGCAGCGGTTTGGTACCTGGGGCACAGCGGATGGGCCGTCAGGACCAGCGGTCATCTGCTGGTGTTCGACTATTTCAAAAACGGCCGCCTGCCCGACAGCCCGGGTCTGGCCAACGGCTCCATTTTGCCGGAAGAACTAAAAGGGGTCAAAGTGATTGTTTTCGCCTCCCATGTTCATGGCGACCACTACATGCCGGCCATATTCGACTGGAGAAAGGACCTGAGCGACATTACCTACGTGATGGGATTCGCGCCCCGGGACAAGGAGGGATTCACCCAGTTGGCCTCCCGTGAGAGCCGGAGCATCGGCGGGGCCGAGATCACCACCATCGAATCCAATGACAGCGGACAGGGATTTTTGGTGACGGTCGACGGGGTCACCATCTGCCATCCGGGCGACCATGCCAACCGCAAGAGGGATTTTTCCGGACCATACAAGGAGGAGATCGATTTTATGGCCGGGCTGGGCCGTCCCATCGACATAATGTTCATGCCGGTGACCGGCTGTAACTTCGGCGATGTGGTGGCGGTGCGGATGGGGGCATTCTACGCCATGGAGAAACTGCGGCCCCGGGCGGTATTCCCGATGCATGCCGGGGATGGCGGCCAGGCCTACCGCGAATTCGCCGAGGAGGCCAGAAAAGAAGGCATCAAGGTTCCCGTCAACTGCCAGGATTTCAGCGGCGACCATTTCGAGATAACGCCCCTGGCAGCGGCCCAGCCGGCCCGGTAGATCTCCGGCTCGATCTTAAAAAAGCAAAAGCCCCGCCTTACAGCGGGGCTTTTATCTTGGAGATCTTCCTGAGCCGTTCCAATTCGTTGGGCTTGCAGGGCCGGTGCTGGCCGACCGGAGTATTGTCCAGCCTCAGCGGCCCGAAGGCAACCCTCTTCAGATGGTCCACATGAAGGTTGAGGGCCCGAAGCATCATCCGCACCTCGCGCTTCTTCCCCTCCTTGATGGTGATCTCCAGCAGGGTGTTGTTCTTGGGCCGGTCGATAGACAGGATCTTAACCTGGGCCGGATGGTAGGATTCCCCCAGGTAATCAACCCCTTTTCTTAAAGGCTCAACATCGCTGTCCCGCAGGATCCACCGGACCAGGGCCTGATAGGTCCGGGGGATCTCGTTGCGGGGGTGGGTGAGGTACTCTATCATGTCCCCGTCGTCGGTCAGCAGCAACAGCCCCTCGGTGTCCTTGTCCAGCCGTCCCACGTATTTCAGTTTTCTCAGGTTAGGGGGGAGCAGGTCGTAAATGGTCTTTCTTCCCTCGGGGTCGCCCCTGGAGCAGAGGCAGCCGGCCGGTTTGTTGAAGATGAAGTAACCGACCCGCTGCGGCAGGCGCAAGGTTTTTCCGCCGACGGTGACGATATCGTTGTAGATGTCTATCACCGTGCCCAGCTGGTCGGCCACTTTGTCGTTGACCCGCACCTGTCCGCGGGATATCATCTCGTCGGCCTTGCGGCGGGAGGCCGCGCCGCACATGGAGAGATATTTGTTCAACCGGGCCTTGGTCTGGTTCATTTGAGCACCACCTTATGATATCCTTTCTTTCCTTTTCGGACCATCATCATCCCATCCTGGAACAATTCGCCGGTGACCTTCAGGTCGATGCTCTCGACCTTGGCGGAGTTCACATACAGT
This sequence comes from Candidatus Edwardsbacteria bacterium RifOxyA12_full_54_48, assembly GCA_001777915.1. Lineage (NCBI taxonomy): Bacteria > Candidatus Edwardsiibacteriota > Candidatus Edwardsbacteria bacterium RifOxyA12_full_54_48. Next base: position 430,502 of record MFFN01000004.1, on the reverse strand, counting down.
CCGCCCTGGGCGATGAGCCGGCGGCCCTCGCTCTTGGTGGGTATGATCTGACAGGCGAAAAGAACCTCGATGATGCTTTTGCCCAGAAGGTCCCGGCCTATGGGCGAGGTGGGGACATCCTGCAGATCGGCCCCGCCCTCGAACAATGTTTCGGCGGCCTTTTGGGCTTTTTGGGCTTCGTCCTCTCCGTGCACCATCTTGGTCAGTTCGTAAGCCAGTATCTTTTTGGCTTGGTTGATCTCCTGGTCCCTCAGATCCCCCAGGCGGTTGACCTGGTCCATGGGCAGAAAGGTCAGCAGGGCCAGGCACCTTTTCACCTCGCTGTCGGCCACGTTGCGCCAGTACTGGTAAAAATCGTAGGGCGGGGTCTTTTGGGGATCCAGCCAGACGGCGCCCTTTTCGGTCTTGCCCATCTTTTTGCCGTCGCTGGTGGTCAGCAAAGTAAAGGTCATTCCAAAGACCGGCCGGGCCTCGATCTTGCGCACCAGCTCCACCCCGGCGATGATGTTGGACCACTGGTCGTCCCCGCCCAGCTGTAGGGTGCAGTGATGTCTGCGGTACAGCTCCAGGAAATCATAGCCCTGCATCACCATGTAATTGAACTCCATGAATGTCAGGCCCCGCTCCAATCGTGCCTTGAAACACTCGGCCTGCAGCATCCGGTTGACCGAGAAGTGGGATCCGATCTCCCTTAAAAAGTCCACATAATTCAGGCCCAGCAACCAGTCGGCGTTGTTGGCCATGATGGCCTTGCCGCCGGAGAAATCAATGAATTTCTCCATTTGTTTTTTGAAACACTCGGCGTTGCGGGCGATGTCCTCCTTGCCCAGCATTTTCCGCATGTCGCTCTTGCCGGAGGGGTCGCCCACCATGGTGGTGCCGCCCCCCAGCAGGGCAATGGGCTTATGGCCGTGCCGTTGCATATGGCTCATCACCATCAACTGTAAAAAATGACCGACGGTCAGGCTGTCGGCGGTGGGGTCGAAACCTATGTAGAAGGTGACCTTCTCCTTCTCCAGGAGCTGGCGGATCTCATCCTCATGGGTCATCTGCTGGATGAAGCCCCGCTCTTTCAGGACCTCGAATACTGACATAAATTAAAAATCCTTTGATCTTTGAACGAGAGTAAGGATACCATTTTTGCCGACCGAATGCAAATGAAAAGCCCCGCCGTTGAAGCGGGGCTTTTTCGGAGCGCTACTTGATCACCGCGAATTTGCCCAGCTTGGTGCCGATGCCCGGCGCATCAATCTGGTAAATGAACACCCCGCTGGCGGGACGTTCATCGTAAGTGGAAAGGATATCCCAGCGCTCGGTGCCGTTGTTGTCATTAAAGGTGGACTGGTGGTTGAGCACCCGGATCAGGTCACCGGCCAGGTTGTAGATCCGGATGGTGCACCTGGCCGGCAGGTTGACGAAATGGAGCTTGGGATAATTGCCGCTGACATCCCAGCCGGCCCGCACCAAGTAGGGGTTGGGCACCACCTTGATGCTGTCCAGCAGGCTGGCCGAAAGGACCGCTTTCTGGGAGGCCTGGGTGGTGATGAAGGTCACCGTTCCGCCCTGAACCGGGTTGCCGGGCCCGGGGCAGTGTACCGTCCAGACATCGCCGGTGTGCGGCCGCTGGCTCCAAACCATCCTTCTCAGGGTGCCCCCGTTGCGGCGGTTGAAGAATAAAGAGATCCCGGCCAGGTAGAGGCTGTGATAGGCGGTGCTCATGGCGCTGTCAACATAAGTGGTGCAGATGTTGGCGGTGGCGTTGAAACACCAGGAGGACTGGGTCATGCTGGCCTTGGTCATGCCGGATTCCAGGGGCACCTCCCAGTTGTTGGTCAGGTCCCAAACCGAAGCGGTCAGGCAGGCCCTGGCGGCCACCGTGGTATCCTTCCATCTGATCTCATAGTCCGCTCCCCGCCATTGCCAAGCATTGGCAGTGGCGGTGAACAAAGAGCTGCCCTGGACCTGGCACCAGATGCTGTCGGCCGGATAGGTGCCGGTGACCGATACCGTGTCCACCTTAGCCAGCGCCGGGTCGAATTTGTAGCTGGCGTTGAACACCACCCCACCGAAGGGGATCTGGTCTCCCAGGTTTCCGTGAAAGGTGGCCGCCGGATCGCTGCCCAGAACACCATAGGCTGGCCGGAAGTTTATGGACTGCAGTATGCTGTCGGCCGGGACCCCCAGGTTGTCCAGGCGCCGGTCGTACAGCTCGGCATGATATACCGGGTAGTTTATCCCGGCGATGCCGGCCTTGGTGACCGGACCCCATACCAGCCGAAAGGTATCGTTGTTGACCTTCTTGGGCACCAGGGTCAAGGTGTACTCGTAATCGACCGTTCCTCCGGTCCTGATGTCCGAGCCGCCGGTGACGGTATAGCTGACCGCCGGGGCCCGGTAGTCGGCCAAGGGCTTCCGGGCCACTGCATAGACGGCGTTCTCGACAGGGCTGCTGCTGAGAGTGGTGGGGCATTTGCGGGTGAAGTAGACGTTGGGCTGATAATCATAGGCCGCCACCCCGTAGTACCAGCCGAAGCCGTTGATCACATTTTCATCCCGCAGGCTGTAGACCAGGCCGCGGTCGGTACCCAGGGTGTCCAGCCTGGGGCTGGTATAAGAAGTCCAGGGCAGATAAGTGATGTTGGGGACCAGGTCGATGACGATCTTGATTCCGTCCACCTTGTCGTAGCAATAACCGGCGCCCCCTCCGTAGCTCAGGGTGCTGTCGATCAAGCCGGTGTCCGGGTCGGTGTAGAATGTGCCCACCGGCTCCCGCTGGCCGGGATAGGCCAGGTCGTCCAGGCGGCGGGCCCGATAGACCAGATAGCCCTGAAAATCGTACCGGACATACAGGCTTCTCTGGTTGTAGCGGGCCATCAGGGTGTCGGTCCCTGGATTGGCCCCGCCCCGGGGCATTTTAAGCGAACTGGTGTCGCTGAGCCTGACCTTGAACGAATCCACCAGCAGCCGGCTGGAGGGCATCAGCCACTCCCAGGTGCCGGGGAAGTAGGCATACCAGCCCATGCTGTCGGGCATGCCCTGCCAGTAGGGGTCGGGAGTGGTCTCGGCCCGGCGGTCCCAGCCGATGATCACGTGTTTGTCGCCCGGGGCGACCGTCAGGACGGGGGCGGCTGGAGTGTTGGCCAGGGCAAAGTCGTTATCATATATCATCTGGGCCACGTCCGAAGCGATCTTTACCGCCAGGGTGTCCGAAGCGGCGATGATCCCGAGGCAGGTGGCGCAGACGGCATCGGGCCCCAGGTTGAAGGGCCCGCTGGACATCAGGAAGCGCTTGTCGCCGTAGTAATCGGTCAGCTCGTCGTAGGCGTCGCCCGTCATGTCCCAGAAGTTGATGCCGCAAAGCTCCAGGTAGCGCTCATCGTCCGTGGTCGGCTCATGCTCCGAGGTGAATGTTTTAAAGGCCGTCATCCCCAAAGGATCGCCGGAGGGGATGTAATGGGAGAACTGGTTGTCGATGACGCTGACGGTGCTCCCGGTGTTGTTGACGGGGCTTTCCAAAAAGCGGAAACCCACCACCCCGGTCTGGTCCCAGCCCGGCTGGGGCAGGTTCTGGAACTGCATGGCCAGGTTGCGGAGGTAATCGAAGGCCACCAGGTCATCCCAGGGATCATAGCCGATATCGGAATCCACCGCCGGTCCGAGATAGACATTCCGGAGGGTGGTGCCGCTCCGGTTCCTGACCTTGAAGTAGAAGAAGACGATATCGTTGTTGTCGGCGTAATTCCAGGAATAGGAGAACTGCTCGACCTGCACTTTAAGCTGCTTGTCGCCCAGGCTGGTGAAGGCGGGGTTGAGATCGCTGTACCGGCAATAGCTGTCCTGGACCGAGCGGATCACTTTTTTGCCGTCGGCCACCAGCGGCCATTCGGCCAGGTCGAGCAGGTCGGTGGACAGGTAGACCCTGGCCCGGGGGTCGGTCAGATAGGATTCCCAGGGCTCCGGCCCGAATTCGTGGCCTCCGCTGCTGGTGTTGTATCCCACCGACACGACCTTGCTGTTGCTGGCATCGATGGCCCCCACCCACAGGCCGGCGCCGAAGATATAACTGTGTCCGGAGCCCTTGGGCCAGAAGCCTCCTGGCCCGATGGTGGGATTGACAAAGGGGCCGTAGTTGGAGGTCCAGATCTCCCAGGCGTTGGCGTCGAGCACCCGGGCGGACAGCGATTTTCCGGCCGGCAGTGGTTTTCCGGCCGGCAGGGCGGCCAGGGATGCCTGGGCGGCGGGCAGCAGAGCCAAGAGCGTGAGGGCAAGAATGGATCTTTTCATGGACGACTCGCAATAAATTTTGTATATGGGTCTGGGTTATTTTATCAGTATCATTCTTCTGGAGACGGCCTTTCCCGCCGTCTCCAGGCGGTAGATATATATGCCGGCTGAGACTCTGTGGCCGTTCTCGGACCGGCCGTTCCAGACGGCCTGGTAATATCCCGGGGCCCTATATCCGCTGACCAGGGCCTTAACCAGCTGCCCGGTTATGTTGTAGACCTTGAGGTTCACCTCGGCGCCGGAACCGCTGACCTGGTAATGAATTTTGGTGCCGGAGGTTCCGAATGGGTTGGGGAAGTTCTGCAGCAGATGGGCCAGGCCGTCGTCGGGCACCGCCGGGGTCAGGATGAAGGTGGCCACGGCTCCTTCGGACGGAGTGGTGGGCCCGGAACAGTGAACGGTCCAGATATCGCCGGTGTGGGGACGCAGGCTCCACAGGGTGGAGATGTTGCGCAAAGTCCCGCCGTTGGCCCGGTTGAAGAACAGCACCACGCCGCCGATGAACATCCCCAGCCGGGCGGTGGCGTTGACGCTGTCCAGGTAAGCCAGGCCGGCGTTGGCCGCCGGGTTGAAGCACCAGGATGACATGGTCATGCTGGCCTTGGCCACTCCGGCCTCCAGGGGCACCTCCACGTTGTTGGTGATGTCCCACACCGTGGCGCACAAAATGCTGCCGGAGGGGTTGGTGCCCACCGTCCCCACGCTGTCCCGCCACCGGATCTCGAAATCCGAGCCCCGCCACTGCCAGGCGTTGGCCGAGGCGGTGAACAGGGTGTTAAAGGGCCCGTAGGCCTGGGCGAAGATGCTGTCGGCCGGATAGACCCCGGTGACCGACACCGTGTCCACCACTGCTCCGGTGTACAGATAATGCAGAAACGGCTGGAAGGCCAGCCCCCCGAAGGGCAGCTGGTCCTGGGGGGTCCCGATAAAGCTGGCGGTAGGCTCGCTGCCATAGATTTCAAAGGATGGGACCAGGCGTAAAGAATCCACCAGCCATCCGCCGGAGCTGTAAAGATCGCCCCGGTAGACCGGATAATTCACTCCTCCGCTGAAATATTTGGCCATGGCCCCCCAGCGCAGCTTGAAGCTGTCGCGCCGGACCGCATCGGGCGATATCACCCGGAGGCCATCCAGGTAATCCAGCGTGCCGCCGCAGCGGCTGTCGGAGCCGCCGTCCACCCGGACAGCGATATTGGGAGGCAGGTAGCCGATGGGATCCTTCCAAGGGACCACCGCCCGGGCATTGTCCCGGGGATCGCCCTGGGAGCTGGTCCGGCATTTGCGGGTGAAGCAGACGTAGGGCTGGTAATCGTAGGCCGAGACGCCGTAGTAATAGGTGCGGCCGTTGGCCAAACCCTCATCCACCAGGCCGTAGATCAACCCCCGGTCGGTGCCGAGAGTATCGTAGACCGGCAGGTAGTAGGTGGTGTCGATGGTGAAGTAGGAGGCCTGGCGGGTGTCCAGCACGATCTGGATGCCGTCGTTCTTGTCGTAAAAATATCCTCCGGCCCCCAGACTGCTGCGGTAAAAGGTTCCCACCGGGCATCTTTTATCAGGATCATTCAGGTCTGCAATATTATTTGCCCGGTAGATCAGGTATCCCTGGAAGTCATAGGGTTGATAAAGGTCCTTCTGGCGGTAAAAGGCAAAGCTGGTGTCGGTGCCGCCGACGGGATTGGGATCGCCCCGGGCGATCTTGGCATAGGTTGCCGTCCCGGTCTTTATCTGGAAGGAATCGACCAGCAGTTTGGCCGAATCCGGCAGGTACTGCCAGGTGCCCCTGAAGTAACTGTGCCAGGCCGAGCTGTCCGGCAGCTGGGCCCACAGCGGATCGGGAGTGGTCTCGGCGGTCTTGTCCCAGCTCAGGTAAGCCTTCCCGTCGCCGGGGGTGACGGTCAACCCCAGGGCGGCCGGGGCTTGGGCCAAAACAAAGCCGTTGTCGTAAATGGCTTGGGCCACATCCGATGCTACTTTTAGGGCGGCAGTGTCCAGGGCCCCGATGATGCCGATGCAGGTGGTGACCACCGAGTCGGGTTTTAAAATGAAAGGCCCGCTAGACATCAGGAAACGCTTGTCATCAGGAGCAAAGGCCCCCTGCTCGTCATAGGCGTCTTTGACCAGGTTCGCGTAATTAATGCCCTGCATCATCAGGTAGCGCTCCTCGTCGACGGCGGGATCAGTGTCCAGGGTGACTAATTTAAAGGCGGTCAACCCCAGCGGATCACCGGGGGCGATCTTGTGGGGATACTGGTTGTCGATCACATTCACCGTATCGCCGGTATTGTTAAGGGGGCTCTCGAAATAGCGGAAGCCCACCACCCCAACCTGGTCCCAGCCCGGCTCCGGCTCTTTCTGGAACGAGATGACCAGGTTGCGGGTGTAATCGAAGATGGTCCGGTCGTTGGCATTGGTGCCGGATTCGTCGCCGATGTCGCAGTCAACGGCCGGTCCCAGGTATACATTATTCAGAATTTTTTTGCCGACATTCCTCACTTTAAAATAAAAATAAACAACGTTATTATTATCAGCGTAGTCCCAAGCATAAGAGAACTGCTCCACCACCACATGAAGAATGCTGTCCCCGCTGGTGGTGAACTGCGGGTTCTCGTCGCTGTATTTGCAGTAGCTGTCCTGAACGGACCGGATCACTTTCTTCCCGTCTTCATCCAGAACCGGCCAGTCATTGTGATCGACCGGGTCGGTGGAAAGATAAACCCTGGCCCCGGGGTCGCTCAGGTAGTTTTCATAGCTGTCGTCCAGGCTTACCGGGCTGAACTCAGAAGCACCAAAATTGAAACCATTAGATAATATGGTATCCCGTGAATTTTTTATTGCGCCGATCCACAGCCCGGCGCCGTAGATGTAGCCGTGGGCCGGGTTGCGCCAAAACCCTCCGCTTCCGGTCCCGGGGTTTACAAACGGCCCGTAGTTGGAGGTGTGGATGGTCCAGGCGTTGGCATTGAGCACCCGGCTTGACATGGTTTTGGGTTGGGGCGGGACTTTGCCCGAGGGGAGGGCATAAAGCGGGCCGAAGGCGGCAATGATTGCCGCCGAGCAAAGCAGGGCCAGGCGAAAAACCTTCATGGCATCTCCCGATTGGTTTGGGAAATAAATATTGTTATTGCTCTATGATATATCCCGGGATGGCCCTTGTCAAGAATAAACATAACAGCCCCGACGACGGTCGGGGCTGACCTCACCCCGCCCTCTCCTAAAGCATTAGGAGAGGGTTTAAGTTTATTTTACCAGCACCATTTTTTTGGTCAAAGTTTTCTCTCCCGCCTGCAGGCGATAGATGTAAATTCCGGCCGATACCTTTTGTCCCTTGTCCGATCGTCCGTTCCAGGTTGCATTGTAACGGCCCGGCGTCTTGTTTTCGCTCACCAAAGTTTTTACCAGCTGTCCGGTGATGTTGTAGATCTTCAGGCTGACCGGGCAGGAGCCGGTGCCGCCGACCTGATAGCTGATGCTGGTGCCGGAATGCCCGAAGGGGTTGGGGGCATTCTGGGCCAGTAAGACATTCAGGGCCTCGATCCCCGGCCGGCCGGCCACGCCCGAGACCTCCGGGGTCATGATGAAAGTGGCCAGGGCCCCGCTGCTGGGAGTGGTGGGGCCGGAACATTTTACCGTCCAGACGTCGCCGGTGTGGGGCCTTAAATTCCACAGGGTGGAGATGTTGCGCAGGGTGGCGCCGTTGGCCCGGTTGAAGAACAGCACCACGCCGCCGATGTACATCCCCAGCCGCGCTGTGGCGTTGACGCTGTCCAGGTAGGCCCGTCCGGCGGTGGACGCCGGATTGAAGCACCAGGAGGATTTCGTCATATTGACCTTGGTCACCCCGTCCTCCAACGGCACCTCCACGTTGTTGGTGATGTCCCACACCGTGGCGCACAAAATGCTGCCGGCCGGATTGGTGCCCACCGTTCCGCTGCTGTCCCGCCAGCGGATCTCGTAGTCCGAACCCCGCCATTGCCAGGCGGTGCCAGAGGCAGTGAACAGGGAGTTGAGGGAACCGTAGGCCTGGGCGAAGATGCTGTCGGCCGGGTAGACCCCGGTGACCGACACCGTGTCCACCACCGCTTGGGTTAGCAGATAATGCAGGAATGGCTGGAAGACTATGCCGCCGAACGGCAGCTGGTCGTAGGGCGTCCCGTTGAAGCTGGGTGTGGGGTCTGCGCCAGAAAAGCTATAGGAGGGCACCAGGGTCAGCGAATCCATCAGAGAATCACCGGAACTGTAGAGCCGCCCCTGATAAACCGGATAATTGTATCCCCCGCTGGAATACCTGCCCATCTCGCCCCAGTGCAGTTTGAAACTGTCGTCGGGCACGGCCTTGGGATCGGCCGCCAACAGGTTCTGGAAATAATCCAATGCTCCGCCGTAACGAAGGTCCGAACCGCCGTCCACCCGGATGGCGATATTGGGCGGAACATAGCTGGGGGATTGGGCGGCCGGGGTCACCGCCTGGGCGTAAAGCGCCGGATCGCTGGACATGGTGGTGGGGCATTTGCGGGTGAAATAAACGTTGGGCTGGTAGTCGTAGGCCGAGATGCCGTAATAATAGCAGTGGCCGTTGGTCAGCCCGTCGTCCACCAGGCCGTAGACCAGCCCCCGGTCGGTGCCGAGGGTGTCGTAGATCGGCAGGTAATAGGTGGTGTCTGGCGTGACGTAGGCATATTGGTCGATATCCAGAACGATCTGGTACCCGTCGGCCTTGTCGTAAAAATAACCGAAAGCCCCGCTGCTGCCGTAATCGAGGGTGCCCACCGGGACCCTTTGGACCGGATCGTTCAGCCCGGACAGGTCGTCGGCCCGGTAGAGCAGGTAGCCCTGAAGATCATACGGCTCATAAAGTTCTTTTTGGTTGTAATAAGCATTCAGGGTATCCGTTCCGGGATTGGCTTCGCCCCGGGCGATCTTGGCGGAGGTGGAAACGCCGGTCTTGATCTCGAAGGAATCCACCAGCAGCTGGCTGGCGGACGGCAATTTGCTCCAGGTGCCGGGGAAGTAATGGTTCCATATCTTGGCATCCGCCAGCATGGCCCAATAGGGATCGGGGGTGTTCTCCAGGGCCTTGTTCCAGCTTAAATAGACTTGGCCATCCCCGGCGGTGGCGGTCAAGGCGAAGGAGGGGGAGGCCGGAGCATCGGCCATGACGAAGCCGTTGTCGTAAATGGTCTGGGCCACATCCGAGGCTACTTTTAGGGCCGTGGTGTCCAGGGCCCCGATGATGCCGATGCAGGTGGTGACCACCGAATCGGGCTTTAACACGAACGGTCCGCTGGACATCAGGAACCGCTTGTCATCCGGCATAACAGCACCCCATTCGTCGTAGGCATCATTGACAAGATCCCAATAATTGACGCCGGACATCTCCAGGTAGCGCTCCTCATCGGTCTTGGGATCCTGGGCCAGGGTGAATATCTTGAAGGCGGTCATCCCCAAGGGATCACCGGGGGCGATGGCATGAGAGAACTGGTTATCAATCACATTCACCGTATCTCCGGTATTGTTGACCGGGCTCTCGAAATAGCGGAAGCCCACCACCCCCACCTTGTCCCAGCCCGGTTCGGGCTCGGTCTGGAACTGCATGGCCAGGTTGCGGGTGTAGTCGAACAGGGTCCGGTCGTTAGGGGAGCCGTCAGATTCATCACCGATATCGCAGTCGGCGCAGGGGCCTAGATAGGCGTTGTTCAATATCTGGGAAGATTTGTTTTTTACCTTGAAATAGAAAAAGATAATATCGTTATTATCGGCGTAATTCCAGGCGTAGGAGAACTGCTCCACCACCACATGAAGAACGCTGTCCCCGCTGGTAGTGAACTGGGGATTCTCGTCGCTGTATTTGCAGTAGCTGTCCTGAACTGACCGGATCACTTTCTTGCCGCCGTCCAGCACCGGCCAGTCGTTGTAGTCGGTGGGATCGGTGGAGAGATATACCCGGGCGAACTGGTCGGTCAGATAATTTTCATAACTGTCATCCAGACTGACCGGACCTAATTCGGAAGCGCCGCTATTGGGGTTGTAACCCACGGCCACTATCTTGGTGCCGGTTGAATTCTGGGCGCCCACCCACAATCCGGCGCCGTAAATGTAGCCGTGGGCCGGGTTGCGCCAGAACCCCCCGCTGCCGGTCCCGGGATTGACCATCGGCCCGTAGTTGGTGGTGTAGATGGTCCAGGCGTTGGCGTTGAGGGTCTTCTGCGACATGATCTTGGATGCCGGGGCCCTTTTGCCCGGGGCGGTGGCGGCCAGGGCCAGGGAGCCAGTCAGGGCGGCAGTGACCAGGATAAATAACAAACGATTTACTTTCATGGCACTCTCCATTTATAAGGTGGTATGGTTGATCATAGTATATATGTAAATCAAGAACAATATTCATTAAAGTCAAACGCCCCAGCCATAATGGCTAGGGCGTTTATTGCCTTTGGATTTCTATTTAACAAGCATAACTCTTGCACTAACTTCTATTCCATTATTGGAGGCACGTAAAATATATACACCAGATGGCAGTTTTTTACTGTTATTATCAGTACCATCCCAAATAATATTATTTAAATTATTGATTTTCAGGTTGCGTACCAGCCTTCCCTGTATGTTATATATTTGAATATTTTCAAAAGGAGTTTCACCATTATTCGTGTATAAAGTTATATTTGTTAATGATTTAACGGGGTTTGGCGAAATCGATATTTTTGATTTAATATTTGTAACGGCGGGATTCTGGTTAATCCCTCTATCAGAATAATCGGGGGTATTATTTAAATAATATTTTTTATAATACAGTTCTAAATTATTATCTCTGGTACTTTGTATAATAAAGTTTGCTGTGTTATTATGTCCAGTGGAAACACTGCCCGAATTATTGTAATAACTACTTGTTGGAACAAGCGTTATGTTGCCCCACGAAAGACCGGCATTTGTTGAACGTCGCCAATAGAGTTTATTATAATTTGGATCTATATTTGTTTTATCGTGTTCATTATAAAATAAATCGATAATGTTGCTATTAGCGCCACTGACTGATATTGTAGGACACCCGCTGACAATATTGTCCGATGAATTGCTGGAAAGTAAGGTTTGATTGCTCCATGTAGATCCATTATCTGTTGAGCGTTTGTAATATATATCTCTTGCGAAAGAACCCGAATTGGTTGCATCATAACTCCACATTATGTGCACATAGGGTGTTCCGTTTTGGGAACATGATATGCTTGGCGGATCCATTTGTTCCGTTTGCAGACCTGGCTGGGATATAATTTCTGAAATAGAACCTAAGCTTTCTGATTGAATGTTATAATTCCTATATAATATTCTTAAGGAGGAATTAGAGGACAGCTCCTGTAGCCAGGTTATATGAACATAATATCCGTTTGGATCTACTGCTATGCTTGGAATTATTCCGCCGTGAATATCGGATGTGGGATCTATCTGATCATAATATTTTATCTGGGTTAACTGGTCTAATTCGGCGTTATATTGATAATGCGCAAAACCAATCTTATAATTAGTCCAAAGCCAACCTTGGTGCCAAGTGAAAAAAATATTTCCGTCATTTCCAATGGCTACATCTGGCATATAACAAAAATGGTTTACCTCAAATATTGTTATTTGAACTGGGCCAGACCAGCTTTGACCGTAATCGTTAGATGTTTTAGTATATACTTGTCCTAAAATGTTCCCATTTATATTTCTAGATTCCTCTATCCATACAACACAAACAAAATTTCCCGTGGAGTTTGTTGCAACAGAAAAGGATGGGAATTGGTTGTGGAGATGTAGCGGTGCCGGTGTTAGTAGCGTTTCATCAGACCAGCCGGATAGTGTTTTGCTCTTATGGTATAAACGATAATAATCCGAATCGTCTAAAGGTTTTTTACCCCATACAACATGTATTGGAAATTCGGTAGCGCTGGGTGCGGCTATCATATGCTGACTGTTGCTATAACTAAACCAGTATGGCAATATTTGGGATCCCCAATCGGATGTAAGTGGTGAGTTGGTAATGTTTTCGTCGGCTGTCCAGCGCCAAAGGCTTGCGGCTTGGGATACAAGAGATGAGCACAACAATACCAAAAGGACCCCTAAAACTTTTTTCATTGTTCCTCCCTATATATAGTGTTACGATAATTTCTTGCAGTATACAATAAAATTTACCTAATGTCAATAAGTATATTATAATTATTTCTACTTATATTGTTTTGGTCTTTGAGTTCAATTGGTTTGACAAACCCTAGGATATTCCGTATAATCACAGCATGCCAAATCTTCTTTACGCCGATACCAGTGGCCGGATCTTCGATTCCCCCCAACACCAGGCCCTGGGCCTGTCGGGCGGGGACCTTGTCCCCATCCCGGCCGGGGAGATGATCCCCCTGCCGGAGGGCAGCGAGCTGTTCGTGATCAAAAAGGGGATCATCGTTTCCGAGTTCGACGGCAATCAGGTCTATCTGGAGAAGCTGGGCAACAAAAAGGTCTACCCGGTGGCGGCCTTCATGCCGGCCGGCTACACCCGGACATTGATGCCGGCCTATCTGGAGCGGTCGTCCGATCCGCTGCTGCCGCTGTGGTCCTACACCGCGGTGGCCTGGCATAAAGGGAAGATCTGCGGGGCGGCCAGGCTGGTGGCCAAGAATCCCAAGGCCGATCCCGAACTGCACAGCCCGGAGCAGGACAAGAAGCTGATCAAATTAGTCGAGCAGCGTTTGAAACTGGAGCCGGACAACCGGCTGTTAAAACAGCTGGCCCGCTGCGCCTTGGAGTATCACTGCTTTGCCGGAAAGAACACCTTTTACCGCCGCTGGGAGCTGCCCCTGCCCACCTCGCCGTCCTGCAACGCCCGGTGCCTGGGTTGCCTGTCCTGGCAGCCGGCCGGAAAAGAGGGCTGCTGCGCCTCGCAGGACCGGCTATCATTCGTGCCGACACCGGAAGAGATATCAGCCATCGCCATTCCCCATCTGCAGAATGCCCCGTCGCCCATCGCCAGCTTCGGCCAGGGCTGCGAGGGGGAGCCGCTGTTGCAGGCCGAGACCATCGGGAAGGCCGTCAAACTGATCCGGAGGCAGACCGATCGCGGCACCATCAACCTGAACACCAACGGCTACAGCCCGCAGAGGATCAAGACCCTGGCGGCGGCCGGGCTGGACTCGGTGCGGATCAGCCTGAATTCCTCCAGCAAAAAATGCTATGATGCCTACTATCGGCCGGTCAATTATGGATATTCCGACGTGCTGAGGAGCATCAAGACCGCCAAGGACCACGGGCTGTTCGTCAGCATCAACCTGCTGGTACTTCCGGGATACACCGATAGGGAGCGGGAGGCCGAGGGGCTTTTAAGATTGTTTGCCCAGCATAGGGTGGACATGGTCCAGATGAGGAATCTGTCCATCGATCCCTGGTGGTACATCCGGACCATCCCCCGGCCCGGGGGCCGGGCCAGGGGCATCGCGGAGCTGATCAAATTGTTCAAAAAGGAATTGCCGAAAACGAAGATAGATTATTTCAATCCCTATCTGGGATAAAGAAAAAGAGGCATGGGTATCCATGCCTCTTTGACCTAACCCCTGCCCCTTCCCCGTGAGGGAAGGGGTTCTTTTAATAGTCCCTCCTTGATCAAGGAGGGGACGGTGGGGTTCTTTTGACCTCACCCTGCCTGATGGCATCCCTCTCCTAATGCTTTAGGAGAGGGGTAGGGGTGAGGTTGTTATTGCAGGGACATGGCCGGCCATGTCCCTGCTTGCCATTCGAGCCCCGCTGAACGCGGCCGGTCCCACTTCAAACGTAACGCAAGTTGATTTCCTCAGTGCAGGCTCTCCCCGCAGCGGGGAGGGAGTGTGGGTGGGGTCTGCCCGGACAGAAAGGGCTTTAACCGTGGTTTATTTGCAGGTCGTCTTTTTGCGGCGGAACAGCGACAGACCGCCGAAGCCGCTGATAACCGCGATGTAGAACCCGAAATCGTACAGCCAGCCGTTGTTGAAGACCTCATAAAGCCGGATGTTCTTCTTGAAGATACTCATGATCAGCGAGATGGGGGCCACCCAGCCGTGCCAGATGCCCCAGAAGAAACCGGCCGGCCTCTGAACGGTGTTGTGCCCGTCGCCGGGGATGCAGCCGGCCAGGGTGGCCAGGCCGACGAACAGGATGGCGGCCAGGAGGTATTTTTGATGTTTTAACATGGTCTCTCCCTAAAAAGTTAATTGATTATGGGATCTAAGACGGCCCAGGGCCGTCCAGTTCGTCAATCCGCTCCCGGTTTTCGGCGGTGGGGGCCAGCAAAGAGGCCTGTTTGAGGGCCTCCAGGGCGTCAAGCCTGTCCCGGGGTCCTTGGCGTAATTTCCATATCCAGTAAAGGACATCGGCCCGGCGGGGCGGCGGCAGGGGCTGGTCGATTATTTTCAGCAATTCCTCAACGGCCGGGCCGGGAGCATCGGCCGCCATGATGCGCGCTTCCAGTATCCGGCAGTCCAGGACGTATTCCTGATCTTGGTATTTTTGGGCCAGCTCCAGAAATCTTTTACAGTGCTCCCGGGCGGAGTCAAGCTTTCCCCGTCCCAGCTCCAGGGCGGCCAGGCCCCGGTGGGCTCCCATATAGAACGGCTCCTGGCTTTTCTCCCGGCCGATGGCGATGGAATTATGGAAGGCTATTTCGGCCGATCCCGGCCGCCCCAGCGCCAGGCGGCAATCGCCTATCTTCTGCCAGAGAGAGGGCAGGGAGAGGCGCGACCCCATCTTATCCGCCAGCTCCACAGCGCCCATAAGGATGGATTCCGCCTCGAGGTGGTTCCCCATCAGCGCCAGGATCTCGCCCGACTTCTCGTCGGCGGTGACGGTCATGTTAAGGCTGTTCATGGCCAGGCTGTGTTCACGGGCCAGGGCATAGCTTTTCAGGGCGCCCGGATAGTCGCCCCGGGCCGCCAGCAGGTCTCCCAGGCTGCCGAAGGACTGGCAGAGCCCCAGCCGGTCGCCCATCTTGCGGGATAGTTCCTGCTTCTGCTGGAGGTGGACCTCGGCCTGCTCCGGATCGCCGGAGTACAGGAATGCCAGGCCCAGGTTGCCGTGGGCCAAGGCCACCCCGGCCAGGTCGTCCAGCCCGGCGGATGATTCCAGCAGGCGGTGGAAATAATCCAGGGCCGTCCGGTAGTCCCCCCGCATGGCGTAGATGATGCCGATATTGCCGTTGGCCCGGTTCTCCGACCGGAGGTCGCCTGCCCGGCGGGCCAGCTCCTGGCCGGCCCGGTAGTTCTCCAGGGCCCCGTCCAGGTCTCCGAAGTGTTCGCAGGCATAACCCATGTTGTAAAGGACCGAGATCATGATGATATCGTCCGGCCATCTGGAGAGCACCAGCTGGGCCTCCTTCATGGTGTCCAGGGCCTCCTGCCGCACCCCTCGGTAGGAGAGGATGTTGCCCAGCTGATTGAGAAAGAGCCCCCGGTGATATTCGTCGCCCAGCTCCCGGCAGGCGGAGATCCCCTGGCGGCAGACCTCCTCGGCCCCGGCCCACTGGCCCTGGCGGAAACGGACATCCATGGTGGCCAGATGCACCTGGGCGGGATAAAAACGCCCCCGGCCGCCGCCGATCCATAACCGCCGGAGACCATGGCGGTGTAGAACGTTATGTGGCCGGTGTGATGGCATGCCTACCGGCGGGAAAAATACATCACCAGGACGATGATGGCGGCGAAGATCACGGCGAACAGGCCCAGGCCCAGCCGGGTATCCCGGGCCTTGGACCGGGCGCTTTTGTCCAGCCGCTCCCGGAACAGCTGCAGGGCTTTTGATATCTCCTGGTCCCGGGGCCGCAGCTGCAGCTTGGTGATCACCGCCTCCAGCCTTCCCTGGGCGGCATCGCTGCGGCCGGAGCGGACCTCGGCGTCGTTGATCAGGGAGATGCACTTGAGCCCGGCGTCCATCAGCAGGTTGGCGTCGTCCGGCAGGTAGCCGTTCTTGATCAGCAGCAGCTGTTTTTCCCAGGGGCTGTTGACGATCAGCCGGTGCAGCTCATCCAGGGCCTGGCGCTGCCGCTCCACGGTGTCGGTCATGCCCACCAGGGCCCCGCAGAAATCGCAGATCAGCCCGGTGAAAGCGGCCCCGCAGTGGGGGCAGTTGGATTTGGTCATAGGATCATCTCTCGATAGGGGGCGGGTTTTAAACCCGCCCTTACTGTTGGGGCAATTCATCCGACTACGTTTAAAACTTCGTCGTACGCGTGAATTGCCCTTACGGTTATCTGCCGGGGAGGGGTCGCCCGACCACGCCATCGTTGACGGCCCCATCGGACGAGCAACCCGCCCTTACGGATGTTTCACTCCACCACGAAGGTCAGCCTCACTAGGCCGGGCTCGGCCCAGTTCCAGGTGCGGATGCGCAGGCGGCCGATCTCCGAGGTGTTCCCCACGTGCGGGCCGCTGCAGGGGGTGATCACGTCTTGGCCGATGCGCACCAGCCGGACATCCTGGGCGCCCTCCGGCAGGCGGTGCAGGGAGCAGTAGGCGGCGGCCTCGGCGGCGGTCATCTGTTCAAAGGTGACATCAAGGTTCTGAGAGATGATCCCATTGGCCTTGGCCTCGGCCTGAGCGATGATCTGCTCCAGGGGCAGGCCGCTCTGGACGCTGAAATCACAGCGGACCTTGGTGCCCTTGAACCGGGTGTCCAGCAGTTTGCCGTTAAAAAGACGCCCGAAGACAGAGGTCAATATGTGCTCGGCAGAATGCTGCCGGGGATCGGTGGCCGGCATGGGTTACTTGCTCCGCGGGGGCACCGACCTAACCCCTGCCCCTTCCCCGCAAGGGAAGGGGTGCGTTCTTCCCCCTCCTCACGGAAGGGGGAGAGAGGGGGCGGTCAATTCCTTGGCCATGATGATGCTGCGGAAGTCCACCACCTCCCATTTGACCCGGTCCACCTGCTTAAAGCCCCAGCGCTGGTACATCGCTATCAGGTCCGCCGCGTTCTCGCAGGTGTCCAGGGCCAGGAATTTTACCTGGTTCTTTTTGCAATGGTCCTCCACCGTCAGATACAGCCTTTTGCCCAGGCCGGTGCCCTGCAGGGCCGGGTCCACCCCGAACTGCCCGAAAAAGTTGACGTCATCCCGGCGGTAGAACTCGGCCGGGGAATTCTTGTCCGGGCCGTAGACCGAGATGGTGCCCACCAGGGCACTGTCCTTGACAGCCAGGAAGGAGGTTCCCGTTTTTAGCCGCTTCTCGGTGACGGAGTCGTCCTGGCGGGAGGCCCAAAAGCGGACGCCCTGCCCGGCCAGCTTGGCGTAGGCCCGGTGCAGGAGGGCGGTGATCTCCGGAATGGGGTCGGCGGGCTGGTATGGGCGGATGAGGATGCTATTGTACATAAAGTGTAGAATTAAACAAAACCAGGTTGGTATTTTTTGTGAAGTATCAGCAGCCGTCACTTGAAACGGTGGTTTTATACAAGCAGTTAGTTATCGGTGTGTCCTTGCTATAGCAGATTAAGAGCAATAGGAAGAATGCAATTATTGATAGATCTTTTATTGCAGAAACTCATTTTTGTATAATCCCATTTTTTTGCTAAGCCGTTTATCCCAAAAAGCTATTGTTGATTCATTCATTATTTCAATATTCTTACTTACAGCGTCAACGGCACACAACATAAGGTGAATAGAAGTAAATATTATTATTGGGTCAATACCTTTTGAAGGTTTAGTGCCAACTATCATTTTTATTGTTTCTTCTTTTTTACGTAAGTCAATATAGAATTGACCAACTTTTGATGAATTGTGAACAAAATCACTACCAATTCTATAACAAAACTCATAATTTTCAAGCAAATCGGCCTCTATCGCAGCAGCGCGTAAGCCACCCTGGTACCATTGACGGTCTACGTAGATTTTACCGCTGTTCTTATCTCTGTTTGTAAATAATGGCTTTAATGCATCATACTCTTTTTGCATATAAGCTATTTCATCTGCAGGATGCTGTTTTATAAATGTTTTGTCTTTGAGAAACTCTTTAAAGTAAATGAATTGTTGATATTTAACCCAACGTTCAATATGTTTATTGTTCTTTGCAAACAATACGCAGCAAAGTACAGATTCAAACAGGCAACGTAAAAGTACAAAAGAGTCTTGAAATATATTATTTTTACATAATATTTTGATGCTATTAAAATGGCGATAACTTTTTATAAATAAAAGAAACAAACAATGGACTTCAACGTTTTTATCATATTCCAATATAATGAAATCTAGCTTGGAGCGCATACCATTAGATATTGCCTCGCTAAAGGCTTGGTAAAAACCATGCAATTCTTTTTTCATTATTATGGCTTTTATTTAATAATGGTTAATAATATTTCTTAGGCATTGTTTCGACCATCACTATGTGTGTAAAATGTATAAAGATCTTCACTGAATCACATCCATCCCCATGAACGATCGTAAAATCTCCGGCACGGTAATGCTTTTGTAATTATTTAACAGGCACGCCGGCCGCGGATTCAATAACTATGCTTTTAAGTATTATTTTGCCTTCTTCAAAAGTTGAAGAATCAAACTCATTTTCAGAGGCCCTTTCGGAAATCATTGCACGGATCACCATTTCCTTGAATGTCGGGTGTAAACAAGTAAAACCATAATTACGTATTTTCAAAGGTAGGTTTGGGTTAATGGCAGGATTGCGGTCTAGAACTTCCTCGGTCCAATATACGCACCATTGCCCCTGTAATGTGTCCGGGGCTTGGGTAAAGTTAACTAATTTAAATCGCAGTGTATCTGAGAACCGGTGCGTTCCTTTGTCAATATTTACAAATTCCTCAAGGTTTGCGGCCGGTCGCCGCATTTTGTGCAATTCAACGCTGACATAAGCAGTGTGTCTCATGTCTCCCGGGTATTTTGCAAGATATTTTCTGAACAAAGCATTGTGATAACCCTGTTCTTTTATCGATAAAATCCAACCGGTATCCGGCGGTCGCGCCACTGAAAAGCCGGTATATTGCATCCTGGGCTGCATTTTTGATACGGGAATAATATAATGGCTGCTGCAGGAGACAACGGCAATAATTACCATAATAAAAAGAGATAAATAGAAACCGATATTCTTTTTCATTTGTTCCCTCGTATTTTTGATTTTATATTTCAATGCTTATTTTATCACATCCATTCCCATGAACGGCCGTAAAACCTCCGGCACGGTAATGCTCCCGTCTGCGTTCTGGTAATTCTCCATCACCGCTATCATGGTCCTGGGCAGGGCCAGGCCAGAGCCGTTCAGGGTATGCACAAACTCCGGCTTGGCCTTGGGTTCCCGGCGGAACTTGATGTTGGCCCGGCGGGCCTGGAAATCCCCGAAGTTGGAGCAGGATGAAACCTCCAGCCACTCGTTGCAGCCCGGGGCCCACACCTCCACGTCGTAGGTCTTAACCGAGGAGAAGGTCAGGTCGGCGGTGCACAACTGGACCACGCGGTAGCGCAGGCCCAGCATCTCCGGAATGGCGCAGGCGTCGGCCAGCAGCTTCTGCAGTTCGTCATTGGAATGCTCCGGCAGGGAGAACTTGACCAGCTCCACCTTGTCGAACTGGTGCCCGCGCTTGATGCCCCTAACATCCTTGCCGGCCGACATCTTCTCCCGCCGGAAGCAGGGGGTGTAGGCCACGTGATATAAAGGAAGCTTGCTTCCGTCCAAAATTTCGCCCCGGTACATGTTGGTTACCGGCACCTCGGCGGTGGGGATCAGCCAGAAATCCTCCTCGGCGTCGTGATACAGGTTGTCGGCGAACTTGGGCAGCTGGCCGGTGCCGATCAGGCAGTGGTGGTTCACTATGTAGGGCGGAAGGATCTCGCGGTAGCCGTGCTTTTGGGTGTGAACGTCCAGCATCAGGGCGATCAGGGCCCTCTGCAGGCGGGCGCCGGCCCCTTTGAGCAGATAGAAGCGGGTGCCGGACATCTTGACCCCCCGCTCAAAATCTATGATATCCAGCTTCTCGCCCAGCTCCCAGTGGGGCTGGGGGGCGAAGCCGAATTTCTTCTCGTCGCCCACCGTCTTTTCCACCACGTTGTCCTTCTCGCTTTGGCCCAGCGGGACGGTGGGGTCCGGCAGATTGGGCAGGGACAGGGTAGTCTCGGTCAGCTTCTCTTCAACCATCCGCAGCTCGTCATCCAAAAGCTTTATCTTATCGCCCACCTGGCGCATCTCCAGAACCTTCTTATCGGCTTCGGGAGATTTTTCCTTCTTCAGCCTGGCGATCTCCTCGGAGACCGTGTTGCGCTGGGCTTTTAAGACCTCCACCTCCTGGACCATGGCCCGGCGTTTGGCGTCCAGCTCCAGGAAGGGGCCCAGGTCGGCCTTCTCGCCCTTCTTGGCCAGGCCCTCCTTTACCAGTTCGATGTTCTCCCGGATGAATTTGATATCCAGCATAATGCCTCTGTATTGGTGAATGGTTGTTTGTTTTGTAACGTAACCCCACCCTATTTCCCTCCCCTCGAGGGGAGGGATGCCGTCAGGCAGGGAGAGGTTGATCTTAGGTCAGCCGGCCGGCCAGGGTCTCAAAATCGAGATCCAGGAAGGGCACCTCCCGCTCGATCTTCTCTTTCCGGCCCTTCATGAACCCGGCCACCCAGGGGTTGGTGATGTTGTTGACGTCGAAACTGCGGTGGATCACGGCGTAGAGGTCTATCTCCCGGATCTTCAGGAAATGCGGGATCTCCTTCAGCCACTTGGGGTCCAGCTGGTTCTCTTGGGCGTAGCCGGCCAGAAAGTGGGTCAGGAATTCTTCGACCGACGCGCTGTCCGGCTCCTTGCCAGCGGTCATGTAGAACAGCACGATGGCGATGTCGCAGACGAACCAGGAATACAGGCTGTCGTCGAAATCGAACAGGCAAAGGTTTCCGTTTTGGTCCACCAACATATTGCTGCTGTGGGCATCATAATGGATCAGCCCGAAGGAGTCCCGGTCCCGGGGCAGGGCCGACACCCGGTCCATGATCTCCCGGTATCTTTTCCGGACCAGGGCCTCCGGCTCCGGCAGGTGCTTTACGCATTCGGTGTTGGCGGAATCCTCCCATTGGGGCCGCTTGGCCAAGGGGTCTTTCGGCTGATAGTCCTTGGTCAACGCGTGCATCCTTCCCAGCAGACGGCCGTAGGCCCGGTAAAGCTGGGGGCACCAGCCGGCCTCATGGACCGGGCGGCCGTCTATTTTCACAAAGGCGGTGGCCAAAAAATGCCTGCCCTGGCCGTCATCGATCGGCTCCACCAGTCGGCCGTTCTCCGACATTATCGCCCCGGCCACCGGCACCCCGTTCCCGGCCAGGTAGTTGATCCAGTCGGCCTCGCCCCGGATCAGCTCTTCGCTGCGGCGCAGGCTGTGGCTGAGGCGCAGGATATATCCCCTGGAATCGCGTTCGAACGAATAGATGAAGCTTTCGAACCCGCCCAGTTCCCGGATCTTTCCTTCCGGCACGGCATAGCGCTCCATGGCCTCGGCCAGGATGTCCCGGTTGAACCGGTCCTTGATGCGGCTTTCCATAAATATCCGATATAATGAAACGATTGATTATAACACAGGCAATCGGCGGGAGAATTATTTTTTCAGGCGCTCCAGGGCGCCCACTATCTGCTGGGCCACGAAGATCAGCAGGTCCTTCTCGGCCTCGCTGAACGAGATCTCCTCGGTGTAGCTCTTGATGACCATGATGCCGACGGTCCGGTCCCCCTTCTTCAGGGGGATGCCCAGCCAGTTGACGAAGGGGGCGTTCATCTCGTCCATCTCCCCGGCCCGCATCTTCTCGGCCAGGGTCTCGGAGGTGGCGAACAGCACCTGGCCGCTCTTGATGACGTACTCGAACAGCCCCTTGCCCAGCCTGGCGGGGGGCGGGGTGGCGCTGAACTCGTCGATATGATAGGGGAACTCCAGGATCTGGCTGTCCTGGTCGTACAGGGCCACCAGGAAGTTGCGGGCGTAGATCAGGCCGCCCAGGATGCTGTGCAGGTCGGAGAACAGCTGTTCCAGGCTGGGGGCGGCGGCGGCCTTCTGGGATATCTTGTACAGGGCCGACTGCAGGGCCTGGGCCTGCTTCCGGCCGGTGGTCTCCTCGCTGGTGGTTATGATGGCCACCGGCTCGCCGGCGGCATTCTTGACCACGTCCGATACCAGATGCACCGGGAAGACCGAACCGTCCTGGCGGATGTTGAGGCCCTCGCGGCTCAGGCGCTTGATCTTGCGGGCCTGCTCCCGGGTCATGGGGTTCCAGATGCCGTTGGGGGCGAATATCCGCACCTCCCGGCCGATCAGCTCATTGACCTGGTAGCCGTGCATCTGGGCCTCGGCCGGGTTGGAGTATAGTATCCGGCCCTCGATGTCCGAGATGGTCACCCCCAGGGACATGGTGTCCACCAGCTGCTCCAAGGCCCGCAATTTCTGCCGGGTCCGGCCGTGCTCCAGGTCCTGGACCTCGGCCTCGGACAGGCGGATGCGCAGGGCGTGCAGCTCGTTGATAAGCTGTTCCGGTGATTTCTCCTGGTCTTCCATGAAATTATCCTCTAATAAAGTGAATCGAGAACCGTTTCATACCCGGCCGGCCGATCTCAGCACAAAAAGGGCATCGGCGGTGACATAGGGATTGCTTTTGATCCTGCTGGTTCCGCCCCAGTTGACGGGGGTGGTCCCGTTAGCCGTCTCTTCGGAAAACCGGTAAAACTTGACCTCGGCCGGCCAGCCGCCGTCCGGCAGCCGCTTCGACTCCAGCAGGTCCAGGGCCGGGCGGCAGCGGGGGTCATTAATGAGGCCGGCCTCGGCCATGGCCTTTAGTCCGGCCAGGATGTTGTAGTGCCAGTAAGCCGGGTAGGCCAGCCTGGTGAATCCGGGATCCATCACCGTGTCGTCCTTTTTGCGCAGGAAAAGTTTCCGGGACAGGAAAAGCTCGGCGGCCTTTTCCGCGGCCCGGCGGGAGGTCTTGCAGGCGGTGATCCTGGCATGCAGGGCCAGGGCCCGAAAGGGCGGCAGGGTCTCATGGAAGGACGAGGTGTGGGCCGAGGGTTTTTTGTCGCAGTTCCATCCGCCATCGGGCCACTGCCATTTGACAAGGTTGGATATCAGCTGCTCCACCCGCTGATCCGATATTCCCAGGGTCAGGGTGGAGAAGATGGCGTTGCCCTCCTGGGAGCCGCAGCGCCGGGGTTTATCCGCTATTGTTTTGACGCTTTTCAGGTGACGTTCCGACAACAGCCACTCATAGACCTGGTTTCTCAGGGGGATCAATTCCCGTCCCCCCGGCGGATAGCCCAGTTCGGCCAGCTGCAGCAGCACCCAGTTGGCCCCCCGCCATTTGTGGTAGGGGTGGTGGGGGATGGTGCCGTCCGCTTGCTGTTCCGCCAGCAGGGCTTTGTAAATGTTTTTCATATCTCCATTTCCAGGCCGATGGGGCAGTGGTCCGAGCCCATCACCTCGGGCAGGATATAGGCCTTCTTGATATTCTTCTTTAAATTCTCACTGGCGTAAAAATAATCGATCCTCCAGCCGACGTTCCTGTCCCGCGCCCGGGAGATCACATCCCACCAGGTGTAGCGGCCGGGCGAGGGATCGAACCTTCGCAGGGTGTCGATGAACCCCAGCTTCAAAAATCGGTCGATCCATTCCCGCTCCTGGGGCAGGAAGCCGGAGACCCTGGAGTTCTCCCTGGGCCTGGCCAGGTCTATCTCCTTGTGCGCGGTGTTGACGTCCCCGCAGATGATTATCTTCTTGTCCTTCTTCAGCAATTTTTTCATCTCGATCAAAAAGGCTTGGTAGAAATCCATCTTGTATTTAAGTCTTTCCGGGGATGCTTTCCCATTGGGAAAATAAATGTTGAACAGGATGAATTTTCCGAAATCGGCCTGCAGGACCCGTCCCTCGTCGTCGAATCTGGCCACCCCGAAGGTCTGCTTGACGGACAGCGGCTTTTCTTTGGAGAACAGGGCCACCCCGCTGTAGCCGGGTTTTTGGGCCGAGGCAAAGTGAATGTCATATCCCGGGATATTCTCCAGCTCTTTCACCACCTGCTCCGGCCTGGCCTTGGTCTCCTGCAGGCAGAGAATATCGGGCCGGGCCCTTGCCACCCATGGGGCAAAGCCCTTTTTGAAGACGGCCCGCAGGCCGTTGACGTTCCAGGAAAGCAGGGTTGTTCGCATAATTGTTCAAGATTCAATTGGACGCGGATCTTCGCGGATCATGCAGATCTTATTCAGGGGTTCTGGTTTATTTCACTATCACCGAGGCTTGCGGGTCCAGCGGATTGGAGCGGATCACCAGGGAGTATATGTAAGGATAGGCGGTCCTCAGGTGTCTGGCGTATTCCAGCCATTCGGCCAGCAGCAGGACGTAGGCCCGCTTGATGTCGCCCGCCAGGTGGGCCAGATCGCTTTCCGGCAGTTCCGCCAAATTACTTCTCAGCTTGAGCTCCTCGGTCAGGTGCGACACCGCCCACAGCAGGTCGGTGAAACTCTGGTGCTCCAGCAGGTTCTGGTTCTCCAGCAGGCTCAGCAAAAAAGACCGCTGGGCCGACAGGAACTCGTTCAAGAGCTCCAGATCGCCCGAACGGTGGTCGATCATATGGTCCTGCGCCAGAAGTTTCTGCCGGGCCTGCTTGAAATGATTTTCGTTCCAGCCGGCCTCGATCTTCAGCAGCGATCTCAACCCGGCGGCATTCCGGTCGAACTTCGACAGATGGGCCATCAGCTCGGCGCCCGTCTCGCCGAAGAAGGCTCCGATCACCATGTTCATCTTATTGAGCAGGGCCTTTTTCTCCCGGCGGGCCATCAGGTCGTTCAAGATAAGCGTCACCAGCAATACCTGGATGGGCACGAAGGCCAGGTCCTGCAGCATGTAGAAGAAGGTGTCCTGTGTCCTGTGAAATATCATCACTTGGGCCAGGTAGAAGGAGAACGAGGCGGCGGCCAGCAGCAGGGTCAGCCACAGGTACCACTTGGAAAACTTCATTTTTACCGCCTATAATATTTGAATTCAAGGTTCATCTGCCGGAGAATAGTTCCGGCCTTCATTTGGCCCGGCCCTGGTTCCGGACAGATTCCATGGCCTTTTTCACCGCCTCGGGGTCTCCCAGATAGAAGCTCTTGACCGGCTTCAGGCTTTCGTCCAGGTGGTAGACCAGCGGAATGCCGGTGGGAATGTTCAGTTCGACTATGTCGTTTTCGGAAACGTTGTCCAGATATTTGACCAGGGCCCGCAGGCTGTTGCCATGGGCCGCGATGATCAACCTCCTCCCCGCCCGGACCGCCGGCACGATGGTGCCGTGCCAGCAGGGCAGAAAGCGCTCGACGGTATCCTTGAGGCATTCGCTCAGCGGCAGTTCGTTCTGGGCCAGGCCGGCGTAGCGGGGATCCTTCCCCGGATAACGCCGGTCGGTCATCTCCAGCGGCGGCGGCGGGACATCATAGCTGCGGCGCCAGATCTTGACCTGTTCCTGGCCGTACTTGGCCGCGGTCTCGGCCTTGTTGAGGCCCTGCAGGGCGCCGTAGTGGCGCTCGTTGAGACGCCAGGAATTGACCACCGGGATCCACATCAGGTCCAGCTCGTCCAGCGCGATCCACAGGGTGCGGACGGCCCGCTTGAGCACCGAGGTGTAGGCCAGGTCGAAAGAATATCCCTCTTTTCTGAGGATCTGCCCGGCGGCCTGGGCCTCAGCGATGCCCTGGGGGGAAAGGTCGACGTCGGTCCAGCCGGTGAAACGGTTCTCCTTGTTCCAGGCGCTCTCGCCGTGGCGCAGCAGGACGATCTGGGGCATATATTTTACCCTCTTTCTTGCGGTTAGCACGGATACGGAAGTTATGTTTAAATATATCACTTAATCTGCCCGGCTTCAATACAAATTTATACAAATGTATTGACAAAACGGGTTCTTTGTTATATATTCATATCAAGATATATTGATATGATAACCCCTCCCCTTACCCTCCCCGTTGCGGAGAGGGGAAATTAAGGAAGATATGAGACAGACCGTAAAAACCTTCAAGGCCCTGGGGGACCCCACCCGCCTGCGGATCGTCAAACTGCTGGAGAACGGCGAGCTGTGCGTCTGTCAGTTGATGGAGGCCCTCAAGATGGGGCAGTCGCGGATCTCCCGGCACCTGTCGATCCTCAAGGAAGCCGGACTGATCGAGGACCGCCGCCAGGGCAAGTGGGTGCACTATCGGCTCAGTTCCGAAGCGGGGGCCAAAAAGCTGCTGCCGGCGCTCAAAACCCTGGATGCCGATGCCACGGTTAAAAAGGACCGGACGCATATTGTGGCCCTTTCGGTCTGTTCAACCGAACATTGATAAAACTAAAAAGGGACAGCATATGAACGCATCGGTCTTGCGAAGGCTTGGTTTCATCGACCGCTACCTGACCGTCTGGATCTTCGCCGCCATGGCTGTGGGGGTATTTCTGGGCTGGCTGTCGCCGGATGCCGTCCACTCATTCAATAAAAAATTCAGCGTGGGCACCACCAACATTCCCATCGCCATCGGGCTGATACTGATGATGTACCCGCCTCTGGCCAAGGTCAAATACGAGGAGCTGGGCGACGTCTTCAAGAACTGGAAGGTGCTGGGGCTGTCTCTGCTGCAGAACTGGGTGGTGGGCCCGATACTGATGTTCTTTCTGGCCATAATCTTCCTGCCGGCCTACCCCGAATACATGGTGGGGCTGATCATGATCGGGCTGGCCCGCTGCATCGCCATGGTGCTAGTATGGAACGACCTGGCCGGGGGCGACACCGAATACGCCGCCGGGCTGGTGGCCTTCAACAGCGTATTCCAGGTGCTGTTCTTCTCGGTCTACGCCTGGATCTTCATCACCAAGCTGCCGCCGCTGTTCGGCCTGCAGGGCAGCGCGGTCAACATCACCATCGGGCAGATCGCCAAAAGCGTCTTCATCTATCTGGGCATACCATTTCTGGCCGGCATCATCACCCGCTTCACGCTGATCAGGCTGAAAAGCAGGGATTGGTATCACGCCAAGTTTATCCCCAAGATCAGCCCCCTCACCCTGATCGCCCTGCTGTTCACCATCGTGGTGATGTTCAGCCTCAAGGGCGAATATATCGTCAAGATCCCGCTGGACGTAGTGCGGATCGCCATTCCCCTGCTGATCTATTTCGTGGTGATGTTCCTGGTCAGCTTCTGGATGGGCAAAAGGGCCGGAGCCGGCTACGCCAAGACCGCCACCCTGTCATTCACCGCCGCCAGCAACAACTTCGAGCTGGCCATCGCGGTGGCGGTGGCGGTGTTCGGGATCGACTCCGGGGCGGCCTTCGCCGCGGTGATCGGTCCCCTGGTGGAGGTGCCGGTGTTGATCGGGCTGGTGAACGTGGCCCTGTGGTTCAGGCAAAGATATTTTGCCCACGCTTGCGTGCCACCTCTTTCCTCGGCGTAAAATCCGCACTTCAACGCGCAGGCACGAAACACACTAAACAACACGAAATAATATCATAGAAAGTGCAATATGGCTGCCGGTAATTATAGCAGAAATGCATGTTTCGGCAATAAAGGCCTGTTAATATCAGGCATGACACACCTTTCGGGAAGTGAGGCTCTAGAGATGGCGGTAAATGGCGGGCTTTTCATTGACCTGAGGGACAGCATCGAATCGGATTACAAAAAGTTCGATGTGCCAGGGGTTCGCTATATTCCTGCCGACGAACTGGAATCCCGGCTGCCGGAGATCCCCCGCGACCGCCCGGTCATCGTGGCCGATTCAGTTGGTCTGCGCAGCAGGGAGGCGGTCAAATTGCTGGCGTCCAAAGGCTGGGAAAACGTGGCCAACCTCAACGGCGGGATCCTGGACTGGGAGCACGACGGCCTGCCGCTTAAGGTGGACGACAGCAAGAAACTGTCGGGCTCCTGCACCTGCCGGCTACGGCGCAAATGACCTTGTTAGGTTGGTTTAAGTAACGGACAATCAGATACATTTAAGAAAGGCTGGCCATGGGTGAATTAAAGGATAAAGAGAGGATCCGCACCGCTGTCAGGGAGACATACGCCAAAGCGGCCGGTGCGAAAACTCCCGGGTGCGGGTGCACCGCTACCGGGTGTTGCGGGGCACCGAACGATTTTACTGCCGGGGCCCTGTCGCAGGCGGTGGGCTATTCGATCCAGGAGATAAACACGGTTCCCGAAGGGGCAAACCTGGGCTTGGGTTGCGGCAATCCGCAAGCCATCGCCGCTTTAAAGCCGGGGGAAATTGTTCTCGATCTGGGCAGCGGTGGAGGGTTTGATGCCTTTCTGGCCGCCAGGCAGGTTGGCGACACTGGCCGGGTAATAGGAGTGGACATGACCCTGGAGATGATTTCAAAATCAAGGGCCAACGCCGAAAAGGGCGGCTATAAAAATGTTGAATTCCGTCTGGGCGAAATCGAGAACCTGCCGGTGGCGGACGAAACCGCAGACGTAATAATTTCCAACTGCGTGATCAATCTATCGCTGGACAAGAACAGGGTGTTCCGGGAAGCCTACCGCGCTTTGAAGAAAGGCGGCCGGCTGGCCGTTTCAGACGTGGTGGCCTTTGCCGACATTCCAGAAGAACTACGGCAGGACCCTTCGCTTTTTGCCGGGTGCATGGCAGGGGCGGCACTTATTTCCGATCTGGAAACCATGCTTATGAATGCCGGGTTTGAAAGCGTAAAGATTGCACCAAAGGAGGAAAGCCGGACGGTTATTCGCAGTTGGGCGCCCGGCAGTAAAATAACGGATTGTGTGGTTTCGGCCTCAATTGAGGCCGTCAAGCCAACCTCGGCCAGAAATGGCGCATAATCACGATCACCGGGCTGACGGTCTAAAGGGGCTGAAGTGGACCCTGGTCCTGACCGCGTTGCTGATGCTGGTGGAGTTCGCCGGCGGCTGGCTGTCGGGTTCTCTGGCCCTGGTCTCCGACGCCGGGCACATGCTGACCGACGTGCTGGCGCTGGGCCTTTCCCTGCTGGCCATCCGCTTTGCCGCCACTCCGGCCAATGCCAAAAAGACCTACGGCTTCTACCGTTTGGAGATACTGGCGGCCCTGTTGAACGGGGTGACCCTGATAGTCCTGTCGGGGTACATCTTCTACGAGGCCTGGCAGCGTTTCGGTTCGCCGGCAGAGATCAAGAGCGGCATCATGATCATTGTGGCCCTGGCCGGGTTGGCCGTCAATGTAGCCGGGTTCTTCATCCTGCGGGCCTCCAGCAAAGAGAACCTCAATGTGCGGGGGGCATTTCTGCATGTGGTGGGCGACCTGCTGTCCTCGGTGGCGGTGATCATCGGCGGCCTTATCATCCGCTTCACCGGCTGGCTGTTGATAGACCCGATATTGAGCGTCCTGATAGGAGCCATGATCCTGAAAGGGGCTTACGGCCTGGTGAAGGAATCGGTGGACATCCTGCTGGAGGCGGCCCCGGCGGGGATCGAGAGCGCGGAGATCGAAAAGGTCCTGGCCGGGATCAAAGGGGTCAAAGCCCTGCATCATCTGCATGTTTGGAGCCTGTCCTCGGGGATCCACGCCCTAAGCGCCCATGTGCAGATAGACGACCAGATGACCAGCCAGAGCGATTCGCTGCTGGCGGATATACAGGAACTGTTGGAACACGAGTTCGGAATTCTGCACACCACCATTCAGTTCGAATGCACCGGGTGTGCGGACATGATCTGCTCCCCGGCCAACGGAGGAGCGCATAAAGAATAAGGCAATAATAATTACAGCAGTCTCTTGGCAAATATCTTATATTTGGCTATAATACCAAATAGCCAAATATAGAGGATGATCATGACCCAAAAAGAGAAAGCCAAATACCAGGCCAGGGCCGCCATTATCAAGGCTCTGGCTCACCCCACCAGGTTGTTTATGGTGGATAAGCTGTCGATAAAGTCGCATTGTGTTTGTGAACTTACCGCCATGGTGGGCGACGACATCACCACCGTTTCCAAGCACCTCTCGGTCTTGAAGAATGCCGGGTTGGTGGCGGTGGAAAAGAAGGGCACCCAGGTTTTCTATCACCTAAAGGTCCCCTGCATTCTGGGTTTTTTAAGCTGCGCCGAGGAGACTATAAAAAACACCCTGAAAGAGCAAAACCGTCTTTTCAGTTAAACTAAAAGAGGTGTTCTAAATGTCTAAAAACTGGTATCCGATAATCAATTACGAAAAATGCACCGTCTGCGGCGTCTGTCTGGGCAAATGTTCCCACGGGGTGTTCGAGGACAAGGGCGGTATGATGGTGGTGGTTCATCCCCAAGGATGCGTGGATGGCTGCCACGGCTGCCAGAAGCTTTGTCCTTCCGGGGCCATCAGTTATTTTGGCGAAAATGATCCCAAGGTTAAGCCGTCGGGGTGCGGCTGTGATTGTAAATAAAACCATAATACAAGGGGAAAATAAATGAAGATCCAAATACTGGGCACCGGATGCCCCAAGTGCAAGACCCTGACCGCCAACGTTGAGAAGGCGGTCAAAGAGCTGGGCATAGAAGCGGAGATTGTCAAGGTTTCGGAGATCAAGGATATCATGACCTTTGGGGTGATGATGACGCCGGCCCTGGCCATAGACGGCGTGGTCAAGTCCACCGGTCATCTGCTGTCACCGGAGCAGATCAAAAAACTGATAACTTAATGGGACGCGGATCCACACGGATTCCCGCTGATCTAAAAAATGGAGGATACAATGAAAAAAACCCATAGAATAGTTCTTGTCCTTACGGCATTTTTCTTTCTGACCAGCTTTTTATGGGCCATGGGGGCAAAACCGGCATCTTCGGCCAAAGATACCGTAACCGTAAAAAAGCAGGCCAAGGCCGATCCGGTGGTTGTCAATATTCCGACCGTCAAAATGGATAGCGCCAAGGCTAAAAATCAAAAACTTCCCAAACTGGTTGATCTTGGCGCAGATAAATGCATCCCCTGCAAAATGATGGCGCCCATCCTGGACAAATTGAAAAAAGATTTCGCCGGCAAACTGGAGGTAGTGTTCATAGATGTTTGGAAGAACGCGGACGAGGGAAGCAAGTACAAGATCCGGGTGATCCCCACCCAGATATTCTACAGTCCCGAGGGAAAGGAGTTGTTCCGGCATGAGGGGTTCTATTCCCGGGAAGACATTTTGGCCAAGTGGAAGGAACTGGGTTTCGAGTTCAAACAATGATGGAAACTGTTTTCATAAAACTGTCCCAGGCGGTGGAGGGAGCCCCGGCCATCGCCCTTTTGGCCTCCTTCTTGTGGGGCATCCTCAGTATCATCCTCAGCCCCTGCCACCTGGCATCGATCCCCCTGATCGTGGGCTTCGTGGACGAGCAAGGGCGTATCTCCACCAAACGGGCCTTCCTGATCTCCTTGTTGTTCGGGGTCGGAATTCTGGTCACCATCGGTGCCATCGGCGCCATCACCGCGGCTCTGGGCCGGATGATGGGCGATGTCGGACGCTGGGGAAATTATTTCGTGGCCGTCATCTTCTTTCTGGTGGGGCTGCACCTGATCGGGCTGATCCCCATGCCCTGGGCCGGGGCCAACGCCTCCGGCTATAAGCGCAAGGGCCTGCTGGCGTCCTTTGTCCTGGGCCTGATCTTCGGAATAGCCCTGGGCCCCTGCACCTTCGCCTACATGGCGCCGATGCTGGCGGTCACCTTCCGTACCGCTTCCACCAATCCATTATATGGTGCGGGATTGCTGCTGGCCTACGGCGTTGGGCACTGCTCGGTGCTGGTGCTGGCCGGGACCTTCACCGAGGTCATCCAGCATTATCTTAGTTGGACTGAAAAATCCAAGGGCACGGCCATCGTCAAGATCATCTGCGGAATATTGGTGATCCTGGGCGGGGTATACATGATATTTACAGCCAGATAAAAAACAAGGAATATAGATCATGGATTGGAAAAAAGAATACAAATACCTGTTATTGATGGTGGGGGGCTTTCTGGCCTTCTTCTATCTGCCGGTGGGCTGGCCCCGGTTCGATAATGCCATAGTCGAGGGGCTGCAGCTGACCAAATGGTATGCCCGGGAGCACGTGCTGTTGTGCCTGATCCCGGCCTTCTACATTGCCGGGGCCATCTCAGTTTTCGTCAGCCAGGAATCGGTGCTGCGCTACCTGGGGCACAAGGCCAACCAGGCGCTGGCCTACGCCGTAGCGTCGGTTTCCGGCACCATCCTGGCGGTCTGTTCCTGCACCGTGCTGCCGCTGTTCGCCGGCATCTACAACACCGGGGCGGGCCTGGGCCCGGCCACGGCCTTTTTATATTCCGGCCCGGCCATCAACGTGCTGGCCATCATTTTAACGGCCAAGGTGCTGG
Organism: Candidatus Edwardsbacteria bacterium RifOxyA12_full_54_48; assembly: GCA_001777915.1. Classification (NCBI taxonomy): domain Bacteria; phylum Candidatus Edwardsiibacteriota; species Candidatus Edwardsbacteria bacterium RifOxyA12_full_54_48. The sequence goes on along the minus strand of MFFN01000004.1, from coordinate 397,977 downwards.
GCCCAGAGATGGGCCTGGCCCGGGCGGTGGGGGCGGTGGTCTTCAGCGTGGTGATAGGCCTGCTGATGCATTTCATCTTTCGCAAAGACGAAGCCAAGCGGGCCCAGGACCTGGCCGTAATGCCGGTCCCGGAAGCCAAACGAAGATTGTGGCAGAATGTGGTCTATTTTGGACTGATGGTGGTCATCCTTATCTTCAGCAACTGGGGACAGCCCCAGGGGGCCGGGCAATTCTGGCAGTTCATGTACTCGACCAAGTGGATATTGACGGGCATTTCGGCCATCGCCTTCGGCTGGGTGCTGTGGAAGTGGTTTGAAATAGCCTGGTGGAAAATTGCAATTACCGGGACGATAGTGGCGGCGCTTTCGTTCATCTTCTCCCATGAGCCGCTGATCCCCTTCGGCGCCGCGGTCATCGGGCTTTCGGTCATCACCGCTACCGACAAGGGCGAGGCCGGAACCTGGTTCGAGTCGGCCTGGGGCTATGCCAAGCAGATATTTCCCCTTCTTCTATTTGGAGTGCTGGCTTCGGGGTTCTTCCTGGGCCGGCCGGGTTATGAAGGGATCATTCCATCGGCCTGGGTGGCCAAAATGGTGGGCGGGAATTCGCTGGGAGCCAACTTCTTTGCCTCCATTGTCGGCGCTTTTATGTATTTCGCCACCCTGACCGAGGTGCCCATTCTCCAGGGCCTGTTGGGCGCCGGCATGGGCAAGGGCCCGGCCCTGGCCCTGCTGTTGGCCGGGCCGGCCTTATCGCTGCCCAGCATGCTGGTGATCCGCACGGTGATAGGAACAAAAAAGGCGGCGGTGTATATCGTTTTGGTTGTGATTATGGCCACACTTACCGGAATGCTATACGGCTGGCTGTTCTGAGCCAACTATAACCTTAAGTAAAGGGTATTATAATGCCGCTTACCATTGAATGGGTGGGCGATCTGCGGAACGTGGCCAGCGATGACTCCGGCCACTCGGTGATTGTAGCGTCCCGCAGGGAAAACATTCCGGCCGGTTTCTCGGCCACCCAGCTGCTTCTGATAGCCGCCGCCAGCTGCATGAGCAATCACCTGGTGGGGATCCTCCAAAAAAAACGGCTGTCGATCAAGAAATTGCGGGTGCTGGCCGATGGGATCAGGTCGGAGGAACACCCCAGAAAGTTCACCTCCATTGCTCTTGCTTTTGAAGTTCAGGGAAATGTCGAACAGAGAGTATTCGATGATATGGTGGCGATGGTCAAGGATAAGTATTGCTCTGTTCTGAACAGCCTGGACCAGGCAATAGCCGTAAAATTGGAGAGCAGGATTTTGGCGGAATGACGACAATAATTACGCATCAGGCTGAGCAGTGCCGAACTTCTGATTATGCTCCCTTGGCTTTGAGCACTGGCTGACCGGGGCAAACCCTTTCCAAAGGCGATGCTATGGGTAATTATGAAGCCGTCTTGCTGTTCACAAACAGCGGCGGCTTTTTGCTTGCCGGGTCGACATTTCTATGGAGATGCCCCGGTGTAATCTAAACCCCCTTGACTTTTGCCTAAACCTTTTGTATCATATATATGTCTAACACATATATGCAAGGAGGAAAATGAGCCCCCGTAGTTCTGATACTGAACGTCTTCACGCACCGGTTGGTTGCGACTGCCATAGCCGCCGGATCCCCCGGTTCGTTGTGCCCAGCCTGCTTTTGTTGCTTAAGGTAAAGCCTGGTTATGGTTATGAACTGATGCAGAGAATCGATGAGATGGGACTGTTTAATGGACCGGCCGATCCAGCCGCCGTTTATCGTACGCTAAGAAAACTGGAATCAAATAAACTGGTCCAATCTGCCTGGGATACACAAAACAAAGGACCGGCGAGACGCTGCTATCGCATAACCGCCGCCGGGCAAAAATCTCTAAAGACCTGGAGATCACTGATCGCTGAACGCAAAAAGAGCCTGGAACAATTGCTGAGGATGTTCGATGAAGGATGAACCCGAAGACATTGAATATTTCAGATAAGTTTAAAGGAAGGACAATGAAAATGAGTTTACTTTCCATGGCAAATGTCAGGAAGGATTACCTGGCCGGAGATGTCACGATACAGGCCCTTAAGGGGATAAATCTTACGGTAGAAAAGGGCAAGTTCATCTCCTTTGTGGGGCCGTCCGGCAGCGGCAAGACCACCCTGCTGAATCTGATCGGCTGTTTGGACAAGCCGACAGAGGGAACCGTTACCGTGGCTGGGGTGGAGGTCAACCGGATGGACCGGAAAACTTCGGCTAAATTCCGGGGCGACAACATCGGATTTATTTTCCAGAACTTCAACCTGATACCGGTGCTGACGGTCTATGAAAACGTGGAATATCCACTGATAATGGTCCAGGATGTTCCCTTGAACAAGCGAAAACAAAGAATTGAGGACATGCTGGAGCGGGTCGGGATGTCAGACCAGCGGAACAAATACCCCTCCCAGCTTTCCGGGGGACAGAAACAACGGGTGGCTATAGCCAGAGCTTTGGTCATGGACCCAAAACTGGTTTTAGCGGACGAACCCACGGCAAACCTGGATCATGATACCGCCTATAAGGTGATCGGGCTGATGCACGAGATGAAGAAAGAGTTCAATACCTCCTTTATCTTTGCCACCCATGACCAGAAAATCGTGGGCGAGGCCGAAATTATCTATACCATGGAGGACGGCTTGATAACCAAAGTCCAGGCCAACGAAACCTACGGGGGGGGCGCAAAATGAAGAACATAATCAAGATCTCCTGGCGCAACCTTTTAAGGTACACCCGCCGGACGCTATTGACGTCCTCGCTGATAGCGGTGGGCGTGGCTTTGGTAATAATCTTCGGAGGGATTGGGGCCTCGTTCAAAGATGAGGTCATAGGCACTATTACCAATTCCAACCTGGGCGACATCCAGATCCACAAGAAAGGGTATGTCGGCTCGATGGATAACCTGCCACTGGACATTGCCATACCAGAACAGGGATTGAACAAAATAAGATCGCTGCTGGACGCCAATCCCGAAGTGAAGGCCTATTCGGAAAGGATCAGATTCGGGGCGATGGTCAGCAACTTTGCCCAGACCACCAGTATGCGCCTGACCGCAGTTTATCCCGAGAAAGAAAGCAGCACCTGCCCGGCCCTGACGGAAAGGATAAAAGAGGGCAATTCAGACCCGAAAACCTTTGTCCAGCCGGGATCGATTGTCATTCCCGCCAATATTGCCACCGGAATGAACCTTAAAATCGGGGACGATGCCGTATTGGTGGCCACCAACAAGGACGGTTCGGTAAACGGAGTAACCTTTAAAATCTCCGGTATTTCGGAAAATATACTCGGTCCGCAGGGCAAGGACGGATACATTCACATTGATGATGCGGTTTCCCTTTTAAGGATCGAGAACGGGGAGATCACCGAAATCGCCGTAAAGCTGAATGATTTTGACAAGCTAAAAAAGGTATATTCACGGCTCAAGGGCGAACTGGCCGAAATCCCTGGGGGGAACTCGGGCAAACCGGCATTTGAGGTTCATTCCTGGGAGGAGTTATCGCCCTTTTCCAGCATTGTAAAAATAGTGACCCTGCTGATCATGGTGGTCAGGTTGGTGCTGGTGTCCATCGTTTTGATAAGCATCCTCAATGTCATGATGATGTCCGTTTATGAGCGGATCGGAGAGATCGGCACCATCGCTTCCATCGGGACGCCGCCTTCTAAGATTTTGGCACTATTCCTGACCGAAGGTCTCCTGCTTGGCTTTTTCAGCGCCCTGGCCGGGATCATTTTTGGAACGGGGCTTCTGATGATCGTGGCGGCGGCGAAGTTGAACTTCGTTTTCGGGATGATGAAGCTTTCCCTGTCCCCGCAGATACCCACGGCGGAAATAATTTTATCCTTGATCATAGTGGTCGTCATTTCTGCCTTGGCCAGCTTGCAACCGGCGCTCAAGGCGTCAAAAATGGAGCCGGTGGAAGCGTTAAGACATGTATAACCAGAAAGGAACTACGATGAAAAGAATGCTATTATTGTTGCCGCTGTTGTTGGCCTCCGTTATAGGACCGGCCCTGGCCCAAGACGGTAACCAGCTGCTGAAAAGGATCGATGAAAAGCTGATGCCGGAAAGCTACGAGTCGTACCGGAAGCTGATCAACGCCGAGCCCAACGGACGGAAAAAGGAGTTTGTTTTTTATACCGCAAAAAAAGGAAAGGACAAAGTGGCCATGCTGTACCTTTCCCCGGCCAGCGAAAAGGGCCGGACCACCCTGCGGCTGGGTGACAACATGTGGCTGTATATACCCAATGTGGGCAAGCCGATCCGCATTACCAGCCTGCAATCCATTACCGGAGGGGTGTTCAACAACGCCGATATCATGCAGGTTGATTACAACGCGGAATACGATGTCGAAAAGACGGAGGAATCGGAATCGGAATACATCCTGACGCTAAAAGCCAAGAACAAAACCGTGGCCTATGACAAGCTCAAGATGTGGGCCGCCAAGGACGAGATATTGAAAAAAGTGGAGTGCTATTCCGCCAGCGGGATGCTGATAAAAACCCTGGAGTTTAAGGAACTGAAGGACTTCGGCCAGGGGGTGGTGCGGCCGTCGGTCATAGAAACATACAGCCCGCTGTACAAGGGCTATCTATCAACCATGATCTATTCTCAGGTGAAACCGAGGATCTTCAAGGAAGAGGTGTTTACCATAAACTATATGTCCCGGCTTGAGGGACTAAGAAAATGAGGGCTTTGACGGGGTTATTCTGCTTTTTACTCTTCGGTGCGGTTGCCCGGGCCGAAGATACTGCTTTTGAGATACCTCCGGCGGAGACTCAAAAAGAGACCCTGGAGTTAAGCGGCAATCTTGACGCCAGGTATTCCCTGATAAAAAGCCGAAACAGTTCGGCGCTGTATGCCCTGCAGTATTACAACCGGCCGTTGTCCGATGTCCTGACCTCGTACCGGGCCGACTTTTATTTGAACGGGGACTACCAAACCGGAGATGTCGGGGTTCATTTAAAGACCTATTCGATTTATTATGGCTCCAGTCAGGCGGACTTTGAACTGTATGAATTATATGGAAATGTAAGCATATCGGACAATTCTTTTCTGCAGCTGGGGCAAAAGATGTACAATTGGGGCAAAGGCTACGCCTTCAATCCGGTGGGTTTTGTCAACCCCAAAAAGGATCCGGAAAACCCCGATCAGGCTCAATCGGGCCTCTTATCCATGAATTACCAATATACCAAAAGTTTTACCGGAAAGGTGCTTAATAATATATCAAGTGATCTTATCCTGTCGCCTTCAGCGAACACCATCAACGGCAAAGTAGCGGAAGCGGAAAACACCGATATCGCCGGAAAGATCTATTTGCTATTGTGGAACACGGATATAGATCTGATGGGATATTACAGCCGGGTGAATCCTAAAAAATACGGGTTTGATCTTTCCCGGAATGTTACTCCCAGCCTGGAGATCCACGGAGAGTTCAGCCGTTTCATCAACCAGCCAAGAGATTATATCCTAAACGACACCCTCCGGGCAGAAAACATTGACGGTTCATCTTATCTATTTGGATTCAGATGGCTGAACAGCTGGAACATCACCACTATTGGCGAATATTACCAAAATGAAGCCGGCTTGAGCAAAGCTGAATTTGAACAGTACCAGGAATTTATGGCCAAGGCTGTGAGTTCGGGCAATAATATTGCCGTCTCCAGCGCCCTGAACACCGGTAAAACATATTTTGGCGATCCGAACCTGATGCGGGAGTACCTGTATCTCAAGGTGTCGTGGCAGGAGCCATTTAATATGTTGTATTTTACGCCCGCCGTTCAGTTGCTTTATAATCTTGACGACCAAAGTTATTCTGCCGGTCTGCCGTTCAGCTATAAACCGATAACAAATCTGGAATTCGTGTTTTGGCCAGTTGTTTTTGCCGGAGGGGAAAACACAGAATATGGCAGCAAGCAGTATGAAGGCAAGGCAGAGTTTTGGGCCAGGTTCTATTTTTAGGGTATGGCTGGCTGTTCTGAACGATTTTAATCTTAGTTCGGGAGATCATAATGCCTATAATTATTGAATGGGTGGGAAATTTGCAGAACGTAGCCAGCGATGATTCTGGTCACTCGGTTATTATTGAATCCCGAAGGGAAAACACTCCGGCCGGATTTTCCGCCACCCAGATTCTTCTTATCGCTGCAGCCAGCTGCATGAGCAACCACGTTGTGGAGATATTGCAGAAGAAAAGACTCCAGATCAAGAAATTACGGGTGCTGGCCGACGGGGTGCGGGCCGTGGAACACCCCAAAAAGTTTAAAAGCATTACCCTGACTTTCGAGGTACAGGGCAATGTTTCCCAGGAGGTTCTGGATGGTGTTTTGCTTTTGGTAAAGGAAAAATATTGCTCGGTGCTGAACAGTTTGGATCCGGCTATAAATGTAAAATTGGAAAGCCGGGTTATAGCCGAATGATATTATTATTTCAACACAACGGTAATTCATGCTGATACTTCTAATTATAACCGCCCTGGCTTTGATGGCTTCCCTTTTGGCCGACCGGAGCAAAACATTGTCCGGCCTTAAAAAAGGCTACAAAATGTTCCTGGGCATACTGCCGATGCTATTGAACGTTCTAATCCTGGTCAGCATCGTGCTCTATCTGGTCCCCAAGGAGACTTTGGTTAAATGGCTGGGGGCCAATTCCGGGTTGGCCGGTTACGCCATTGCCGCGGCGGTAGGTTCGATAGCGCTCATTCCCGGCTTTGTGGCCTTCCCGCTGGCCGCCCTGCTGCTGAAGAGCGGGGTGGGTTATGCGGTAACGGCGGTATTCATCACCACCCTGATGATGGTGGGCATTCTCACCCTGCCGCTGGAGATAAAATATTTCGGACGGAAAGTAGCTTTGATGCGCAATGCCTTAAGCCTGGCCGGAGCGTTGCTGGTCGGTCTGTTGATAAGGATATTCATGTGAGAAAATTGATCCAAAAAATAGGTCTGGGCGAATACCTGCTGGTAGTCCTGTTCGGTGCAGCCCTGCTGATATCCCGCTTTACCGGCTGGTCGTTGGGCCTGGGCGCGGGAAAGAACTTTTGGGCCTTCTTCTCTGAGATGATCACCTTTTTGCCATTGATGTTCATCCTGATCGGGCTGATAGAGGTATGGGTGCCAAATGAGAACATTGAACGGCAGATCGGGCCCGGCTCGGGCATCAGGGGTACAGTCTGGATCATCCTATTGGCCATGCTGCAGGTAGGGCCTTTATACGGCGCCTTTCCGGTGGCCTACCTGTTGTGGAAGAAGGGTTGCAGCATCAAGAATATCTTCATCTATCTGGGGGCTTTTTCCACCTTAAAGATACCGATGCTGACCTTCGAAATCGGGTTTCTGGGTTTAAAGTTTTCCATGCTGAGGACGCTGTTCACCCTGCCGGTGTTTATCGGCATCGGTTATATTATGGAGGCCTATTTGCGGGGCAGGAATTTTGAAATAAACAATTCTGAAAAAAATAGGTTTGTTTGTCAACGGTAAAAAGCCCTCCCGTTTCCGGGAGGGCTTTTTACAAAGGAACAATTGTTATTGATCCTGTGGGACTTCGCTGCCTTGTTCTTCTGTCGGTGTGGTTTGATGGATGACGGGGGTGTTCTCCGGCAATAATTCATGTATCGCGAAGCCGATGCCGTTCTCAACCGCTCCCAGCATTCCCATTAGTTCGGCGTCGTATTTAGTTAGATCGATAGTGCCCTTTTCTGCCCCCCTGATATCTGCCTCGCTTATGATAGCCTCTTTCAGCTTCACGATAGGCTCCCACTGGGTATAGAAATCGTAGCGCAGCGACTTGTTGCCCTTGAAGCCGACCTCCTGGGAACGAAGATCGGTGCTCAATTTGATCTCGAACGCGGTCAGCACCGGCGCAAATTTCTTGCCAATGTCGACCTTGTACCATACCTGCAGGAATCCATCAGCGCCCATTTCCGCTGTCATCTGGGCCACGGTGGAAACCACCTTGAACATGCCAATGACCCCAGGGAAGATCCCCAGGCCGGTGGTTGATATCTTCTGGGTCTCGTTTACCTTGGTGGGTTGGAACAACCCGGACGAAGCGCCCCGGCCCTCTTTCTCTTCTTTTAGGTTCCAGTCCAGGTAGGTTTGGTTGGCATGGACCTGGTCTTTGGACACGATGGCTATGCCGTTTTTTTCAAACATTGCGACCAGGTCATCATATACCCGATTGGTGGTGTTGGTATAATAATCCTTGTTGATATCAATTCTGCTGCTTTTTATCAAGCCCAGCTGGTGATTGGTGACCTCTTTGGAGACCACGAACTCGCCGTAGCACTCCAGGATGACCAACTTTTTTATGTTAAGTTTTTTCAGTTTCTTAAGGCTTAGGGCAAGATTTTTTTTGGCTACATTGGCCGGATCCGCGAACGCTTCCGGTTTGTATTTTACGCCACCGGCGAACGCCTGGAGCGTAAGCATGGCCATAACGGCAAAGGAAAACAAAGAACGTTTCACAAGAGCCCCCTTTTTATAAAGTTAATAATAAATTTTTAGAATTATATCTAAAACAATTATTGTTGTCAACGAATTACAACATAATATTTGAAAAATATTATTTGCATTTCAAACTATTTTTCAATATAATATCAAAGGCTTGATAGTTCAGAGGAGAGCGGGGACCAGCCCGCTCTCCTCTGTCTTTAAACCGGTCAGACCATGGCATGGCCCTGTTTACCATTGATGCCCAGGACCCTTGTTATTCAACCAATGGAAAAATTTAGCCGATAGGGGGCAGGGGCATAAAACTGATAGACACCCCCCCAAAGGGACAAATGAACCAGCGGGCTTATCCCGGCTCCTGACCATGAACCGGAAATCGGAGGAAATCAAATGAATCGCAGCCGAAACTATGAAAAAATGTCCGCGGCCGCCGGGTTGGCGGCAAAGGACTTGGCGTCGGCGGAACAGAAAATGGAAGCGGTCACTGATGTTCTTTGGCGGGGGATGAAGGATGAGGGTCTGGCCTGGGTGGGCTTCTATAAGATCACCGATGACAAGAAGGAAATGCTGCTGGTGTGCCGCCAGCCCAAGCCGGCCTGCTCGCCCATCGGACTGCACGGGGTCTGCGGCCGGGCCTGGAAGAAAGGAAAGGCCCAGGTGGTGGCCGATGTCCACGCCCTGGGAGGCGACCATATCGTCTGCGACCCCAACAATCTTTCCGAGGTGGTGATGCCCGTGCTGGAGAATAACGGGGAGTGTCTTTATGTGCTGGACCTGGACAGCGGGGAGCTGGATTCCTTCGACCAGGAGGATGTGGAGGGTTTGGAGCTGGTGCTGAAGAGCGCTGGGTTGTGATATAAAATTGCCCAGAACCCTCCATTATCAATGGAGGGTTCTTTGTTTATATTAAATAATTTACTTGATTTTATAGCACATCGTTTGTGATAATATTGGTAAATAAAAACGAAAGAGGAATCAATGAGCAACAATAATGCAGATAGCTTGATAAAAGAAGGCAGGATATTTGCCGGGCATAGCGATTATAATAACGCTAAACTCAAATTTCTAAATGCTTCTAATATTTATAAGTTACTCAAAGATAAAGGAAGGCAAAATTGGACATTAGCTGCAGCTGCTTATATGGCAATTATAAACAAAGATATTGAAGAAGGGCTACTCATATTTAACAAAGCTGCCAAATTGGGCTATACCGACTTAGATAAATTGAATGATTTATCTAAGTTGAAATATAAAGGAAAAAGATTAAAAGAACTTAGTTCTTTTCAGCAAATATACAAGCGTGTTTGTAATAATGCCAGTTCTGTAGAGATTGTTAAATTTCAAAGCCAGAATATCGAACCTTGGCAATGGGCGAAATATTGTGATAAAAAAGATTTAATTCGTTTAAAAAACAAACTTCCAAAATTCAAATCCAACAAGGAATTTGATTTCTTCAAAGAATGTCTTGCCTGGGTAAATAAACGTTTTGTCCACGATGCGGTTAATAAACCCAGCAATTCAAACCCCCTTACAATACTTAAGGAAGCCGATAATAAAAAAGGGTTTACCTGTCAAGAATTTTCAATTCTTCTGGCCTCTGTTTTGCAGACACATGGTTATCCGGCCAGGGTAGTAGTCATTTTAAAAAATAATTATAGTTATGGAACGGGAAAGGGACACTGGGTGACAGAAATATGGAGCAACGATCTTAATAAATGGATATTATTGGATCCCCAGAACAATTGTTATTGGATGGCGGGGAAAGAGGTTTTAAATGCCTCTGAAATACGTGAATATGTTTTGAAAGGGAAAACGCAACAGATGGAGCCATATGTTAATGGCAGAAAAGCGGGATCCCTGATGAACTGGTTAGAATACTTTAAAGTTATATGGATATATAATAATCAGAATTACTTTAATAATTGGGATACTCTGGGAGAAACAGAAGAAATAAGCGAGCAACCGCATTTACTGTTTCAGGATAAACAGAGAGGATATTTTAAGCAACATCGGGGCATGGATCACCTTTATCCAAATATGAATAAAATCAGTTATAAATTGAAGTATCATAATAAAAAACTTTCGTTTGTGCTATCTAATTCTTGCCCGTTTTTCAAGAAATATGAAATAAGTTGTAATAACGGGCCCTGGTCTGAATGCAAAACGGAATTTGTAAAACAACTAACAAAAGGCAATAATGTATTTAATTTCAGAGTACGAGATATTTTTAACCGTAAACTAAATAATGTAGTTCTGGCAATAAATAAATACAAATGAAAATTAAAAAGATCTCTAAAACAGAGGCCTTTTGTTCTATCCTTTTTCAGTCAGAATAACACCTATAGCCACGACTGCTGCACCTATGATAAAATTAACAGTTATCTTCTCCCCCAAAAATATCCAGGCCAGCAAAGCCGCAAAAACAGGCTGGAGGTTGGACACCACCGCCACCTTGCTGGCCTCGATCTTGGACAGGGCCCAGTTCCAGGTCAGGTAACCTACAACCGAGGTCAGCAGGGCCAGATAAAGGATCGATGACAGGCCGGACCAGGTGACCGCCGCGTAGTCCTGCCGGAGTATCGGCAGAAGACCGATGGGGAGAAAAAGCATCGCCCCGAACATCAGCGAATATCCGGTGACCTGCAGGGGCTGGTATCTCTGCAGCATCTTCTTGCTCAGTATGGTATAGACCGACCAGGTCAGGACGGCAAAAAATATCAGGATGTCGCCCTTGAGGGTCTGGCCGGAGAGGTCGATCCCCTTTTCGAACAATACCAGCAGAACCCCGGCGAACCCCAGGGCGATGCCGGTTATCTTCAATGCCGACGGCCGCTCCTTAAGCCAGATGCATGACAGGCACAGCACCATTATCGGGGTGGCGGCGTAAAGCAGGGCGCCGTGGGCGGCCAGGGTGTATTTCATGCCGTAAAGGAAAAGGCCCTGGTTGAAGGGCACCGAGAAAATGGCCAGCCAGAGGAAGGTCCAGCGGTCCCGGCGATCAGGCGTGAAATACATTCTTTTCATGCCCAGCAAGGCGGCAAAGACCAGGGCGGTCAGGCCGAAACGCAGCACCCCCAGGGCCAGCGGGGAGAATTCCCGCAGGCCCAGTTTGGTCATCAGAAAGGTCCCGGCCATGATCACCTGGACCGAGACCAGAAGCGTCAGCGGATTGTTGGAAATGGACCGTTTCATTCTTCAATGCCTTGACAAGTTGGTTGTTATTGCGGATAATACTTGGGCTATGAGCAAAAAGAAAAATCCCAAAATAAAATTCATCATCATATTGACTGCAGCGACGATCTTTTATTTCGCCGGGTCCATTGTTCTGGACCTGATGCACCTGCCGGCCATTGACAACCTGGCAAAGAAGAATCCCGCCAGGACGGCCTTGATGGAGCAAAGGGTCAAAGAGGCCCGGGCCAGGAAAAAACCGTACCGGATCAGCCAGTCGTACCTCCCGTACAATGCCATATCGCCCTATCTTAAAAAGGCGGTGCTGGTGGCCGAGGATGCGGCCTTCTTCTCCCACCAGGGAATAGACTACGGCGAGCTGAAGGAGGCCATCAAGACCGACTGGAAGAAGAAACGCTGGGCCAGGGGTGGCTCCACCATCACCATGCAGCTGGCCAAGAACCTATACCTGTCGACCTCCAAGAGCCTGACCCGGAAGATCTCCGAAGCGGTGCTGGCCCGGCGGATGGACGACCAGCTCAGCAAGGCCCGGATCTTCGAGCTGTACCTGAACTATATCGAGTGGGGCGACGGCATCTTCGGCTGCCAGTCGGCGTCCTTGATTTATTTTGACTGTTCGGCCTCGGAGCTTGATCCCGAGCTGGCTATCAGACTGGCTTCGATCATCGTCAATCCCAGAAAATACGGACCGTTCACCGACAGCAAGCGGATGAACACCCGCCGGAAATGGATCGCCCAAAAAATGCTGCAATACGGGCACCTGACGGAAGAAGAATACAGTGATTTAAATTTTTAGGCGCCAATCACGAATGCTTAACTAACAGGTAAGATGCAGAGCCGCTATGGTCAGCGGCTTTTTATTTGCCAACTCATTGAATCTTTCGATGGTCTGCGAAGTAGACAGGGCGACCAATAAGATCCCGTTCTTCCGGCAATACTCCTCCACTTTGCCGTCCACCTTCATCAAGCCCGGCTGGCCCAGGCCCACTATCAATATCTCCGGTTTCTGGCCAAAGACCTCGTCCAGGTCCTCCATTTGCAGCCGGTGTCCCTCTTTGCGCCACCATTTGTCGTCCACCCGGTCGGGATAGATGATAAGGTCTGCGACATAATTTTTGCCATCGACCGTTATTTGCCCAAAGGAATAATTGTCTATCCTCACAGCCAGTTCAGTCTTTCTTTTTCTTTACGGTAAAAGCGTCCCAGCAAGCGCATGCCGCAGCTCCAGAGATATAAAAGAATAAAGCAGGCTGCCAACGGTCCGATAAAAGGGACGGGCCAGAGGAGCAAACCAAAAAGCGGCAGCAGAAAAACGATCCAGAATAAAAACAAAAACAGGATGTATTGTTTGAGGGTCTTGAATATCGGCTCGATGACATTGGAAGGCAGCAGTGAGGGCATCAGCTTGCCGGTGACGGCCGTCATCAGCAGGGCCATGGGAAAATATATGAAGCTGAGGATCAAAAGAACGATCATTGCCAACGGTGACAAACCTCCGTGATCTTTGGCCAGCAGAACCAGGTACATTTCCACGGGCAGAAAAGACCAGAAGATTATCAACAGGAATTTGAAAACCGGGGCCAGGATGGCGCTCTGAACATCGGCCAATTCACCCCAGTTGAATGCCAGATCCTTTCCCTGGCCGGCCGATCTTATTGTCCTGATAAAATGTCCGGGCAGGGCCACCAGTACTGCAAAACCTGCCAGGCCGGCTATCAGATAGACGGGCAGTCCGGCCGGGGGCAGGGCTCCGGGAAATATCTTAAACAGGGTCTGGGCTATCTGCCAGGCGGATAGCGCCAGGGCTCCGACGGACAGAAGCAGCAGTTGCCGTTTTGCCGGGATAAAGGATGATTTTAGAAACATGATGATAAGGCTGTTAAATTATTGCGGTTCAGGTTTTGCCGGATCTTTCCCGGTGATCAGGCGGACAACCTCGGGATTATAAGGCAGGCCCAGCCGGACCGCCCGGTGATAATAATAAAGGGAGCTGTCCCGGTCGCCTAGGTTCAGGAACAGGAAGGACAGAAGCTCGTTGGCTTCAGTCTTATCCGGGTCAAGAGCAAAAGCTTGCTGCAACGTTTTCCGGGCCGGAGGAAACAGATCCTGCTTGATCAGGCTCTTGGCCAGACCCAAGTAGATTACGGCATCGGCTCCCAGGCTGTCGGCGGCAACAGCCTTCTGGAAGGCGGCCTGGGCCTGGGGGAATTTATTCTGCTGGTATAGGATCAGCCCCAGATCGTGGAGTATGGCGGCGTTGCCGGGATCCAGGTCCGCCGCCCGGGCCACCTCCGCCTCCGCCTCCGGCCATCTGTCCCGGGCGGCGTATCTCTGCCCCAGCACGTTGTGAGCGAAGAAGGAATCGGGAGAATATTTTACGGCGTTGCCCCAAAAAGAAATGTCGTTCCGGTATACAATCATGTGCCCGATGGAGACCGCCGAAAGCAAAGCCAATATAAAAGCCAGAAATAACGGGGCAAATTTTCTTTTCGCGATATTGAAGATGATGCGGGACTCCATCAGCATGATAAAAAACCCCGCCATGGGCAGATAGAGCCGTTGCTCCAGCAGATAGGCGAATCCCAGGGTCCTGGCGGCGGTGGGCGCCAGAAACAGCAGGAACCAGCCCAGCCCGAACATAAAATACCGTTTTCGGTTCAGTCCTCCCAGAATGAGGAGGCCCAGCAGGCCGGTCAACGCTACCATTCCCGGCCAAAGAGAGGTGTTTTCCGGAATGGGCATCACCGAAAGATCGAAAGGTAAAAGGATCTTGCCCAGATAGCTCGCCAGGCCGGCCAGGTTTTCCGCAAAAGTGTTATATTTTACGGTGATCGGTCCCACCGCCTGCCACCGCAGGAACAGAAAAAGGGAGAGACCCGTCAGCCAGATCAGTGCCGGCGCCAGGAGCTTGCGGAATTCCCGGCGGTGGAACAGCAAAAAGTAGAGTAGTCCGGCCGCCGGCAGGATCACAGCGGTCTCCTTGGTGAACAGGGCGGCGGTGAAGGATAGGAGGTGGCCCAGCAGGAGGGGCCAGGAGGGCCTCTCCAGATATCTGATGAAGGTTATAAACGCGGCCAGGGAAAAGACCGCCAGCACCGAGTCGTATCGGCCCGGGATGAAGGCCACCGCATGGTTCAGCACCGGGTGCACGGCGAAGATCAGGCAGAAGGCCAGGGAAAGCCCCCGGGGATGCTTAAGGGTCCTGAACAGGAAGAACAACAGGCAGGAGGCCGCCAGGTGAAAAATGATATTGGACAAATGGTAGCCCCAGGGGTTCCGGCCGCTCCACAGGGCGTCGCTGATGAAGGTCAGGGTGACCAGGGGGCGGTAATAGGTTCCCGGGGATTGCCAGGCCATGTCGGTCTTGAAGGCCAGAAAAATGTTCTTAAGATTCGCCAGATGGTGAAAATTTTCCAGGATCAGATGGTCGTCGTCAAAATAAGCAAACCCGAAGAAAACAGTCCTGAAATAAACCGCCGCTCCCAGCAGGATGATCCAGAAGCAGGGCCGCCACCCTTCGGTCAGGAGGCGGCTCCAAAAATCGGGCGATTTTAACCGGCCGGGGCGCATCCCTTACCCTGGGAAATTGCGCGGTTTGCAGATCACCTCGTGTACCTTGAGGTCGAAAAAATCCTGGGCGTTGGCTGGGGTCAGCACCACGGCGGTGTCGGCCCCGCTGCCGGTTCCTCCCACGGCGACGGCCTCCTGCTGGACCGAGACCAGCCCGGCGTCGGCCGCCATCAACGCCATCTCCAGACAGACCTTGAAGCCCTGCCCCATGGTCCGCAGGGTGTAGGCGATGATCTCGTCCAGCTGGTAGCTGTTCATCTTCCGGCGCACCGCCCGGTTGACCCCGCCCAGGGCATGCTGGCAGGTTAGTATCTTCACGCCCTTTTTCTCCAGGATCTGCTTATTCCCGTCGGTAAGCTCCTGGGCGTCCTTGAAGGAAAAACCCGTGGAGTGGGTCACCGCCACCAGATTAAAATCGGGGAAAATCTCCGCCGTCCGGATGGCCGTCGCCCCGGAGGTGGTGGCCACCAGGATATTCTTGATATTCAGATCCCGGGCCCGGGACAGGGCCAGCCGCAAGGTCTCTTCAGTATTGACCGGGCCGGATTGGTCAAAATATCTATATTCCATTTAAATGTGCCTCCGGTTATTATGAAAGCTGCAATTTATGTTTTTCGATCGTTTTCAAAATATCTCCCGCCACCTTCAGGGCCATCAGTCCGTCCAGTCCGGTCACCAACGGAACCGAGTTGCCGGTCACACAATCGACGAAGGCGGATAGTTCGGCCCTGAGGGGCTCGACCTTGTCAAGCTTCAGCTCCCGGTAATCCACCAACTTGGCCAGATCCAGCACGCCCTTGGGCTCTCCTTTCAGTTTGTAGATCTTGACCTCCGGCTTCATATAGTCGACGTTTATGTAGGCGTTGCGCTGAAAAAAGCGGATCTTCCGTTCTTTCTTGATCGATATCCGGGAGGCGGTGACGTTGGCCACGCAGCCGTTGGCGAACTCCAGCCGGGCGTTGGCGATATCCTCCTTTTCGCTGACCAGGTTGAAGCCGATGGCCGAGATGTTATTCAGCGGGGAGCGGACGAAGGAAAGGATGATGTCGATGTCGTGGATCATCAGGTCCAGCACCACCGGAACGTCGGTGCCCCGGGAGACGAATGGCGCGATCCGGGTGCATTCTATGAACTTGGGATCATGGATGTGCTCCGAGGCGGCCCGGATGGCCGGATTGAACCTTTCTATATGGCCCACCTGTAATTTTACCGACTTTTTCTCCGCCAGGGCCACCAATTCCTCCGCTTCGGCGATCTTTGAAGTGATGGGTTTTTCCAGCAGCAGGTGGTTGCCGGCCGAGATCACTTCTTTTGCTACTTGGTAATGCAAACTGGTGGGCACCACCACGCTGACCGCCTGGGTCTGCTTTAACAATTCCCGGTAATCGGAAAAAGCCCTGGTCTTGTTCTTGGATGCGATCTCCCCGGCCCTTTGGGGATCGCTGTCGGCCACGCCGACCAGCTCGACATCCTTGATCTCGGAATAGACCCGGGCATGGTGCTGGCCCAGGCTGCCCACGCCGATGACGCCCACTTTTAGTTTAGACATAATATTCCTGTCGGTTTGGAGTTTTTAAATAACAGAACACTTTAGGGGTTATATTTTATCATCCGTAGACCACCCCTTGATCCCCTCCTTGATCAAGGAGGGGATTGGGATTAACCGCCAGCGGTATTAGCCCATTTTATAGACCTTCTCGATCCGTTCCAACACCCGCCAATGACACTTGAGCCCCTTGGGAAAAATCACCAGGTCGCCCGGCCCGATCTCAACCTTTCCCCCGTCATCCGTGAAAACCACCACCCTGCCCTTGAAGACATAGGCCGTCTCCCGGTCGGGATACTGCCAGTCGAACTCCGAGGGATCGCATTCCCAGGAGGACCATTCGCCGATCCCCAGCTTATCAAGTTCATTCTTGGAGGGACGGGATATTTTTATTTCGGACACGATCTCCCCTTGGGTTATTTTTTCTTGCCCCAGATAAAGGCCATGGGAAGTGCCCTGGGCGGGGTCTTCTGAAAATCGGCCGCCAGGCTGTCCAGAATGGCATTGACCTTTTCGCCCCAACGTTTGACATAGGCCGGCCTTCGCTCATGCAGGTTGCCGGTCATGTATCTGACGTATCCCGGCTGGTCGGGCATTACCAGGATAGATGTTTTTATGTCGGCAAATCCCATCTCCTCCATCAGGCTGACGTAATCCTTTAGATAATGCAAGCCCCAACACATCTTGCCCTCCAATGCCGCCAGCTCGACGTTCATTTTTTCCATCCGCCCTTCGGCCGATCCCGTTTCAACGTCCTTGTAGCCGTCCTTGATCTTGTCGTAAATGACGAAGGTCCCGCCCGGAGCCAGCACCCGAACGCAGTCCTTAAGGGCCCTGACCACATCGCCGTCGTCGCTGACGAAATCGTGCAGGGCGGCCCGGGAGATCACCAATCCGGCCGAACCGTCGGGCAAGGGAAGGGTGGAGGAATCGCTGACCAGCACTTCCAGCCTTTTATCCTTGATGTCGGCGGTCAGTTTTTCGGCCACCTCCGGCAGTCTTTCGGTGGTGTAAAGCTTGCCATCCGGTTTGATGTATTTCTCCAGCAATTGGCGGGTGAATTCGCCCCGTCCGGCGCTGAGTTCCAATACCGGCCGGGTCACTCCGGAAAAAACCTCCCGCAGGATATCGTCTTCTTTTTTATCCAGTGGCTCGAGCTTCTTCAGGTATTCCCTGGCCTGTTTCACCGAGATCCCGGAGGCCTCCGCCCAGGATGATATCTCTTTTTCGTCCATCAGAATTTTTCTTCCTTGAGTTTTTGGGCTTTCTTATGCTCCACCGTCTGCTCCGGGACGATCTCCGGGATGATGCCGGCCGGGCTGGAGAGGACCTTGTCCAGCAGCCGGTCGTACAGCTGGCGGTCCTTGATCTTGCTGGCGTAATTTTCGGCCATCAGCACGCTGGTGGCGAAATAATCCGGCGCCATCTGCATGGCCTCGTCGTACATCTGCTTCGATCTCTTCATGTCCCCGCCGAACATGCCGGGAGCCAAAGCGAAATAGGCCCCCAGCCAGCGGGCCGGGCCGCCGTAATAGTAGGTCTTGTCCAGGGCGTAAAGATGTTCCACCATCTTGCGGGCCTGCTTGGATGACTTGACGGTCTTGAATATCCCCTTCATCTTTCCCCATTTCCCGATGCAGGTGGCGGTCCAGAAGACCCCCCCGGCATACTCCCTGCCCAGCACCGAGACGGCGTCGCCCATGGATCTTTTGTCCACCTCGGTCAGTTTTTTGAACTCGCCGTTGTATTTGAGCGATGTCAGGCCCCATTCGTGGCCCTGGTAATAATTATCGGCCTTGGCATCGCCCTCCAGGAAGGCGTCGGCCAGAAAGTAGTAGGCGTATGCCAGCCTCTCGGCCAGCTGGTATGAAGGCTCAGCCTGATAGGCCTTTTCGTAGAGGGCGATGGCCTTCTCCAGCGAGGACTGGTTTCCCCGGTCGGCCCAGAGCGCTTGGGCCTCGTCGAAACCGGGCTGGGCCAGGGCGGGACCGACGAACAATAGGCCGGCCAGCGTTAGCAATAGATATTTATTCATGTTTTGATCCTTTGCGATTATTGGTTTTATGTTTGCGAAGTTAATTCCTTTATCAGCATCAGGCACAGATCATCGTCCAATTTTACATTCTGACCCGGCACAACCTCCCGGTCATTATAGCATATTCCTCTTCCGTCCGGGATATAACCCCGTTTTACATACATGATCTGGGCTTTCCCGTAATCATTGTAAAGCCCGACTCCCAGACCGGAGTATTTCGATCTTTTTGATATTCTTTTTTCCGCCTCATCCATCAGCTTTGAAGCGATCCCCTGACGCTGGTGCTTTTTCAGCACGTTCAGGTCTTTTATCTCGGGTATGCCTTTATTACGGAAAGCGTCATGTTTGGTTTCCCAGACGATGGTTAAATATCCGGCAAATTCACCATTGAGCTCTGCCAATATTACTTCCCTTTCCCCTTCCTTCTGTTCTCGGAAATATCCGGCATATATTTCGCTTAGCTTATTATCCCAGCCCTGGGCGGCAAAGCCGGCTGAGATCAATTGGCAATCGGTTTCCACCATGTCTCTAATTTTGATATCCTGCCCCATAGGAGCCTCAGTTATTTTGTTTAAGAATGGCCATCTTGTCCCGGTAATCCGCCTTGGGGGTCTTGCCGTAAAGCTTTTCATATGTCTCCAACGCCGCCGCCCGGTGCCTTTCCCCGCCGGTCAGACAGAAGATCTCGTAATGCAGCCTGGCCTGCTCAGGATCCTGACCGTATCTTTTCAGCAGGGCTCCCAGCATCTCCGCAGCCCGGCCGGGGTCCGACCGTCCCGCCAGCCTGGCATCCATCAGTTCCCCCCAGAAAGTCACGTCCGTCCGGTTTATCTCCCGCGACAGCAGCACCGCTCTTTCGTTGGCCTGGCCTGCTGAGACATGATCCCCGGTCAGGAGATCCAGTTCCGATTTATTGAGCAGAATGTCGCAAAGGTAGTATTTTACGTCCATCTCCTTCACCGCGGCCATGGCCTCCCGGTAGCATCCGGCCGCCTCGTCATAGCGTCCGGTGTCCCTGTAGATGTTGGCCAGGTTGAAGACCGCCAGGGCCAGGCTCAGCTTGTCCCCCAGTTCCCGGGCCCCTTCCATCTCCTGCCGCATGCAATCCAGCGCTTCATCATAGCGGCCCAGGTAATAGTACAGCACCCCGATGTTGGAAATTGCGGAGTTGACCCCTGATTTATCGCCCAGGGCCCGGCTCAGGGCCAGTTTCTTATTGTTGTACTCCATGGCCCGTTCGTAATCCCCCAGGTCCATATAGACCAGTCCCAGATTGCCGGAGGACAGCGCCAGTGTCTGTTTGTCGCCGATCGCCGCCGCCATGTCCCACTGCTTTTTCAGGTTCTCTATCACCAGGTCCATTTTCCCCTGATAGTAATGGATCATGGCCACGTTGCCCCAGGCCAGGCCCTCGCCCTGCCGGTCGCCCAGGCCTTGGGCTATCTCCAGTTTTTGGCGGTAGCAATCCATGGCCTGGTCGTAGTTCCCCCGGTCGGCGTGGAGGGTGCCCAGGTTGTTGAGGGCCTCGCCCAGCCCCTGCCGGTCTCCGGTCCGTATGGTGATGGTCCGCCTCTTTTCGAAGCATTCGGCGGCCCCGGAGTAATCCCCCTGGTTGAAATAGAGCGTTCCGATATTGTTGAGGGCCGCGCTCAGCAGGTCCAGGTCGTTGAGCTTCTCGGCCGTCTGCTGTGATTGCAGGTACAGTTCCTTGGCCTGGTTATACTCCCCTTTTTTAAACAGGATGGCCCCCAGGTCCCTTTGGCTCCCGGCGATCGCGGCCATGTCGCCGGATTCCTGGGCCTGGTCCAGATTGCGCCGCAACAGCTTTTCGGCCAGGTCCCATCTTCCGGCGATGGTCAGCACCGCCGCCTGGCGTTGACGCAGGTCTAAGGGGTAAAATTTCGGCGGCGGGCCGGGAACGGCCAGCCAGGATTCTGCCGGCCGGTATTTTTTAAGGGACATCAAACAACTTTTATATATTTAGCGTTTAAAATTCCGTGAATAATGCTGGCGGCTTTGTGAAGGTGATGTGTTTTGCCGTTTATTTTAAAAAAGCAAAACCGGTTGGCTAGAATAAAGTATTTACTGCTGGTAACAATCTGATGCCGGAAATATTATAAAGGCAATATAGATCCCTTTAAGGCGATATATTTCCGTAGATATCCAAAAAATCTTCTTTGGTCATTTTTAAAAGACAGACATCCTGCCGCGATGCATCCTTTTTGAAGCCGAGCTTGATCAAAGCCTTCTGGCCAGGCTGGTTATCCAAAGCCACCGGGTCGCACATCACCTTTCCCCCGAAATCGAAGAAGAAATATCGCAACAGCAGGGGAACGGCCTTGCCGGCATAGCCCTGGCCGCGGTGGCAATGTTCGACCTTTATATTGAATTCGGCAGTGCCGGTAGAAAGGTCGTAGCGGTGAAAGCTGATCTCGCCTACCGGCTGGTCGCTCTGGTTGAATATAAGAAAATACCGGTCTGTTTTGCTTCCGGGAGAGACCATCCGGGAGAACCATTTGGTGGCCTGCTCTTCTGTTAGGTGAACGGGCCCGCCCACCTCGGCCATGCTTAGGGGATCGGCCCAGAGCTTTATGATGTAATCCATCTCCTCGGGCTTGGGCGGGCGGATATAAATACCAGAGGTTTTTAATATTTTTGTATTCAAAACAATTAGATCAAAACCAGTTCATACTTCTTGCTGCCCAACCCCATCTTTTCGGCATGATCCAACTGGACATTCCAATCCACCTCGGGATAGATATCGCGGAATTTGTCGCTGCCCGGCTCCAGGGCGTTCTTCAGTTCCGAGTCCTTGTACCCGGCCGAGGCCATCACCAGGGCGTTGCTGGCGGCGTCCACCGCCACCGGGTCCAGCGAGGCGGCAATGCCCAGGTCCGGCACGATGGGGTGGTCGGCGTGGCCGTAGCAATCGCAGGCCGGGGAGACGTTCATGATGAAATTCAGATAGGCGATCCGGTCCTTCTTGTGCTTCACAAAGCCCGCCAGGTGCTCCACCATCTTCTCCTGCATCTTCTGGGCCCCGCTGTCCCAGCCGTTGCGGACTGCCTGGGTGGGGCAGACCACGATGCAGGATCCGCAGCCGATGCATTTTTTGGGATCTATCACGGCATATTTGCCGATAGCAATGGCGTCGGCCGGGCAGTTGGCGGCGCATTTGCCGCAGGCGATGCATTTTTCGGCCTTGATCTGCGGGGCGATGTCTGAGTGCATGGCCAGCTTGCCGCCCCGGGCCCCGCCGCCCATTCCCAGGTTCTTGATGGAGCCGCCGAAGCCGGCCAGTTCGTGCCCCTTGAAATGGGTGACGCAGACGATGGAGTCGGCCCTGACCAGGTCGTGGGCCAGCTTGACCTTCTTAAAGTGCCGGCCGTCGATATCCACCTCGACATAGGCCCCGCCCCGCAGGCCGTCGGCGATCAGCACCGGGCAGCCCAGGGTGTCGCGGGTGAAGCCGTGCATGGCTGCGGTCTCCAGGTGGTCCACCGAGTTGGAGCGGGAGCCGACATACAGGGTATTGGCGTCGGTGACGAAGGGTTTGCCGCCGGACTCCTTGATCCTGTCAACCACCCGGCGGACGAAATAGGAGGGGATGAAGGCGGTGTTACCCCGCTCGCCGAAATGCACCTTGACCGCCACCAGGTCGCCTTTCTGGAAGGCCGAGGAGACCGGCAGCCGGTCCATCAGCCGGTCCAGTTTTTGATAGATGTTCTGCTCCGGGGTCTCCCGGAAACTGGTGAAATATACTTTGCTTGGCATATTTTATTCCTTTTGAAATGCTGGTTATTTATATCCACAGATTACACAGATTGACACAGAATATTATTTATCGCCTTGTCATTCCCGGCACGACCGGGAATCCATGGGTTTCTTTTACCACCAATACAAAAAGATACCATTTGTCCATTATTGTCATCCTGAGCCAGGCAAGTTTACCTTACAAGCCGAAGGATCTATACACCACCGTCATTTCCCCAAATTTTCTCGCAGTGCCAGTTCCCTCTCCTAATGCGTTAGGGGAGGGGCAGGGGTGGGGTCCTCTTTGACTGCCCGAGAATTTTTCTTAGATATATGATCCCCGATACCAGGATCAGCAAGAGCGAAGCATACAGAAGATACCGGCCCCAGGGCTGCCAGTTGAGCACATAAAGAAATATGGCGGCCGAAAGAAAGGTGACCGCAAATTTCCCCGGCCAGTTTGAGACCGGGATTTCCTTGGTTTTGTTGATCATCAAAAACCCGCCGGCCAGGATCAGGAAATCGCGCAGTATCACCAGTCCGGTGGCCCACCAGGGGAAGCCCCGCCACAGGGAAAGGGCCAAGACCATCGAGTCCAGGCAGATCTTGTCGGCTAGGGGGTCCAGGATCTTCCCCGGGGAGGATATCTGGCCCAGCTTCCGGGCCAGATATCCGTCGAAGTAATCAGTGGCCACCGCCAGGAGCATCAGTATCAGCAGGGGGATGGTTTTTTCTTCCTTGAGGCAGAACAGTACCGCCGGCATCAGGGCGATTCGGGAAAGGGAAAGCAGGTTGGGGAGGTTCATATTGTCTCTTCCGATCGATAAAGCCGGAAATCGCTGAACTGCGCAGTGTTGCGTTCGCCGACGCACAACAAAAGCTGGCCATCATGATATGGGATATTATTGCTTTGGTGGATCAGAACATCGTCAAAGTAAGTCCAGAACTGGGTTTTGGTGAATTTAATCTGAAGATAATGCCAGCAGTTTGGTTTTAAAAGCATATGATGTTTCAATTCCAGACCGGGATAACAGATCTCGGTCTTTGCATTATAGATTGAAAGATCAAAGTCGGGATAAAGGCTGATATAGCCGTGGCTGGGGAAGCAATGGACGGCAACGCCTTTTTGGGTTTCGGGGGAAAATCGCAGCAGAATGCCGGAGCCGTAGTTCATCCGCAGATCATTTTCGTTTTTCAAATAAAAAGAGACGCCGCCGAACTGGGGGATATTTTCCTTTAGCCGCGCATAAATGTTATTTTTTTCGGCCGTTCCCCGGAGGCATCCGGAATTGGTCTGCCAGTGGCCGCTGATTATCTCCCAGTTGT
This sequence comes from Candidatus Edwardsbacteria bacterium RifOxyA12_full_54_48, assembly GCA_001777915.1. Lineage (NCBI taxonomy): Bacteria > Candidatus Edwardsiibacteriota > Candidatus Edwardsbacteria bacterium RifOxyA12_full_54_48. Next base: position 374,072 of record MFFN01000004.1, on the reverse strand, counting down.
TGATATCGTTAAATTTGTCGACGAATGCAGCATCTCCCATATCCGCCTGCTTGTCGAGCGAGGAAATAGATATCTGGTAAATATTTACTTTTCCGACAATGTTGCCGAATATAGATATATTTCCTATGGTGCTTGACGAAACTGAACTGCTGAACAGTATCCTGTTATCCACGGATATTTTCAGTTCGGACCCGACGAAAAGCACCCGGATATTGTAGCGCTGGTTCTCTTGAAGATTGTTTTTTATCGTCTGTTCTTTGTATTCCGAAGTGCCGCTGGGCGAAAAATTCGCGATAAAGGTTATACGGTCCTTAGTGATTTTCAGCGCATGACCATGGTTCTGATCTGCCGTCCTAAAGAGCAACCCCGCCTCTCCAGTGAAGAAGCCAAATTTTACATAGAATGACAGGTCAAAATCCCGGGAAAGAAAGCACAGGTTGTGGGTCACGTTTCCGGTCAAAGTGATTTTTCTTATCTTCAATTCTTTCATAAAACAATAATATAAAATTTTATCCAACATCTCGTTAGCATGCTTAAGGGTGGTCTCGGTGATCTTGCTGCTGTCTAGCCTTATGAGTTTATCTTCTTCAATAGCCAGGCCAGGTTCTGTCCCAGCACCCGCATGGTGTCCAGGCCCTCCTGGTCCTCTTTGACCGCGCCCGGCTCCCGGCCGATGCCCAGGTTCCAGTATGAGGAGCCGGGGACGATCATCTCGCTGATCAGGAAGAACTTGTTGATGGCGTCGAAGGTGTTGGTGGCCCCGGCCCGGCGCACCGCCACCACCGCGGCCCCGGCCTTTCTTTTCAGCAGGTGCCCGTTGACCCCGCTCACCAGACCGGCCCGGTCGATCAGGGCCTTGGTCTCGGAGCTGACGTTGGAGTAGTAGGTGGGCGATCCGATGATGATCCCGTCGGCCGCCAGCATCTCCCCGATGCAGCTATTGAGCATGTCGTCATCGTAGGCGCACTTCTTATCCCTGTTCTGAACGCATCTATAGCAGGCCCGGCATCCGTGGATGTTCTGGCCGCCCAGCTGGACCAGTTTGGTGACGATGCCTTCCTTTTCCAGCTCTTCGAAGACGTAGCGGATCAGGGCGGCGGTGTTGCCGTTGGGCCTGGGGCTGCCGTTGAAGGCGACGACTTTCATCCGATCTCCCTAATTGGTGCAATTACTGTTTCTCGATCATCTCCCTGGCATGCTTCAGGGTGGTCTCGGTGATCTTGCTGCCGCCCAGCATTCGGGCGATCTCCTCGATCCTCTCCTTTTCGCTTAAGACATTCACCGAGGTGATGGTGCGGCCCTTCTGCTCATCCTTGCTGACCAGGAAGTGGCTCTTGGCCAGAGAGGCTATCTGCGGCAGGTGGGTGATGCACAGCACCTGCCGGGCCGAGGAAATCTCCTTGAGCTTTACTCCCACCGCCTCGGCGATCCGGCCACCGATCCCGGCATCGATCTCGTCGAATACCAGCACCGGGACGGCGTCGGCCTCCGATAAGATGGTCTTGATGGCCAGCATCACCCGGGAGATCTCGCCGCCGGAGGCGATCTTGGCCAGGGGCTTTAATTCCTCGCCGGGGTTGGGGGATATCAAAAACCGTACGGAATCGATGCCCGTTGCGTCGGCTTTAAGCTGCTTTTTATTGTGGTGGACAATGCCTTCGGCCTCTTCGACCTGGGCCACATCAACCTTGAAGGCGGCCTTTTCCATTCCCAGGTCCTTCAGCTGGGCCACCACATCCCTGGCCATCTTCCTGGCCGCCGCTTGGCGTTTCTCAGACAATGCCAGACAGGCCTTTTCCAGGTCCCGGCGCTGGGCTTCCAATTGGACCTCCAGTTTTTTGATATTCTCCTCGCCGTGCTCCACCGAATCCACTTCGGCCTTGATCTTTTCGTAATGGGCCAAAACGGCGGTTATGGAATTCTCCCGGCCGGAGTATTTTTTCTTGAGGGTCCTGATCAGGTCCAGCCGGTTGCGGATCTCCTCCAACCGCTGGGGATCGAAAGAGATGCCGTCCCGGTATTTTCTCAGGTCCCGGGCGACCTCCTCGATCTGGTCGTTCACCGAAGTTACGGCCTTCAAAGTAGATTCCAGGCGGGGATCGATCCCGGCGATCTCCTCCACCGACCGCTCCAAAGCGCTGAACTGCTCGGTGATGGAGCCGTCCTGCTGGTATAAAAGCTGATAGCCGGCCGAGGCCAGCGAAAAAAGCTTTTCGGAATTCTCCAGAATGGTCTTTTCGCTTTCCAGCCCTTCCTCTTCGCCTTCGGCCAGCGAGGCCGATCCGATCTCCTTTATCTGGAAATTATACAGGTCCAGCTTTTCCCTGGTCAATTGCTCCTTGTTCCGCAAGGCCTCCAGTTCTGATCTGATCTTCTGGTATTGGTGAAAAAGTTCTCCGGCGGCTGTTCGTTCCGGCCGGGTCTTGGCAAAGCCGTCCAGATAATCCAGATGCCGCTCCTCGTAGAGCAGGGATTGGTGCTCGTGCTGGCCGTGCATGTCCAGCACGGCGTCACCGATCCTTTTAAGATTGGCCAGGGTGACCGGGCTGTCGTTGACAAAGGCCCGGCTCTTGCCGGCCGGGGACACCTCGCGGCGGATCAGCAGTTCGTCGGACCAGTCGATGTCCAATTCGCCGAAGATCGTCTTTACGGCGCCAAGATCCGTCAGGTGGAATTCGGCCTCCACCATGGCGGCCTTGGCGCCACTGCGGACGCTGTCGCTGTCGGCCCGTTCGCCCAGCACCAGGCCCAGGGCGCCGATCAGGATGGATTTTCCCGCCCCGGTCTCCCCGGTGAGGATATTGAGGCCCGGGGAGAACTCCACCTCCAGGGAATCTATCAGGGCGTAATCTTTTACGGTGAGTTTTTTAAGCATAACTAAAAGGTTATTTTAAAACGATAAATTTCTTGGTCTGGCTGTTGCTTCCGGCGGTCAGCTTGTAAAAATAAACGCCCGAAGATAATTTGTCAGTCTTCAATGGAATATTGAAATATCCCGGCTGCTGGGCGCCCATATCCATTGATCGGACCAGCTGTCCGGCTACATTATATACATTCAGGCTGACCGTAGATTTGGCCGGCAGTTGATAGCTGATGGTGGCCTTTTTTCTGGCTGGGTTGGGGTAGGCGTCTTTTAGTAGAAAGACAAGGGATCTCTTTTCGTTATCAATATTATCTGAAGAAACACCGGCCTCCGGGCCGTAGTATTCATAGACTTGAAGACCCCAGTTTTCATAAACCACATACACATAACCATCGTACAATTTTATATCCCAGGCCAAAGTGTAATACGGGCTTGAGTTATTATCATGATAACCTATCTCTATCGGATTGTTTGGATCAGCGACATCAATAACCCTAACCCCAAAGGTATCCCAGGCTACGTAGGCTAAATTATTTTTTATTTCTACACCGTATGCGCCTATCCACGAATCGGCAGACATCTGGAAATTACCGACCTCAAACGGATTGCTTGGGTCAGCGATGTTCACTATCCGCAAACCGTTATTCATGGCGGTAATGTAGGCGAAAGTATCTTCTATTGCGACATCAATCACATCCCCCGTTATATCGCAATGTCCGATCTCATGCGGTGCTGCCGGGTCGCTGACATCAATTATTTTTAGGCCGGCGTAATAATCAGCCACAAAGGCAACGCCATTCCGGACGGTCATATTCACAGGATCAGCAATACCGTGGTATTGCCCTATTACAAACGGACTTTCCGGATCGGCAATATTTACAAATATTAAACCGGTATCGCTTGAAATATAGGCGAACGTATCACATATGGTAAAATAATATACATACTTAACTGGTAACGTAAGGGTATGAACTATTTGGGGCGTATATGGGTTTTTCACGTTGAATGTAAGCATAGTGGAATCACCCGGCAGGCCGTAGGCCAATGAATCCCTGACATCAACATCCCACAAGGCCCCGAAGTGATTGCTGGTATCTAAAAAACAGACACCTTGCTCGGTAATACTGGTTGGAACACTCACGTCAAGTACCCTTAATCCGTAGGAAGGCAGGTACGCATGACTATCAGCCACAGCAAGGGTAATGAAATTTGGCACTTGGTATTGGCCGATCTCTAATATGTTTGCAGGATTAGAAATATCGTATATTACCATGCCCCTGCGTTCATCTGCTACATAAATGTAACCCGGCGAATAAGCAAAATGCCAGGCATTGCCCCATTCGCTGGAAGTGTAATTCTGCTTAAGCTGAGGGTGCGTGGAATCTGAAATGGTATTGATAAATATCTGATAATTATTATATGCTCCGCTGAATGCCAATGAATCATAAATTTCAACCCGGGTGGCGGCCTCCCCGCCCGATCCGGCAAACAATGGGTTGGCTGGATTGCCGATATCCACGACCGTAATAACATCAGTGCTGCCATAATTCCAAGGCACACTAGAAATATAGGCATAGCGACCGGCTAGGCTAACATAAGAGGCATATACGGCATTATAACGGCCTATTTCACTGATGATCCCAGGTGTTTTTATGTTCAGCAGGGATAGTCCGCTGTCACCGTCGGCCACATAGGCAATGGTATCCCTGACCCGTATGCCCCATACGCAGCCGCCATCATTATAACTACCAGCCAATGCCGGCGCAACGGGGTCGGAAATGTCGACAACAAAAAGCCCTGTCGTATCACCGGCCACGTAGGCAAAGCCGCCAGATATCGCCAGATCCACCGCCAACCCCGGAAGCGGACAGTTGCCGGTGATGGTAGGTTTGTGTGGGTCGCTGATATCCGCTATCCACAGGCCTTTATCATAACAGGCCAGATAGGCATGGCCGTTGTTTATTACAATTTGATGGATCATATATCCGTCTGTGGCGACTTCGCCGATCTTGACCGGCATTGACGGAGTATCCACGTCAAAAATGAATATCCCGCCGCCGAAACCGGTAAAGGCGTATCTGTGGCCGTCCATGGAATCTACCGCGATCGCACGGCTCAAACCATACGGCCAGCTGCCAACAGTCCTTACGTTAAGACTGTCAGTGGCATGGGCCGAAAGACCTGACAGCAGCAAGAATATGCCCAGAATTTGCTTCTTGGACATAAGCTCCCTTAAGTAATTATTTTAAAATCACCAGTTTCTTGGTCTGGCTGTTGCTTCCGGCGGTCAGCTTATAAAAATATACCCCGGAGGAAAGTTTGTCGGTCTTCAATGGAATATTGTAATATCCCGGCAGTTGGGTTCCCATATTCACTGATTGGACCAACCGTCCTGCCACATTATATACATTCAGGCTGACCGTAGATTTGGCCGGCAGTTGATAGCTGATGGTGGCCTTTCCTCTGGCTGGGTTGGGGTAGGCTTCTTTCAACAGAAATGAAGATATCCTGCTCTCGTTCTTATTGTTTGTCACCCCGCTGGGGCTGGTGTATTCGAACACCTGCAGGCCGTATTGGTAGTAAGAGACGTAAACCTTATTGTCGGCCAAAGTCAGACCGTTGGCGCTGCATCCAAAGTTATAAGAACTCCAGGGGATCTTTTTATAATAGCCTGATTCCGTAGGATTGGCGGGATCTGAAACGTTGACGACCCTGACCCCCAAGGTATCATAGGAGATATAGACCAGGCTGTCTTTGACGGCCAGCGAGTTGGCGCCGTAGAACATATCTTCCGGGTTCGGTATCACAAAGTGTCCCAGCTCGACAGGGGTTGTTGATTCGGAGACGTTTATTATGCGCATACCGCTGTCTCCGTCGGCCACATAAGCCATTCCATTCTGGACAGCCACATAAAGAGCCGTCCCGGGGGTGTCATAATAACCTATCTCTGTTATGGCGGGAAGATTGGTAATATCGTAAATGCGCAACCCATAACCGCTATTTGCCAGATAGGCCAGCGAACCGTCAATACATATGTTATAGGCTATGTCGTTTGTTATAAACGAGTCAACAACAAATATGTTGGAAGGGTCGGAGACATTGATCACCTTAATATTGTTATATTGTGTTAAAAGAGCAAAAGAATCCGTTATCGCTACATAATTGCAAAAACCCGCGCAATATACCGAATCCAGAACGATAGGATTATAGGGATCGGCTATGTTGATCACCTGCAAGCCATAAATGAAATCAGGCAAGTATGCTAAGGAATCTTTTATACAAATACTGGAAAAACCGCTGGCAATACTTTTAACAGAACTCACTTCTTGGAGGTACTGGGTTTCTGTTGTTTTGATGATATGAATGTAATCCGAAGGCATGTAAGCAAAGCTGTCTTTGACTGCGCCTGTACCGTAGATAACAGGGCAGTCAAAGCGATAGGTTTCTACGGGGTTTACTGGATCGGTGATATCCTGAAGGGAAAAATATTTTTCGGTGGTGACAATCAATCGGTTCTTAAATATTGTTACAAATGTAGCGAACCAATCGGTGGGATTGGTTTCAACCAGAACTGGGGAGGAAGGATCACTGATGTTGATCGTGGAATAAAAGTAACTATTGATAGTCCCATAAATAATAGTGTCCAAGATGGCCATTCTATAAGCGCCATAGCCGCCAGTGCCGGTAATAACCGGATTTGTCGGGTCAGACACATCAAATATTACCGTTTCCGCAGTATTGCCGCCATAAAGATAGCCCCCTTTATAATAAACACAGCGAAGATCGCTGGTGCTGTCATTGTATCCTATTTCAACTGGCATGGCAGGAGAAGATATGTTGTAAATCTTTAATCCGTTTGTCATTCCTGCGGTGTAAAGCAGGGTATCGTTGACATCTAAGCCGTAAAAATAGTCACCATTGTCAAGATAGCCAGCTTCGTAAGGATTGTAGGGATCGGATATGTTTGCGATTCGGACGCCGGAAAAACAGGAAGCGACAAAAGCGTGGTTGTTATTTATTCTGACCTGAACCGCATAACCAGGAAGATCGACATTGCCGGTCACGTAGGGATTTAATGGGTCGCTGATATCCAAAATCCATAAACCGCAATCTGACGCTGCCAGGTATGCATAATCTCCGGCTACGGCGATGTCTTTTATATAACTGGCTTGCGTGGCGGCCTCGGATACCTTATATGGTGCGTCCAGAGAATCGATGTTGAAAATGAATATGCCGCCGCCCATGCCGGCCAGCAGGTAATCATGACCATTGATGGTCGCCGCCGCAGTTGCGGCGTTAATGCTGTACGGCCATGAACTGACGGTCCGCATCCTTAAGCTGTCGGCCGAGGCATAGGCCAGGCCCGAAAAGGATGCGACCAGTAGGAAAGATAGATATATCTTTTTAAACATAGCGTATCCTTATTTTAAAATCACCAGTTTCCTGGTCTGGCTGTCATTTCCGGCCGTCAGCTTGTAAAAATAAACGCCCGAAGATAATTTGTCAGTCTTCAAAGGCACATTGTAATATCCCGGCGGCTGTGTGCCCAGATCTGTTGATCGGACCAGCTGTCCGGTTATATTGTAAAGGTTCAATTTGACCTCGGCCTTGGCTGGCAGTTGATAGCTGATGGTGGCCTTGCTCCGAACAGGGTTGGGGTAGGCGTCTTTCAGCAGGAAGGTGAGGGGCCTGTTTATGTCTTTGTCATGATCATCGGTTGAGATCCCTGCGTCCGGGCCATAGTATTGGTAAACTTTTAAACCAGCGGCATAGTGCGATACGAAGATATTACCATTTCCAACTGCCACGCCAACAGCCCTATTGTTTAAAGGAAAGGAGACGGTTTCCATTGCATAGTAACCTGTTTCAAACGGATTGGTAGGTTCGCTGATGTCAATGATCCTCAATCCGGCCGAGTCATCGGCCAAATATGCAAAAAGTGAATCCACGGTAATAGCCATAGCTTTTCCTGATGTATCAAAGACGCTTAACACCTTGGGGCTGTCGGGTATGTCTATATTCATCAGCAATAATCCATTTAAATCGTTAGCCAAGCATAAAATATCTTTATCGATGGTTAGGTCCCAGACCATACCAATATTGATAGTGTCAACTATCTCTGGGTTTGTTAAATTTGAGAGATCCACAATATAAAAACCTGAGGTGCCTGCAGCCACATAGGCATATTGGCTGGTTGCGGTAACTGCCGCAGCATAAGAGGTTGCGTTCGGTATGCCACACTGGCCAATTATATGAATGTTTCCAGCGTCTGATACATTGATTACGAAAAGGCTTTCTGAAGAAGCAACCAAAGCTAAGGTATCCATACAATAAATATCCCAACAATTACTACTGGACATGGGGAGTGAGTCAACAACCGATAAATATTTGTTTCCAACATCCTGCATTGCTTTAAATCCATATGCATCATCAATGGTTAATATAATTGAATCTTTTAAAGCGACGGCGTGGGCATTACCCAAAGCTTTTCCCCATTTGGTGGTGTGTGGCTCCGCGGGATCGGAAACATCCAGTGAATATAAATCACCGGTAGGGTAGTAAAGTATGTCATCCTTTGCCAACATAACGTTATTGCCATATACGGGTGATGGCGAATTAAAAGCGCCTATTTCAATGGGAGTGTTAGGTGAAGATATATCAATGACCCTTAGCCCACCTATGTCGTCCGACACGTATAATAGATTGTTATCAGAATAAATATCACGAGTATAACCAGGAGTATCATAAGAAGTAATAATGTAGGGGTTGGCCGGATCGGAAAAGGAAGTAATATATAAACCAGCAAATCCGCCCACATTGGGGCAAAAGGCTAGGGTATCGTGAATGGCTATTTCTCCGTTGCCGGAAAGCATAAAGGAAGTAATAAGAAAAATATCTGCTGGGTTGCTTATATTCAAAACATCCATCGCGCCAGTGAGGAGCAAGGTGTCTTTGATTGCCAAAGAACCACCGCATAAATACTGCAGGCTATCAATAAATATTGGATTATTGGGCGTGGTAATATTAAAGGACAGGACTGTTGGAATGAAATCTGGCCAGTTTTGTTTGATTATATATAGCAAGGTGTCATTTATGGCCAGGCTATAGCACCCTTCCGTTGATGGCACCAATGCTACTGTATCGGGGTTGAAAGGATCAGATACGTCCACGACACGAAGGCCAAAGGAATCGTCGGCTGCATATGCGTAGCTTCCACGCACAGCGATATCAACGATATAACCCGGCGTCGACATTTGATTGCAGATGTTTGGGTTTGCAGGATCGCTGATATCAATAATACATAGACCAAGTTCGGCTAAAGCTAGAAAAGCGTGATTTCCATATATTCTTGCCTTTCGGTGATGGCCCAATAGGTCGGTTGTTCTTTGGCCAGTTATCCTTGCTTCGCCCAGCCAGTATGGATTAGTTGGGGTGTCAATGTTAACAGTCATAATGCCGCCGTCGTTATCGACTATTGCAATATGGTGGCCGCCTATACTGCAGGTGGCCGCAGAGTATGTATAGCCAAACGGCCAGCTGCCAACGGTCCGTACGTTAAGACTGTCGGCGGCATGTGCGACAGAAGAGACGGCCAATCCAAGGAGCAAAAGTAGATATATCTTTTTAAACATAGCTTATCCTTATTTTAAAATCACCAGTTTCCTGGTCCGGCTGTTGCTTCCGGCCGTCAGCTTATAAAAATATACCCCGGAGGAAAGTTTGTCGGTCTTAAAGGGAATATTATAATATCCCGGCTGCTGGGCGCCCATATCTGTTGATTGGACCAGCTGTCCGGCTACATTATATACATTCAGGCTGACCGTAGATTTGGCCGGCAGTTGATAGCTGATGGTCGCCCTGCTCCGGGCCGGATTGGGGTAGGCGTCTTTTAGCAGGAAGATAAGGGGTCTCTTTTCGTTATCAATATTATCTGAAGAAACACCGGCCTCCGGGCCGTAGTATTCCAAAGCTTGGAGAATATTGGCCGGGTGGGTGATGAATATATTATTATTTTTGGCTGTCACATCAACATAGGGGAAAAAAATAACAGCATAAATTGGATCGTAATCGAAAAGGTAATAGCCGGTAACAATAGGATTTGAAGGATCTGTGATATTGACCACTTTAAGCCCCAGGGTATCATCCACCATGTAAGCAAAGCCGGAATCAACGAATACTCCGGTAGTGCGGCTAAAAGGAGGAACTGAGGAGATCTTTACGGGGTTTATGGGATCGGCAACGTTGATTATGCTTAACCCTTTATTATCATTAGCCAAATATAAAATAGTGTCTTTTAAAGATTGGTTCCAACCCAACCCCAATGTGTCGTTACTGTAGGTTATCACCGGATTGGCAGGATCGGATATATCAATGGTTGACAGGGTGGTATTAAATGTTGAAACGAACATACTATTATCTTTTATCGTAATATCCATGGCATCACGCGGCAAGCAAACATGACCTATGTCGCTGGGATTTTTCGGATCGGCAATATTTATCACCCTGATGCTGGAAGAATCCCCGCTAAAAAACTCCGGCCATAAGGCTATAAACAGAAGTGTATCCTTGTCAGCCATTGCATAAGTATATCCTTTTAAGGAAAGAGAACAGATCTCGGCAGGATTGGCTTTGTCGGTAATATTTATCACCCTCAGCCCGTTCGATCGGTCTGATACATAGGCGATGGTATCTCTGACAACCACAGCAAGGGCTTGATTCTCTCTGTTGGGGTAAAATGAGCAGCCGGTTTCGATCGGCGAGGAAGGATCGGAGACATCTATCATCCTTAAGCCACCTTCCATTGCCGGAAGGTAAATATAATTATTTTGGTAAAGTATGCCGTTATCTTCGTTTCTTGGTGTGGGGCAATGACCGACTATCACGGGGTGTGCGGGATCGCTGATATCAACAACCTTCAAGCCTTTGCTGTCGTCAGCCACATAGGCATAGCCGTTATAAGCGGCTAACCCTCTGAAATAATTGGTTGAACATTGCCCTATTGTTACGGGGCTGTTGGGATCGGAAAGGCTGTTTATGTAAAATCCTTCATTGAATCCAGTTCCTCCGCCGAAGATCAGAGTGTCATATATCGAAAAACCGAAGTAGGCCGTACCTCCCGATCCGCCCTTAACCGGATTAGCTGGTTCAGAAATGTTGTATGTATATATACTTCCACTACCGAGATACAAAAAAGTATCGGATATCGCAAACTGCCCGGATTGTGTATCATCATTCCAGATTTGAACGGGGTTTTCAGGATCGCTGATATTCAATACTTTGAACTCATATGTCGCAAAATAGGCTAAAGAGTCTTTTATTAGAATATCTATATTAAAATCGTTGCAGGGGTAATAATTTTTATCAACTGGTTTGGTTGGGTCCGTGATGTCTATTATTTTTATGCCATAATAGTTTATGCAAATGAAAGCATAGTTTCCGCTGATGGCCAATGCTTGATTCTTTCCTTCTTTATAGGCACAATGTCCGGCCAGTACGGGTGAGTATGGATTGGAATAGTCTACAATTAAAAGACCTAAACTATCTGAAAGGCAATACGCATAATGATCCCTGGTTTTGATTATGTAGCTATAGGAGCCGTTCAGGTTTATTTCGCCGATTTTGTTTGGGCGCAAAGGATCGGTTATGTCGGCAATAAAAAGCCCCCCGCCGGTGCCCATAATGGCTAGTTTCTGAGCGGTGGTAGTATCCAGCGCTACGCTCAAGCAGCGGTAGAACGGCCAACTACCGACAGATCGCACATTAAGGCTGTCATTGGCCCGGGCTGAAAGGGCGGCAAAAAGAATGATCATGCCCAGAAGAATCTTCTTGGACATAGGTCTCCTTGTCATTGAATTTTATCTTACGGCGTGACTGCGATCCCCCACGGCCCGCTGCCAACGGTCTTTGGTGTCTGGGCGGTGTAGGTATTGTCGTTCCGGCTGATGACCGAAATAGAGCTGCTGCCGGAGTTGGAGACATACAGATATTTCCCGTCCGGGCTGTAGGCCAGGCCCTTGGGCCCGGTGCCGACCGAAACGGTGGTGACGTAGGCTCCGGAAGTGGTGTATATCTTCACCGCATGCTCCTCATAACAGGCCAGGGCCACATGAGCCTGATCCGGCGAGACCGCCAGTCCGAAGGGATGGTTGCTGATGCCGGTTATCTGGAAGGGCACGGAGTTGTCGGATATCTTGATGGCGGTGAACCCGGTGCCGGAAGAGACATAAAGCGTATCGCCGGAGATCCCCCTGACGGCCTCCTCGCCGTTGTTGGGAATGACGACAGTGGAGGGGGCGGTGTGCAGATTGCTGACGCTGAATATCTCCACCTGTCCCCAGCACAGGACGCAGATCTGGCTGCTGCCCTGGTTGAACCAGACCCCCTTGGGGAAGGCGGCCCCGGTCTGGACCGAATCCGTCTTTTGGGCCGTGACAGCGTCGATCAGATACAGCCATTTGTTAAGGGTGTCGGTCACCGCCAGGCGGCTGCCGTTGGGGGACAGGGCCAGCCCGTAACAGGTGGCCGGCAGGGTGACGGTGGCAAAATGATTGTTGTGGTTCTTGAGCTGGATGAATTCCAACCCGCTTTGCGTAAGGACATAGGCCATGCTGTCATCGGAGGAAATTCTTATCTGGCTGGCCTTGGAATAAAACGTCAGATAGCCCTCGGGCTTTAGGTCGTTCTGCTGGAACATATATATCTCATTGGAGGTGTTACAGCAGACGTAGATCCCCCGGACGGTGGTGAAGCTGGAATTCCAGGCCGAGGCCAGGGGATTTCCGGCCAGGTCCTGGGCGGCGGAGCCGATGGCCACCTGGAATTGGCGGCGAAAGGCCAGGGTCTCGGCCGGGGCGAAGGTCATGATGGAATCCCCGCTCCAGGTGAAATTTCCGGAAACGGAAGGAGTGATGGAAAAGGCGGCCCGGGCCGAGGCGGTATCCATCACCTCGGAGAATCTGACGATTATTGGCTTATTCACCGAGGTCAAAGTATCGTTATTGGCCGGGTCAAGCGACAAAACCTTGGGCTTGACGGTGTCGGCGATGGTTCGGAAGGTCCAGGAATACTGGGGCGATAGATGGTTTCCGCACAGGTCGGTGACGCTGGTGTCGAGTATGGCGGTGAAGGTCATGTCATAGCAAAGAAGCGAAGAGGGGGAAAAGTTTATTATGGAGTCGCTCTGCAGGGCGGCATTGCCCAAGATGCCGGTAACGGCGGTCAGGGAAAAAGCCGAGACCGACCAGGGGGCCAGCCTCTCGGAAAGGGTCGCCGAAATGCTGGCTGTGGCGCTGACCCCGGTCTGGCCGCCGGCCGGATTGGTGGAGACCACCGTGGGACGAAGGCTGTCAGCGTTGGCCCCGCAGATAAATGAAGAAGTGTAGACCGCGGCCAGGGCGGTGCCGGCGGTGTTCTGGGCGATGGTGGACACCGTTATCAGAATGGTATCACCGGGGGTATAAAGCGAATCCGGCCGGAATATCAGTATCCGGTTCCACCAGGTCTTCTGGCCGGTCATGCCGGTTATGGCCAGGGCGTTCTGGGTCTCGGTCTGCTTCATGTCGGCGCTGAAGGTCAGATATATCAGGCTGTTCCTGAAATTATCCGTGCTGCTGGCCGGCGGATATACGGCGATCACCGTCGGCGGAGTGGGGGGGGTCGGCGGCGGGGCCACCGGGTCGCTCTTTTTTCCGCAGCCCTGGACAATAACCGTTGCCACGACTACCAATAAAGCCAGGCTAATAAGTTTTTTCATCGCGTTTATCCTTATAACTATTTATGTGGTCCCCTCCTTGTTCAAGGAGGGGATAATAACTTGCCCCGGATAACAGTCAAGAAGCGCCAATTTCAGGAATTCTCGCCCCGGGCGCCCCACTTTAACTTGGTCCTCAGGATATTGTAGAACGAAGAAGCCGCGGGTCTTGCTAAAAGCGCTTTTCTTTCAGCCTTGGTGATGGTCAGTTTTTGGTCGTCCTTCAAACGGGCCACGGTCTGGCCGTCGGCCACCAGCACCGCCTCCTCGTTCTTGCCGTGGACCACCACCGTGATGGTCTTCTTCATGGAGACTATCATGGGCCGCAGGCTCAGGGTATGGGGGCAGATGGGGGTAAGCACGAAAGCATCCATGTCGGGCTCCACTATCGGCCCCCCGGCCGACAGGGAGTAGGCGGTGGAGCCGGTGGGGGTGGCGATCAGCATGCCGTCGGCAAAATAGCGGCTGACCAGTTCATCGCCGATGGATACCGACAGCTCCACCAGGCGGGTGGGCACCCGGATGTCGAAGTCGTTCAGGGCAAAAAAATCCGCATCGCCGCATCGGGCCTTGATGATGGCCCGCTCCTCTATCTGATACTGGCCCCGGATCACCTGTTCCATGCTCTGCTGGATATTGTCCTGTGAGATCTCGGTCAAAAATCCCAGCGACCCCAGGTTGATGCCCAGCACCGGCTTCTGGGCGTCACCCATCAGCCTTACCGCCCTCAGCAGGGTGCCGTCGCCGCCCAGCACCAGCATCATATCGCAGCGGGCGGCCACCTGGGCCTCATCGGCCATCTCGGCCTGGCTGATATCAAAACCCTTTTCGGCCAGGGCCGCTATGCCGTGGTCCTTGAGCCAGGCTGCCAGCTCCCGCACAATGCGCTCGGCCCCGGGCCGGTTCCGGTTGTAGATCAGACCGTAGGTTTTCATGCTATCTTCCTTTTGACCTCACCCCGCCCCTCTCCAAAAGCTTTTGGAGAGGGAGCAGGTGTTAATATTCTATCTGCTTGAAATCTTCCTGTTTATAGGCCTTGCTGCACCCGGTGCAGGTGATGGAAACAATATGCTCGGTCTGGGGCAGGCAGACCAGGGTGCCCTCGGCGTCCACCCGGGCGTTATAGCTTTTTTCGGAGACCATCAGAAAATCCCGGCCGCCGCAGTCGCATTTATATTTGAACTCCATGTCAAAGCTCCCTCTCCACCGTCTGGACCACCTTTCTGGTCACTTCGTCAATCGACCCCCTGACCCTGGCCCCGGCGGCCTGGAGGTGTCCGCCGCCCCCGAAGATGGCTGCCAGCCTATTTACGTCCACCCGGCCCTTGGAGCGGAAGGAGACCCGCACGATCCCGTTGCCCTGCTCCTTGAACAGCAGGCCCACTTCGGCCCCTTTGACCGAAAGCACATGGCTGACGAATTCCTCGCTGTCGTTGATGTCAAATCCGTGCCTTCGGGCTATCTCCTGGGTCAGGGCCACCCAGGAAACCTTGCCGTTGGCGGCGGTCTTCAGGTCGGAGAACAGCTGCCCCAGCACCTTAAGGTGTCTCAGTGGCTGCTGGAAATAAAGCTGTTCCGATATCCAGGCCAGCTCGGCCCCGGACTCCATCAGCAGGGCGGCGCTTCGCAGGGTGGCCGGAGAGGTATTGGAATAGCGGAAGCCGCCGGAGTCGGTCATAATTCCCGATAGCAGGATAGTGGCCTGTTCGGCGGTCAACTTGACTCCCAGTTTCTGGGAGATGCGGTAGACCAGCTCGCAGGTGGAGGATGCTTCGGGGTCTATGTATTGGATATGCCCGAAGCCGTCGTTGGAGACGTGATGGTCTATCACGATCAGCTCCATGGTGGCCGGGGTGATCAGCTCGGCCGCCTGGCCCAGGCGCTGGGGGTTGGCGCAGTCAACCACGCAGACCGCGGTGACGTCGGGGGCCCCCATCTGGCTGGAGATCGACTCCCAGCCGGGCAGGAAACGGTACCTCTCCGGCACCGGGTCCTGGTTTATTATGCTCACCCGCTTGCCCAGGGTTTTAAGCACCGAGGCCAGGGCCAGCTGGCTGGAGATGCTGTCTCCGTCAGGGTTGACATGGCTGGTGACCATTATCCGGCGGTGCTTTTCCAGGGCCTGGGCGATCTCACTGGCTGTCATCGGGCTTCTCTTTCGGGGAGATCTGGTTAAGCAGGCGGTCTATCTTGTCGCCGTAGGCTATGGACTCGTCCAGCCTGAAGGAGAGATCGGGGCAATAGCGCAGGCGCAGACGGCTGCCCATCTCCCGGCGGATGAAGCCCTTGGCGCTTTCCAGGCCTTTCAGGGATTCCTGCCGCTTGTCCTCCTCCCCGAAGATGCTGACGAACACCTTGGCATAGCGCAGGTCATCGGTGAGGTCTACCCCGGTAACGGTGATGAACCCCAGGCGGGGGTCCTTGATGTGGTTGGAGATGATGTCGGACATCTCGCGTTTTATCACCTCGGCCACCTGAGAGGAACGTTTAAAATGCATAAAGTCAGCCTCCTAATACAATTCAACATTTTACCATACAGATTTATGATTGCAAGAGAAAAATATAGAAAAAGATAACACAACTTTTGGCCAGGGCATAAAACCGCTTGACATCTCCATCAAGCTATCGGATAATAACTTCAGACGGATCGCCCGGGTATCCATATCCCATTATACGTATAGGAGGAAAAAATGACCGATCAATTGACCGAAGTTACCACCACCGGCTGGGGCAAGAGGATCCTGAACTCGTTTGTCGGGGTGCTGGTGGGGCTGGCCCTGTTCATCATCTCCTTTATAGTGCTGTGGAAAACAGAGGGCCGGACCGATTTCGCCAAGCTGGCGCAGAAGGCCGTCATTGCATCGCCATCGTCGATAGATCAGAAGGCCCAGGGACAGCTGGCATCGGTCACCGGGCCGCTGGAGACCGTCGATCTGGTGGGCGATCCCGATTTCATCACCCCGGGAAATTATCTGATCCTGACCCGCCGGGCCGAGATGTTCGCCTGGAGGGAACGGGTAAGCACCAAGACCCAGAAGAACACCGGAGGCAGCGAGACCACCACCAAGACCTACAGCTACGAAAAGGGATGGACCGAAAACCCGGAGAACTCGGGGGATTTCAAGCAGCCGGAGGGCCATGCCAACCCCCCGCCGGAAATTTCCTCCCGGACCTTCACGGCCAGACAGGCCCGGGCCGGGGTTTATGAATTGGATATGGGGCGCCTGAACCTGCCGCCGACCGAGCCCTTGGACCTGGGAGGCGGAAAGATCCTGTTGGAAAAGACCAAAGGATACAGCGCCACCGAAGAATATCTGTTCCAGGGGCAGGGTTCTTTGGCCGATCCGCAGATCGGCGATACCCGGCTGTCGTTTTATGCCCTGTCATCCGGCCGGAGGGCCACGGTATTCGGCAAGCTGTCCGGAGGGATGCTTGATCCGTATTTTTATAAAGGTGAGAAAAAATTCTACCGGGCTTTTCTGGGGGCCAGGGACGAGGCCATCGCCATTCTGAAGGGCGAATACAAGGCGGCCGGATGGCTCGGCCGCATCATCGGATTCCTGATGATGTGGATCGGGCTGCTGATGCTGACCGGCCCGCTGCACACCATTCTTGATGTTCTGCCATTCCTGGGCTCGGCCAGCCGGTTCGTGATCGGCCTGGCAGCCTTTCCCATCGCATTGGTGCTGTCGGCCGCCACCATCATCGTCTCCATGATCGCCCACAATATAATCGTTCTGCTGATAGTGCTGGCCCTGATAGCCGGGCTGATAGTTTTTCTTAATTTAAAAAAGAAGCCCGCGGCTCCAGCGATTGCTAAGTAAAGCCGGACCTGACCTTGATTTAATGCTGCCGCTCGAAATTGGGCGGCAGCATTTTTTATTGACTTATAGGCGATTTTGTAATATTCTTAACTGTTTATGCACTCAAAATCTTAAATTTTTTAATATGAACAACCGATTCGATCCCAGGGCAAATTACGGCCAGACCAAACAGTCAGTGGGTTACCTGCCGCGCCAGCAGGCCACCCAGCAGACCTATGAGGCTATCGGGTTCATGTCCGGGTTGGAGGTGCACCAGCAGCTGCTGACCGAACAAAAATTGTTCTGCCGCTGTCCGGCCGGAATATTCCAGAAGCCGGAGGAATACCACGCCGAGCTGATCCGCCACATGCGGCCCACCCTATCGGAGCTGGGGGAGTACGACGGCACCGCCCTGATGGAGTTCAAGACCCGCAAGAACATCGTCTATCACATCAACAGCCGGACCGCCTGCACCTACGAGGTGGACGACACCCCGCCCTTCCCCCTGAACCGGGAGGCCCTGGACATCGCCATCCGCATCGCCCTGCTGTCCAAGCTGAACATCGTGGGCGAGGTGCACATCACCCGCAAGCAGTACCTGGACGGCAGCATCCCCACCGGGTTCCAGCGCACCGCCATCATCGGGGTGGAGGGGGAGATCCCCCTGAAGCACAAGAAGGTGCGCCTGATACAGCTTTCCCTGGAGGAGGATTCCTGCCGCGAAGTGTCGGATATCGGCCACCTGAGGGTCTACCGCACCGACCGTTTGGGCATGCCGCTGATCGAGACCGTCACCTATCCCGACATGAAGAACCCGGACGAGGTGATGGAGGCCTGCGACTACATCCGCTTTCTGAACCGCAGCACCGGGATGGTGCGAACCGGGATCGGGGCGGGCCGGGAGGATGTCAACGTCTCCTGCAAGGGCGGAACCCGGGTGGAGATCAAGGGCGTCTCGCGCACCAAGCTGATCCCGGAACTGACCCATAACGAGTGCTTCCGCCAGTGGGCCCTGCTGAAGATCCGCGACCTGCTCAAGGACCAAGTGAAACAGCAGAAAGAATGGAAGACAAGGTCCGAACCGCTGAAACCCATCATCAGCAAGCTGGAGAGCAGGCGCTTTAAGGAACTGTCAAACAACGGCAGCCAGGTGATGGCGGTCAACCTGCCGGGCTTCGGCGGCATCCTTTCCCACTTCACCCAGCCGGGAAAATGCTTTGCCAGCGAGATCGCCGACCGGCTCAAAGTTATCGCCTGTCTGGAACGGCCCAACATGGCCTGTTCCGAGGACCTGGATCCGATGCTGGCCGATAACGACTGGGACCAGGTCCGCAGCCTGCTGAAGTCCTCGCCCGATGACGCCCAGCTGGTCTTCTGGGGGCCGGGGGAAGACATCAAGACGGCGCTGGAGACCATCGAAGAACGATGCTTAATGGCCTTCTCCGGGGTTCCCAACGAGACCCGCAAATCTCTGCCTGACGGCACCACCATCTTCGAGCGGGTGCTGCCCGGCGCCGACCGGATGTATCCGGACACCGACTCCAAGCCCATCCCGCTGGAGGACAGCCATATCAAAAAACTGGGCCAGGACCTGCCCACCGATATCATCGAAAGATACCGCCAGCTGAAAACCTGGGGGGTGCCGGAGGATTCCCATCACTATCTGTTCACCCACAACCTGTACCCGGTCATCGAAAGAATAATAAAAGAACTGGGCCAGGACCCCAAAAGGACGGGAGCCCTGTTCGGGCATTATTTAAAATATATCGAGGGGCATTATCAAAGGTCTCCGGATTTCTCATACGACCGTATCTATGATCTGTACAAATACGTGACCGCCAGCAAGCTGGATGCCGAGATAGTTAAAACCATGCTGCCGGTGGTCTACCAGTATCCCAAGATGGATTTTGGCTCGGTGCTGGTGAACCTGGATTTCAAGCAGTTCTCCAAGGAGGAGATAGTTTCAAAGATCCCGTTCCTGAAAGACAAGTACAAAAACATAAAGACCTCGAAACTGCCTGAGGCTGAAAAGCATTGGGTCATGGGACAGCTGAGAAAGATGGCGGTGGGGAATGTGGGACTACCGGAATTAATGAAAAGCATCTGATAAAAAATGGAACACGGATAATACGGATCAGGCAGATTTACGCGGAGATTATAGATGCTTTACCAATTTGGGTTTAAAATGCAAGAAGCAAGTGCCGATAAACGTTTACTTTAAAAATGAAAGAGTTGGTGAGTATTTTGCCGACATAATTGTTGATGACAAGATAATCATTGAACTAAAGGCTGCGGAAACAATAGCGGTTGAGCATGAGCTGCAACTTGTCAATTACTTGAAGGCCACAGGCATTAATGTTGGTTTATTGATGAATTTTGGCAAGAAGCCCCAATTCAAGCGCAAAATATACACCCAAAAGAATAATCAGCGCGGATCTGCTCAATCAGCCTGATCCGTGTTCCATTTAAAAAAGGCAAACTATGACCGAAGACATATTCCAAGGTTACAAGGGCGCCGGGCTGGAGGTCCTCAAGAAATTCAACGTCCGGGTGTGGGGACAGGCCGAGGTGGTTACCAGCCGGGGCGATTTCAAGGGCACGGTGTTGCCGAGGTCGGAGAACGACGACGACCAGCACATCGTGCTGAAGATTGCCACCGGCTACAATATCGGCATCGACATCGCCACCATCACCGGGATGACCGAGACCGGCTACAAGAAAGCCAACTACAAGATCCCGGAGAAGGAATTTCCCATCACCCCCGGTCTGCCCCGGGTCAAACTGCTGGGCACCGGCGGCACCATCGCCAGCCGGCTGGATTACCGCACCGGCGCGGTGATCCCGGCCTTCACCCCGGGCGAGCTGTACGGCGCGGTGCCGGAGCTGGCCGACATCTGCAACCTGACCACCGATAAGCTGTTCGCGGTCTTCTCCGAGAACATGGGGCCGGAGCAGTACAAGACCCTGGCGGTGGCCATAGGCAAGGAGATCGAGAACGGCATCGACGGCATCGTGATCGGCCACGGCACCGACACCCTGCACTACACCGCGGCCGCCCTGACCTTCATGGTCCAGAACCCGCCGGTGCCCATCGTGCTGGTGGGCTCCCAGCGGTCCTCCGACCGCCCCAGCTCCGACGCCGCCCTGAACCTGATGCACGCCACCACCGCCGCCGGCCACGGGGACATCGCCGAGGTGATGGTCTGCATGTTCGGCCCCACCTCCGATGAATACGGCTTTCTGCACCGGGGCACCCGGGTGCGCAAGATGCACTCCTCCTACCGTTCCACCTTCCGCACCATCGGGGACACTCCGCTGGCCACCGTCACCCGCCAGGGGGTCAGGCCCATCAAGCCGGATTACCATCCCCGGCGCAAGGACCGCCAGGTCACCATCAAGCCCTACTTCGAAGAGAAGATAGGAATGATCTACTATTACACCAACATGCAGCCGGACATGATAGACTCGATGGTGGATGCCGGCTACAAGGGGATCATCATCATCGGCACCGGCCTGGGGCACGTCAACAAGCCGCTGTACCCGGCCATCGAACGGGCGGTGGCCAAGGGGGTTCACATCTTCATGACGGTGCAGACCCTGTGGGGCTACGTCCACATGTTCGTCTACGACACCGGACGCGACCTGATGGCCAAGGGAGTGGTGCCTCTGGAGAACATGCTTCCCGAAGCCGCCTACATCAAACTGGGCTGGGTGCTGGGGCAGACCCAGGATCGGGAGGAGGTCAACAGGATGATGCTGGCGCCGGTCAGCGACGAGACCACCCCGCGCGAGCCGTATAACGGGTATCTGATATACCAGGGCGGGGTTCCCGAGGTGGAGGAGTTCATAAAGAAGTTTCACAAGTAGAAAACATAAAAGCCTCGTTGACGCGGGGCTTTTGTGCTTTTACCAGACCAACGCAAAAACACAATACATACTTTCCAACTCAGCCCCATATCTTCTAAGAATAGTCCAGGACTGCGACAAGGGAAATAATTTTTAAAATATCTCTTGATTTACTGTTCCGGCGGGTATAGACTGTTTATTCCGGCAAACAACCATCACCATAAACCAATAACAAAGGAAAAGACCATGAAGAAGATCCTTCCCGTCCTCTGCTGTGTCGCTTTGTTGTTCGCAGCCTGCAGTCTTAGCAAGACCCCGGCCCAGGTGGCCATCAAAACCGCCGAGGGGGCACTAAAGGCCGTCAGTGTTGAGGCCCAGAAATATGTGCCGGACCAGCTGGCTTCTGTGGAAGCAGCCCTGAGCGACGCCAGGGACCAGTTCGAGAAGGGCGATTACAAGGCCGCCCTGGCCGGAGCCAGGGATCTGCCCCTCAAGGTCAAGGACCTGGCCGTTGCCGTCGAATCCCGCAAGGCCGAACTGCCCAGGATATGGGAGGGCATGGCCGCCAGCCTGCCGAAACTGATCACCGAGACCAAGGCCGCCATTGCTTCGGCCCGCAGCGCGGACCAGGCGGTCATCGCGTCAGCCAAGGACGAAGTCAAAGGGATGGAAGCATCTCTGGCCAAAGCCACCGAGGCGTTTAAGTCCGGAGACCTTTTGGGTGCGGTCAACATCGGGACCGAGATGCAGAACCTGGCCGCCAAGATCAAAGCCAGTTTAATGAGCCCGGTGGTTCAGGAATAGCCTGGTTTTTTTAAAGGGAGAGACCCCCGCAGTAAGCGGGGGTCTCTTTATGGGACGGGCATATGCCCGTCAAAAATATTTTGGTTGAATCATAAGCAATATTATGCTTAAATAGATATTGGAGACCAAAAGAATTGTGATAAATTGCGGAATTTTATAATAAATCAATACGGAATAAAAGGGCTACGTTTTTCAAATCAAGGGGTTATTGATAAATGTGATCTTGTTTTGAAAAGAGCACAGGGTTTGATCAAATAATTAAAGTACCAGCAATACAATAAGAAAGACATAATTTATGAGGAAAATAGTTGCATCCATTTTTCTTCTCTCATTTTATTTTGGCGCGACATATGCATCGGACAGGCCCTCGGCGGTGATTGACGCCCTGTCGCACCAGATCGAGGTAAACCTGCCCATCCTAAAAAAAGCCCCGGGCGACCAGCCCTATTTCATCGGCTACCGGGTGGCGGAGGAGGAGAAATACGCTGTCAACGGTTCGTTCGGGGCGGTGACCGAGGAGCGGTACCTCAAGGAGCGGGCCGGGATGGTGGATGTCCGGGTGGGCTCCATGAAATTGGACAACACCCACAATATCCGCGAGGGCTGGGGCTACTGGGGCAGCGGCAAGTTCGACCTGCCGGCCGAGGACGACCAGGCGGCCCTGGAGTCGGTGCTATGGTGGTACACCGACAGGACCTTCAAGCAGGCCCAGAAGGGATTTGACGCGGTCAAGGCCAACCTGGCGGTCAAGGTGGAGGAGGAGGACCAGTCCGACGATTTCTCGCCGGCCCCGGTGGTGGTCAGCCTGTCGGCTCCGGCCCGGTTGGAGCTTGACAAAAGTTTTTGGAAGCAAAAAGTGTCCGGGATATCCAAGGAGTTTGACGGACATCCCGACATCTACAAATCCGAAGTGGCCTTTGCCGCGGCCGCCGAGAACAATTATATAGTCAACAGCGAGGGAACGAAGATCTCGCACGGCCGGGTGCGCTGCCGCCTGCATCTGTACATCTCCACCGTGGCCGAGGACGGCATGGAGCTTTACCGCTACGAAGCCTTCGACGCCAGGTCGCCGGAGGAACTTCCCGACGATTCGATTCTTAATTCAACCGCCCGAAGGATGATCAAAGAGCTGGCCGCCCTGCGCCAGGCTCCGCTGGCCGAGCCCCATGTCGGCCCGGCCATCATGTGCAACCGGGCCTCGGCGGTCTTCTTCCATGAGATACTGGGGCACCGGGTGGAGGGCCACCGGCAGAAGGACGTCACCGAGGGCCAGACCTTCAAGAAGAAGGTGGGGGAGAAAGTATTGCCGGCTTTCATCTCGGTGTTCGACGACCCCTCCCTTTCCTCCTTCAGGGGTCTCAACCTGATGGGCGACTATCCCTATGATGACGAGGGGGTGGCCTCCCAGCGGATAAGCATAATAGAAAACGGGGTGCTGAAGAATTTTCTGATGAGCCGCTCGCCCATCGCCGGGTTCAAATATTCCAACGGACACGGACGGGGGGATATCGGGCAGGCTCCGGTGTCGCGGATGGGCAACACCATCATCACCTCGCAGCAGACCATGTCCTTTGCCGCCCTGAAGAAACTGCTGATCGCCGAGGTCAAAAGACAGAAGAAACCCTACGGCCTGATGTTCACCGACATCTCCGGCGGCTTCACCATGACCAGCACCTACATGCCGCAGTCGTTCAAGGTTCTGCCGGTGATGGTCTTCAAGATATATCCCGACGGGCGCGAAGAACTGGTGCGGGGGATAGACATCTCCGGCACGCCGCTGACGGTATTCTCCAAGATCACCGCCACCGCCGACGATTATGACGTCTTCAGCGGTTTCTGCGGGGCCGAGTCCGGCTACCTGCCGGTGTCCTGCGTCTCGCCCAGCATCCTGATAAGGGAGATGGAGGTGGAGAAACGGATGATGGAGCAGGACAAGCCGCCCATTCTGCCCCAGCCCATGGAGCTGCGGAAAGGAGGCCACAAAAATGAAAAATAAAATATTCTTATTTTTGCTGACACTGTCGGTTCTCTTTGCTTTTAATGTTTCCGCCCAGCCCCTGGCGGCTTTTCCGGATGATCCGGTGCTGAAGGCCATGGAGGACGAACTGCAGAGGAATTATGACGGCTTAAAGATCCCGGAGAACCTGAGGATCCCCTATTCCGAAAGTTTTGGACTTTTATCCCAGCCGGGCACCGGTTCCGACAAGTTCCGGGAGGACCCGAATGCCGCCCACCGGGCGCCGAGCGATCCGGCCACCATGCCGGGCGGTCCGGCCAACCATCCCTACTTCATATCCTATACCATAGAATTATATAAGACCCACCAGGCTGCGGCCATTTTCGGGAAACTGGTGGGCGAGGGCTCTTCCAGTTTTTCCCGGGGCGAGGTGGACCTGAGGATAGGGGACTATTCGCTGGACAACACCCCGGAAGGGCGCTGGCGCCACCGGTCCGGGGGATACCAGTCCAACGTCCCGGCGGAGGCAGATTACTGGGGCCTGCGCAAGTCACTGTGGTGGCAGAGCGATGTGGCCTTCAAGCGGGCCATCGAGCAGTACTCCCGCAAAAAGATGCTGATGAAGACCAAGAAACGCAAGGAACCGTTGGATGACCTGTCCCGGGAGAAACCGTATCGCTATTTTCAGCAGCCTCCCGACGAAAAACTGGAATGGGATAAAATAAAGGATATTTTAAAGGATGTCTCCCGGCTGTTCCGGGAATATCCCCGGATAGACAGATCGCAGGCCGAAGCGCTGGTGCAGTTCAGGAAACATTATTTTGTCAACAGCGAGGGAACGGCCAATCGGACCTTTGGGTCCAACGGGTCCATCAATGTGGAAATGTCCGGATTGACCGACAACGGATTGATGCTTAAGGACGGTTTTTCGGTGGATTATTCTTCGGACCAGGATCTGAAGGCCATTCTTAAAAAAGCCAGGATAGAGATAGAGAAATTTTGCGAACAACTCGAAGCCCAACCCATGGAGGACTACTTCGGGCCGGTGCTGCTGGAGGGGCAGGCAGCAGCCGAATTCATTGTGCAGGCGGTGGTGCCCTTGATGCAGGCCGAGCGCGATCCGGTCTCGGACTATGAATATGCCGACAACACCTCCAGCGACCTGAAAAAATGGCTCAATAAAAGGATCACCGCTCCGCACATCACCCTGATGGACGATCCCTCGGCGGCAGTATATGAAAAAGATTCACTGGCCGGGCATTATGCGGTGGACGACGAGGGGGTGCCGGGGAGAAGGATCGCCCTGATCGAGGACGGGATCCTGAAGACCTTTTACATGTCCCGCTCGCCAATAGAAAAACTGTACGGCAGCAACGGCCACCTGCGCGGGGGACAGCTGATGCCGGGCAACCTGTTCCTTTCGTCTTCAAAGGGGCTGTCGCAGAAGAAGCTGCTGAAGACCATGGAAAAGCTGTGCCGGGAAAAGGGCAATGATTACGGGATAATCATCAAGAGGCTGGAGCCCAAAAAATATTCCCTGGGATATCTGGATGCCGCCCTTAAGGCCCTGGAGGCTTACCGGTATGATCTCAGGACCAGGCAGTTGACCCTGGTGAGGAATCTGGTGCTGAGGGATGTCTCCCGGCGGACCCTACGCGACATCTACCGGACGGGAGAGAAGCCTATGGTCTACAACAGCCGGATCGGCAGCGGGATCCAAAGCGAGTCCTTTGCGGTGATAACCCCGGATATTTTGCTGGACCAGATAGAGGCCAGCGGGCCGTCCGAGGTGGGCAGCCAGCCGCCATTCCTGAAGAATCCGTTCTTTGAGAAGTAATATCATTATTTCTTGTCATCCTGGGATAACACCAGCGCAGCGCAGGTTGAAGAATGACGGGTCACACATTCAACTTGCAAAGCAGGCTGTCAGTTTCAGTGTGACAAATAAAAGAAGCCCGGCAACGCCGGGCTTCTTTTATTAAAAAGCATTATTTTCCAAGCTTTTTGCCCAGCTCAAAGGCCTGCTGCATCAGCTTTTTATCCTTCTTGATCTCCCCGGGCTTGTTTCCCGTTCCATAGACCATGCCTGCGATCGGGGCGCCGATGAAGCGGAAGGCGTCCTGGTAGGCCCGGATGGCGTTCACCGCACCGGAGGCGAAGGGATCCACGTCGCCGTAGGTCAATATTATGCCGATTCTCTTGCCCTTCAGGGCGTGGCCTTGTTTGCCGATCAGGGCATACCAGCGGTCCATGAACAGCTTGATCTGGGCCGATACTGTGAACCAGTACACCGGCCCGGCCATGACTATGGCGTCGGCCTTGACCAGCTTGGGATAAAGCTTCTGCATGTCATCCTTGAGGATGCAGACATGCCCGGGCCGGGTCAGGCAGTGGTCGCAGGCATTGCAGGGCTTGATGTGCATCTCATGCAGGCAGATGGTCTCACATAGGGCCCCGGAGGATTTGGCACCCTCGGCGGCCCGTTTGGCCAGGGCTGTGCTGTTTCCGTTCTTTCTGGGACTGCCCAGGACTATCAGGACATTCTTGTTTTTCATTGATCAGCTCCCCATGTAAAATTCGAAAGGCAAGGCATTTTTTTGAATACTATCAGAGCGACCCAGGTAAAGTCAACCATAATTTAACAGCGATAAGAACGATAATACTTGTTGACACTGAGACTAATTTGAATTAGAATACCTCAAGTCTAAAATAACTGAATATTTACTTGGGGAGCTATATGTATAGGTCAGGAGTCCTTCTGGCTGTAATGGCTTCTTTTTTTATGGGCTGTGCCGCTACCACCACGGCGCCCCCGCCGGAGACCACCGCCGACCTCCGGCTGGAACTGCCGCCCTATAGCGGCAAAAAAACCACGGTGGCGGTGATCGATCTGCGCAACCAGTCGGAGTTCGACGATCCCCGCATCGGGCGGGGGGTGTCCAACATGCTGATCACCGCCCTGGTAAATTCCGGGCGTTTCATCGTGGTGGAGCGCAACGATCAGGCCCTGGAGAAGATATTTGCCGAGCAGAAGCTGGGTCAGACCGGAGCGGTGACCTCCCAGACCGCCGCCCAGGTGGGCAAGATGCTGGGGGCCAGAACGGTGGTGGTGGGCGAGGTCAGCGAGTTCGGCATCCGCAAGACCAGCGCCTTCGTGGGGGTGGGCGGCACCAAGACCATCACCACCAGGGTGGTGATAGACGCCCGGCTGGTGGATACCGAGACCGCCGGCATCATCTCCGGGGAGACCGGCATCGGCACCAGCAGCACCCAGACCAGGGGAGTGGCCCTGACCTTCGAGTTCGGAACGGCCGGATTTGACGAGACCACCATCGGCATCGCCACCCGGAAAGCGGTCAATCAGGTGGTGACCAAATTCGCCCTTAACGTGGAAAACAATCAGATGAATAAAAAGGAGAATAAATGAAAAGAACAGCGCTACTGATGCTGGCGGGATCGCTGCTGCTGGCGGCATCGGCCAAAGCCCAGGATGAAGGAGGGATAAGCCTCAAGCCCACGCCTCCTCCGATATCCTGCCTGGATTTTTTCAAGGGGACCAGCCAATTCACCTTCACCGGGATCTATATGAAGCTGGGCCTGCCGGAGGATTCCCAAATGGACGAGTCGCCCACCGGCAAGGGTTTCAACTTCGAGATGTCCCGCGGCTTTGCCGATGGTTTCGGGCTGATGTCCCATTTCATGTTTCTGGGGCTGAACATTCCCCTGAAGGATCCCATGACCAACCTGGACGAGGACTACCCCGCCTCGGCCATGGCCATGGGCGCTACCATGGTGCTGGATATTAAAAAAGGGGAAAAGAGGGACATCGCCGGGGAGATTGTGGACAAGAAGACCACCGTGGCCGCGTTCATAGGGTTCGACTTCACAGGGACCGATTTCGAGATGGAAAATTTCATTGAGGACGAGGATTTCTCGGTCAGCACCATGGAGGGTAGCCTGCCGATGGGTTTGGTGGCCGACATTCCCCTGAATTACTATGTATCGCTGGTGCCGTTCGGCCGCTTGGCCTTCGGCAGCACCACGGTGACCACCATTATACCGTATTATATTATTCTGCCTGCTCCGCCGTATTATATTTTGATGCCGGGCATCCCGGAGGACTCCACCTATTCCACCACCCGGTTCGACTACGGCATGGACATCGACCTGCGGCTTTTCCGCAACGCCCCGGATTGGAAGATCAGTGTGGGCACGGTGATCTCGCAGGTTGAAGGCATGGCCGACGGTAATCTGATCATCATGGCCAGCGTCAAGAGGGAGTGGGGCAAGCATTACAGCAGCACTTCCTTCGGCCCCAAACTGCATTGATGACGGCATGATGAAAACCCCGGGTCAAAAGATCCGGTGTTTTTATGAACTGGTTAAAGATATGTGTCATTTTATTATTCTTGACACCATAGATTGAATTATGTACAATGCCAAAATAACAAAACAGCATAAATTCAGCCCAATGCATGTTGGGCTGCGGTAGTAAACCGCAATAACACAAAAAAGGGGGGTGATACCTATGCCAAATAAAGATGGAAAAGGCCCAAAGGGCCAAGGACCGAAGGATGGGCACGGCGGAGGAAAGGGGAAAGGAACAAATAAACCCGCTGGTCCGAAAAAGGGCGGTAAAAAGGGCAAATGTTAATTGCCGAACCAGTCGTTGCGGGCGACGGTGTTCGCCGCGACGATCTTTCGTAGTCCCAAACTGAGTTCAGGCGGGCAACGCGCCTGAACTCAGCCGTTAGGGAAAATATCAATTCTTAACAAAAGCTATTTCACCCTTTTTGGCGTCAACGCTTATTTTGTCCCCCTCCTTAAATTCTCCCTCCAAAATCCTCATTGACAGCGGATCCTGCAACAGCCGCTGGATGGTACGCTTCAGCGGCCGGGCCCCGAAGGCCGGGTCAAAGCCCTCGTCGGCCAGCAGCCCCTTGGCCTTCTCCGTCACCTCCAGCCTTATCTTCCGGTCGGCCAGCCTTTTGTGCAGGTGCTTCAGCTGAATGTCCACGATAGCCGTGATCTGCTCCTTGTCCAACTGGTGAAATATCACGGTCTCGTCCACCCGGTTCAAAAATTCCGGACGGAAGTTGGTCCGCAGGGCCTCCAGCACCTTTGTCCTGATCTGGGCCTCGTCATCCAGCTCGCCGATGAACTGGGAACCGATGTTGGAGGTCATGATGATCACCGTGTTCTTAAAGTCCACCGTCCGGCCCTGGCCGTCGGTCAGCCGGCCGTCGTCCAGTATCTGCAGCAGAACATTGAAGACGTCATGGTGGGCCTTCTCGATCTCATCGAACAGGATCACCGAGTAGGAGCGTCGGCGCACGGCCTCGGTCAGCTGGCCGCCCTCGTCGTAGCCCACATACCCCGGAGGGGCCCCTATCAGCCGGGCCACGGTATGCTTCTCCATGTATTCCGACATATCCAGCCGGATCATGGCCCGCTCGTCGTCGAACAGAAACTCGGCCAAAGCCCTGGCCAGCTCGGTCTTGCCCACCCCGGTGGGTCCCAGGAAGATAAAGGACCCAATGGGGCGGTTGGGGTCCGACAATCCTGCCCGGGCCCGGCGGACCGCGTTGGATACCGCCACCAGCGCATCGTCCTGCCCCACCACCCGCAGCTTAAGTCTATCCTCCATCTTCACTAACTTAGCGGTCTCGCCCTCCAGCATCCGGGCCACCGGGATCCCGGTCCATTTTGCCACCACCTCGGCGATGTCCTCTTCGTCCACCTCTTCCTTCAGCATCTTGATGTCCTTCTGCACCTCGGCCAGCTGCTTATTCTCCTGCTCCAGGTCCTTCTGCAATGAGGTGATGGTGCCGTAGCGCAGTTCGGCCACCTTGTTGAGGTCGCCCTGCTTTTCGGCCTGCTGTTCCTGCAGTTTGGCGTCCTCGATGCGCTGCTTGATGTCGCCGATCTTTTTGATGGCGGCCTTCTCGTTCTGCCAGTGGGCCTTCATGGCCGAGGATTTTTCCTTCAACTCGGCCAGCTCGGCATCCAGTTTGGCCAGGCGCTCCTGGGAGGCGTGATCCTTCTCTTTTTTCAGGGCGGTCCGCTCGATCTCCAGCTGCATGATGCGGCGCTCCACTTCATCTATCTCGGTGGGCATGCTGTCGATCTCGATCCGGAGGCGTGAGGAGGCCTCGTCGATCAGGTCCACCGCCTTGTCCGGCAGGAAGCGGTCGGAGATGTAGCGCTGCGACAGCACCGCTGCCGCCACCAGGGCGCTGTCCTTGATCCGCACCCTGTGATGCAATTCGTAGCGCTCCTTCAGGCCCCTCAGGATGGCGATGGTGTCCTCCACCGACGGCTCCTGGACCACGATGGGCGCCAGCCGGCGCTCCAGGGCCGGGTCCTTCTCGATGTTCTTGCGGTATTCATCCAGGGTGGTGGCGCCCACCATCCGCAGTTCGCCCCTGGCCAAAGCGGGCTTCAGCATGTTGGAGGCGTCCATGGCGCCCTCGGCCTTGCCGGCCCCCACCAGGGTGTGCAATTCGTCTATGAAAAGTATGATCTCCCCGGCGGCGGTCTCGATCTCCTTGAGCACCGCCTTCAGGCGCTCCTCGAACTCGCCCCGGAACTTGGCCCCGGCGATCAGGGACCCCATGTCCAGGGCCACCACCTTTTTGTTCTTGAGGGTCTCCGGCACATCGCCGGAATTAATCCGCTGAGCCAGACCCTCCACGATGGCGGTCTTACCGACCCCGGGCTCTCCGATCAGCACCGGGTTGTTCTTGGTGCGGCGGGACAGCACCTGGATCACTCGGCGGATCTCGTCGTCCCGGCCGATCACCGGGTCCAGCTTTCCTTTGCGGGCCAGATCGGTCAGGTCGCGGCTGTAGCGGGCCAGGGCCTGGTATTTTCCCTCGGGGTTCTGGTCGGTTATTCTTTGATTGCCCCGGATGTCCACCAGGGCCTTCAGCACCGCATCCCTGGTGATGCCGGCACTTTTTAGGGTCTGGGCTGCTTTCCCGGATCCCTCGGAGATAGCCAAAAGCAGGTGCTCGGCCGAAACGTAGTCGTCCTTCATCCGGTCGGCCTCAATCATGGCCTCCTGCAGCACCCGGTTGAGCCCGGGCGACATATAGGCCTGCCCGGTTCCTCCATAGACCTTCGGTATGGCGTCGATATCCTGTGTCAGCCGGTCCCGGATCATTTCCGGCCTGGCCCCCAGCTTTTGAATTATGGGGACCACCACCCCGTCATCCTGGACCAGCAATGATAAAAGCAGGTGCTCCGGGGTTATCTCCTGATGGTTCTTTTGCCCGGCTAGTCCGGCGGCGGCCTCCAGGGCCTCCTGGGACTTAACGGTGAATTTATCCAAGCGCATAGTGATCCTTATGAGTTTACAATTTATCTAAAAGTTCTTTGATAAATATAAGTATCAGAAGTTGTTTTGTCAAGGGAAATATAAAAAAGCCGCAGCTTAGCTGCGGCTTTTTATGTTTGGCGGTAAAGAGCTTCAAGCAGTCAGGGTCTTTCTGATCCAGGGGTGCGGCGGCGGATCCTTGGCGACCGGAGCAGCGGAGATGATTATCTCGTTCTGATGATTGGTTAATTTCTTTCTGTCGATGGGCGTCGGAGGAACCGAAGGCCCCGTTATCGTCTTTTTGCAGATGTTGATCCCGTTCTGATTTGAGGAGGTCAGCTCGATGGGGGCGGAAAATCCGATAGAATCGGTTGGGTTGACAATGGGCCGGGGAAGATATTTCCGTAAATCGATGGCGGCAATTATGACATTACTGCTTGAAGAAGAGTCAACCGGAATGACTATCGGCCTGGGCAAAAATCTTCCCCAGTTGGGGGCGGCGTTGCAGGTGGTGGCGACCCCGGCGAAGATGATTCCGCACAGGGCTGCGAAGATGGTTACTTTTTTCATTTTAGTTCTCCTTGGATTTTTTTTAGTTTATTTATTTTGTTTGTTTGCGTTCAGGTATTATATACACGCACTTGTCATGCCAAGTTGATGATATATTTATAATAGAAAGAATGACAATAGGATATAAAAGAAATGCAGCGGCGCAAATGCTTTGATAACAGTCATATATTTTTGACAGTGGAACCTAAATATTGACCAATCAAAAGAAAAAGGCTGGAAAAATATTTCCAGCCTTTAAAATGCCTTTAAGTTAATATCAGAAAAGGTAGAGCCTATCCTCTATTATTCGAGACATGGTTTTTAATTTCAGATCCAATTCATCGATCAACCCCTTGAATTGATTGAGTTTGGCTTTATTCGAGATTGTCGGCCTTTTGGCCGTTATTTCAATTGGCTCCAACCATAAAGAGTCAACCCTGGAGCCTTTCATTATCATATGCAGGACAGCGCTCTGATTGGCCAAGGAATCCCTTTGGTCAAATATAAAATTTCCCAGGCTATAAGCGATCACACCTCCCCTATAAAGCTCAACCCCCTGCAGAACATGAGGATGGTGCCCCAATACTATTCCGGCTCCGGCCCTGATGGCCAGCCGGCCCAAATACTTCTGGGCTTTGGATGGCTGCTGATGATACTCAAAACCCCAATGGAAGGAGGTGATGATCACCTGGCAGGAATCTTTGACTGCCTGTATTGAATTACAAATCGTTGCCGAATCAGCCGGGGCGATAAGATTGTTCTCGTAATTTGGATTCAGCAAGTAGGGCTGACAGAAGGCCAGAAAACATATCCTAATATCTCCTATTTTCAGATAAGCCGGCCGGCAGGTTGTTTTCACCGCCGATGAATCAGTGCTGCTGTCGCCACTGGGGTTTTCAGGTATCTTAAGTATTCCGCTATAGGGGATCATTAGGGAGTCCAAAATTCCCAGCGATTCCTCCAGGCCGCTTGGCCCGCAGTCATAGGCATGGTTGTTGGCCACCGATAAAAAGCCGAAGCCGTTCTGCTTCAAAATATTGGCAGCCGCAACCGGATCGGCTTTAAAGCGATAGGGGCTTTGGCTTTTAAACTCCGCTGTACTCATGACGGATTCCAGATTACCGCACAGCACCTGACAGGAGTCGGTGACCAGCAGAACCTTTGCCAATGGGTATCCGGGGCCGTGCCTCTCAACCGTTTTTGATACCCCCCGCCCCAGCATGATATCTCCGACGGCTATGATCTCCCACCTTTTGGGCTGGGCATCCGCTGCCGTTATGCTTGTCGGCCACAGCAAGAAAAGCCACAGCCAGGGCACGAAAATAATTTTCATTGCAATATCCCGGAAACGGCCACAAACTCGTAATGGGCGGCGGTTTCCGTGGTGAGGACCTTATTGAGGGCTTTTAGGGAGTTCTCGGTGGCCGGGATCAGGATAAGCGACCGGGATTTTGTTTTGGCCAGCTGGTTTTTCAGCTGGGATAGGCAGCTATTGGCGGATGTCTGGGGGTCAATTATCAGATCCGGTTTTAAATAAGAGCAGGAATTGGCTCCAGCGGATCTTTTTACCAGGGACTGGGCCGTGGGATAGGGCTCGAGAAGGATGAGCTGATTGCGGCTGCAATAGGAGGTGATCAGATCCGTGATCCTGCCGTCCTCCACGGCCCGGGATCCCTGCCAGAGGTACAGGCCAACCGGCTCATCGGCCGCATTGGCGGCAGCGTCCAGCTTATTTTTTATTTTTCCCGTGGGATCGTCCACCAAAATGGTGTTGGGTCCGGGATCGTTCCCGGGGTAGCCCTTCGGCTCCAAGATTGCTGTGCCAATGATCTCCCGATTCTTTGGCCGGCAATTGTCCTTTACGATCAAAGTTTTGATGGCGGCTATCTTATCGAATTGCCCGGAAAGGGAGGATATCTCCGGAGGCCAAAAATACAGGACCAGGGCGACCTTTGGCAGGTTGGAGACTTTTTCGGCCGGAGCTTTTTTCTTGAGAACGGTTATATTGAGGGCCAGGGAATCCCTGGAAAGAAAGGCCAGGTCCAGCCGCTGCTTCTTTCTGTTCTCCAGCGATCTGGCCGGGGTGTAATTTTCGGCCCGGGCCAGGCGGTTTATAATTAAATTGGCCTGAACCAGGGGATATCCCGGCGGGATGTAGATCAGGAAATTCCGGGAGCTGTCGTCGCCCGGGCTCAGGGCCCGGACGGCAAAGCCCTGGTCCGCCAGGGTTTCCTGCAGGCTCCGAATATCCCGGGGGGCGGGATGGGAGGGCTGGCTCCGGGAAATATCCGGCAGGGCCGGCTTTGGGGGCCGGCCGGCAAAATGGCGCAGCCCGAAGGCCGCCAGAAGGACCAGCACCGCCGCCGGCACGATCCATAGATTGGACCTTTTTTTCTTTCGGTTTCTAGTCATATCTCAGGTGTTATTTTACCCTAGAGCAGATATTTTAGCAAGAGGCAAAGTATGGGACCGCCCGGCGGCCCCGATCAGATATTGTGGCCTGTTTCAGCCAGGGGGCGGGCTTTTTGACCCGGGCCGCCGTTTTGGGCAAAAAGAAACCTCCCGGTTTCCCGGGAGGTTTTGTCCTATCATCTATATCTGGCAAATTTAGAATGACAATGTTAGAAGCTTAGGCGCGGTTCTTGGCAAAGCAGTCCGAACAATAGACGGGACGATCGCCTGTGGGCTTGAAGGGAACTTCGGTGTCCTGGCCGCAGTCGGCGCAGGTCACTTTGAACATCTGGCGGGGTCCGCGTCTTTCGCTCTTTTTGGCTGAGCGGCAGTCGGGGCAGCGCTGGGGCTCATTCTGGAAGCCCTTCTGTTGATAGAATTCCTGCTCGCCGGCAGTGAAAGTGAATGGTTTCCCGCACTCTTTGCAGGATAGGGTCTTGTCCGTGAAACTCATGTTTCTCCTTGGATTTTGTGTTTTTTGCCCGAAAAAAAGTCCCCTGGTCAATTAACAACTGACACGGGGAATTGGTTTTCCGGACGCTTGGGTTGTTTTACTATTGAGCAGTGTATCACAATGCCGGTGGTTTGTCAAGTGTTATTTTTAAATAATTTAAAATATTTTTATAGCCATTAATATGATCAGAATCAAACCACCCCGGTACCCCTCCTTGATCAAGGAGGGGACCTGCGGGTTTGTACATTAAGAATAAGTCTCAGTTCATCCGGCGGATGCGGAGCTTCGTCGCCTTGGCGCCTTTCAGCAGTTTGGGCAGTGGCGAGAGATCGCTGTCCCCGTAGTGGTAGGGATAGACGATCAGCGGATTTATCATCTTAATTGCCTTTACCAGCTGTTTGGCGGTCATGGTGTAGGGCTGGTTCATGGGCAGGAAGGCGATGTCTATATTCTTCAGATGTTTCATTTCAGGGATGTCCTCGGTATCGCCGGCTATATAGATCTTTTTCCCACCAAAATCAAGAACATAGCCGTTATCCCTGCCCTTGGGGTGAAACTTGTCCCGCCCCTTGGTGGTGTTATAGGCTGGAACGGCGGTTATCTTAATGTCTTCTATTATGAGGGTGTCGCCATTAGCCATAGTTTTACCGAAGCCCAAGATGTCGTAAGAAGCCCGGTTTAAAATAATGCGCGTTTTATCCGATAGGATCCTGGCGATGGCCTCCTTGTCCAAATGATCCTGATGCTGGTGGGTGACCAGGATGATGTCGGCTTTGGCCAGTTTGGTATAATCGGCATAGCGGCCTACCGGGTCCACATGGATGATCAGGCCGTCGTAGTCCATCATTATAGTGCCGTGGCCGATGAAGTGAATGACCAGCTTCTTTTGGCCCACGGTGAAGGTATCGGTTTCAAATATCTGCTGGGCGTGGGAGGCGGTCAATGGCAGCAGGAAAAACGACAAAAGAAAAGCGAAATAAGTTTTCATTTTGGTTTCTCCTAAAGCGATTGTTTTGATACAAATCGTCATTGCGAGGGAAGCAATAAAACTAAACAGACGAAGCAATCCAGGCTAATTGAACCACAAAGGGCACAAAGAGCACAAAGAAAATATGGAAGCTTTTTATTCTTTAAACTGTCGTTTGTCGCATCAGCTCTGCCGCTGAACTCAAGGAGGCCGTAAAGAATTTGGCAGTGTTCGAGCGCAGCGAGTTTGTCAAATTCAGGCCTTCGGCCTGGGGCATCCGGGCAGAGGTGCAGAGACAGGTTCTCTTTGCCACTTTCTCTTCAAAGAGAAAGTGGGGAAAGGGCAGCTTTGGTACCAGATCTTACTTTCTCTTGTAACCAAGAGAAAGTAACAAAGAGAAGTTCCGGGGGCGTTCCAGCTAATGCTGATCAATTTGAATATGTAATGCCAGTATCTTTTATTTTACTGGTGTCAGTTTGTCCGATGTCCTCAGCCGCGAAGCGCCCCCCGCCCCGGCCGATCATTTTGGCGGGCAAAATAATCGGCTTGGGTTTGGCAAGGCAAAATTGCTGCAGGCGGACCCCACCCACACTCCCTCCCCGTTGCGGGGAGGGAAGCCGTCAGGCAGGGAGAGGTCAGTCGCATCAG
This sequence comes from Candidatus Edwardsbacteria bacterium RifOxyA12_full_54_48, assembly GCA_001777915.1. Lineage (NCBI taxonomy): Bacteria > Candidatus Edwardsiibacteriota > Candidatus Edwardsbacteria bacterium RifOxyA12_full_54_48. The sequence goes on along the minus strand of MFFN01000004.1, from coordinate 337,662 downwards.
CTCGGCTGCTGAACCAAGAGAACGGTGGTGAATTTGGACCTCACCCTTCCCTCTCCTAAAGCATTAGGAGAGGGGTAGGGGAGAGGTTGGGTTAAAAATCTTCCTGGATCCCGGATCAAGTCCGGAATGACAATACTAACCGATTTTTTCTTTTTCATTCCTCTTGGCATCCACATACAGCACAAAGCATATGCAACTGGCTACCATGGTCAATATGCAAACCGTGGCGAAGACGATCTCCTTGGCGGTGGTTATACACGGCAGGACCTTCCAAAAGAAGTATGCGGCGCTGATCAGGCACAGGATATTGGCCAACCAGTAGTAAAGGGAGCTGTTTTTGAGTTTCATTTTATTTCTCCATCTTATATAGCTTTTCGGCTTCTTTCAATTTCATTACGCGAGGTTTATTTTCGTTTTTAGGTTTAAATACAACCAGGCTATCAGAAAAGTTTCGTCCTGCCCAGCCATATGAATTATCGTTTGTATATTGAATGGACAATTTCTCGTCATAAATCATTTTCCATTGGCCACTTTGTCTAATCATTGTATAAACCAGATATGGGACATACGATTTAAATCGAAAGTCTGGACCATAAGTTTCACTAAGCCATGGTAATAATACAAAATCAGGGATGGAATCACAGTTTAAATCCATATATTTTCTAATCACCATATCTTCAGAAAAAATTACTTCAGGGTAATCATTGTTTAGGACTATTACATTCAATCGTGAAGGATTGCTGGCATAACCGTAGCCGATCAATAATAAAGCATTTTCATTTTTAGTGATAGGGTATAGAAGGAAATAATTATTATCAATAATATTTTTAATTCCTTCTTTTAAAATAAATTCCTTTTCGTTTTTTATCCATCCGTCCATGTTTTCAAAGGCAAATTCAGGATGTCCACTTATTTTTATACATACTTTATGGAAATCACCTGCATCATTCCATCCTTTAGGGATTTCAAGTGTTATTTTATCTTTTCCCCCATCATTGTTTCCAATCAAACTCTGTGGTATAAACAGTTTTCCATTTGTTTGAACAAGAAATAATGGAAACTAGAAAGGAAATATAAATAACGGCTTTTATAGCTTTTCTCATTTTATCTCTTAAAAGATGATTAATTTTATCCGTTTGATTTGCTGTCCAAACACAACACTTCCTGCTGTTGGTTGTAAATGGGGCAGCCGCCGCCGCACAGCGGCAGTTTATCGCAGTCCTTACACTTCTCCTGCAGATAAGCCTTATTGCGCAGGTCCACCGCCGGTTTGGCGTTCCATATCTTTTCCCAGGGGTCGGCCAGAATATTCCCCAAAGCGGCGAAATAGCTCTGGCAGGGGATCACCGAGCCGTCCGGCTCCAGGCACATGTTGTATTTGGCGGCGGTGCAGGTCTTGACCCCCAGCTCCAGGTTGACCGGGTCCAGCTGGCAATACTGGGTGGGGGTGTACCAGATGAGCCGCAATTCCAGCTCCTGCGCCTTTTGGCGGATGCGCTCCATCAATGGTTTCAGCTCCTCTTCCTTGAATCCTATGCCGCAGGTGGCGCCCTGCCCGGCGTAGATCAGCCCGTTGCAGGCCATGGCCGCCACCCCCAGCGATTTGATGAACTCCAGGGTGGCTTCGATATTATCGGCGTTAAGCCTGGTCAGGGTGGTGTTGGTGATGGTGTAGACCGGGGTGGCCACGGCGTTCTTTATTCCCTGAACCGTCTCCTTCCAGGCCCCCTTGGCGCCCACCATCTGGTCGTGGACCTTGGCATCGTGCGATTCCAGCGTTATCTGGAAATGGTCCAGCCCTGATTCCACCATCCTGTTAACCAGATCATTGTTCTTCAGATTGCGGCCGTTGGTCAATAAACCGGTGACCAGGCCGGTCTCCTCGGCGTAGGCGATCAGGTCCGTCAGATCGGGCCTTAGCGTGGCCTCGCCGCCGGTGAAGCAGACATGGGGGATGCCGATCTCCCAGATCTTCTTTATGACCTGCTTCCACTGGCCGGTGTTTAACTCGGCCGGCTGGCGGTCCTTGGGCAGGTAGCAGTGGCCGCAGGCGTTGTTGCACTTGTAAGTCAGGGCCAGGTCCATCCGGTAGGGCGCCGAGACCGGGGTCTCGAAGGGTTCGATGCGGTTGATGTCCATATAGGTCACCGGGCAGATGTCATCGGTCCGGGCCAGGGTGAATATCTTTTCCTTCAGCGAATCATAATCCTGCTCCAGCCGCTCGGCTTTGACCCCGTGGTATCTTTTGAGCATCTGTTTGACCGCTACCGTCGTCTCATCGCCTTCGATGATATGCTTGGCCATCTCGGCGGCGGTCTGGTTCAAATGCAATATCCGGGAGGCGTTGATAACCAATACGCCCCTGCTATCCGGCTCGATGCGCAGGTGCAGCCGGAAGCTTTTATCGCCCTCCTGTCCCCGGTATTGGAACAGGCCGGGATGAAGCGGTTTTTCCCGGGAAAAGAGATCTTTCAGACAAGCCATTTCTTCACCTTTCTTTTTCCCAGCAGGAATGTTGGGAAAACAAGCTTATAACGGTTTTCGCCGGAGCGTACCTTTTTCAGCAGGGATTCTTTTTTAAAGTAATAGCTCTGGGCCAGGAAATCCGGAAGAAACAGACCCAATAGTGGCTTCAGGGCCAGACCGGCCAGGCCCATCATTGGTCCGACCGGGGTCAGCATCAGATCGGCATCGCTGACCTCCAGCAGCAGTTTGTGTTTTCCCTGAAAGCCGGCCGAGAGGAGCCTGCCCGAAAACTTCCAGTTGTTCCAGCGAACGATGATCATGTCTCCGTTTTTTTCCAGCCAGGAAGGAACAATGATCTGGCGGAACAACATGGCCAGGACGAAAGCGGAAAACAACAAAAGCACCGATCCCAAGACGGTCAGAGACAATATTTTCAAGGTAATGAGAAACGACAGCGCCAGTATCGCCAAAAGATCGAGCAGAAAAAACACTACCCACAGCCAGCGGGATGCTTTTAATATATTTTCATTATTCATAGTCCCGTTATCTCCACCACCTTGTGGCGGCTGGTCTCCCCGCGCACCAGGCTAACGGCGCTCTTGCGCACCTTGAAATGTTCGGCCAAAAATTTTATCAGGCAGGCGTTGGCCTTGCCATCCACCGCCGGGGCGGGAATATACACCTTGTAGCCGTCGTTCTCGGGGACGATCTTGGCCTGCTTGGCATTGGGGATTATTTTGAGGTTGATGAGCATAATGGTTTTAACCACCCCTAAATCCCCTCCTTGATCAAGGAGGGGACGGGAGAGGCCTAAGAATTCCCTTCGTTGAATTGGGTGATGTGCTTTATGGTCAGGGCCACCGCTCCACCGTTCAGGATCAGCAGGGCCAGCAGTTTTCCGAAGAACAGGTAATGGACGAACCCCAAGATCCCCGGGGCAATGGCCAGACCCAAAGCCACCAGGCGAAACCCCTGAGGGTTGGCTTGGGCGGTCAGGGCTTGGGGCAGCAGGTTCCGGCCGGAGGCAAACCTGAAGCTGAGCCAGACGAAGATCATGGATATTGCAATGAAAGCCACCATTACCGGTTCCTCCGAGGCCGGGGAGAGAAAATTTTCCACGGCATTGCGGGACTTCAGTAATACCGCGATCAGGGCCAGGATCACCGGCTCGGCGGCCATGGCCCAGTAGACAATGTACAGGTTATTCTGTTTTTGCGGCGGCTGGGTTTGATGCATGATAATCTACCAATTATTAATTTTAGAATTATTGTTTGTTGTTGCATTATGAAAGGGGCTTGACCTGTAGCAGAGGAGAACGTTTTCTGTTCTTTCTTGTCACCAAGAAAGAACCAAAGAAGTGCCGGGGGAATTTGGAACTAACATGTGAGGATCAGAATCTGTAATAGCTTTTTTAAATAATCTATTTGCTGTTTGTTTGTTCTTGCAGCGATTTCGTCAAATTCCCCCGGACCCCAAAGATAACGAAAGAACCGCTAATATTTTCTTCCCTTGCCGGAATCGGTTATCTCCACCAGGTCCTCGGGGAAGGGCCGGAAAAAGGTCTGCTCTTTGAGATATTCCTCGTTGAATCGTACTATCCACGACCGGATCAGGCTCTGGGGCACGCTCAATGGCAGCTTTCCGTTGCGGTAGCTTTGCAGGCTTTCCAAAAAATATTGTTTTTCTCCCGAAGATATCTTGTCCGAAAAATAACCCAGGGTGTGCATCAAAGCGTTGATGTGCGAGGTGTGCTTGGGGGCGTGCGATAAAGCGGCCGAGAATTCAGCCCGGTAATTTTCCACCAATTCCGAAAAGCTTTCGTGGTCATGATTGGCCACTATGCGGCCCAGCACCTTCAGTTTGGCCTGGCTGTATGCCATCAGCAGATATTTATTGCGGGAATGGAAACCCACCAGCTCCTTCATCTCGCCCGAGGCGGCAGTCCGCCGAAGATCGGCCAGGGCGAACAGCTTGGTGAAGAAATGCTCCCGGATGGAAAAATTTTCCAGCCGGGCCTCGTCTTCGACGGCGGCTTCGGGAAATCTGTCCAGCACCGCCTTGCCGAAGAAGCCCTGGGCCTTGCCCAGCGGGGCCGGATGTCCCGGCCCGGCGTAGAATTTGACGTCCTTGATCCCGCAGGAGGGCGAGCGGCTCTTAAGCAGGAAGCCGTCAACCTCTTTCAGGTTTGTCAAATATTCTCGGCTGAAGTCCAGCATCTTTTTGGTGACATCCAGGCCGCTGGACGGCTGGACCAGCCGGGTTTCGCCCTTGCCATCGATCACCCGAATGGGCTGGCGGGGAATGCCCAGTCCGATCTCCACCTCGGGGCAGACCGGGATGAAGTCCAGGTGCTTCTTGAGGGCTTCGACCGTTTCGGAGCCCACCATCAGGCCGTTGTAACGGCAGGCGGCAAAGGTCAGGCACTTGCTGACCACGACGATGGGTTTGTTGGGTCTTTTCATAAATGTCATTCAAATTATTTTAACCGCCAAGGGGCCCCCAGGTTTTTCGATTCGCGCATTATTTTTTTGTCATCCTGAGAATCCTTCTATACGTGGCTGGGCGTAGGATGACAATGTTCACCCGTTCAGCTTGTCAGGCAAGGTGCCTTCTTCAGGGTGACAAGCCGCTCTTTTTCTATCTCCCCCCGCCGGCGCAGGCGCAGGCGCATCCGGCACAGGCGCAGGCACAGGCGCAGCCCCCGCCTCCGGAACTTCGTCCGCCGGAGGAGACCGGGACGGGGTTGGTCTTGTTGGTCACGCCTCCGGTGAAGCTGTCCAGTTTGCCTACCAGGCCGGCGGCCATGCTTTCGGCGCCGGTGGTCACCTTGTTGGCAAAGTCCGCTCCGGGCAGTTTGGGCATCTGCACTCCCGGCCCGCCGGAGGTCGTGGTCCCTCCGCCTCCGGTGCGAGTGCCGTAGCCCGACCGGCCCCACCAGCGCGGCAAAAAGACATCGCCGGTGCCGTAGTGCTGGGTCATCCGGTTCTGGTAATCGCCGTCCATCATCATCCAGTCGAACTGATCCTCCAGGGGCTGGCTCTTCAGTTCCGGGGTCTGGGCGTCCTGCACCTGCTTCCACGCCTGGTTGATGATGCCGCGGTAATAGGCGGCGGTGTCCTTGCGGGAGAAGCCCTTCATCTTGTCGTTGGCACCCTTTATCAGCTTGACGGCCACCTCCCGCAATTTTTTCTCGTCCGGCAGGCCGTATTTATCCAAGGCCTCCAAAAAGCTCTTTTCATAGGGCAGGGCGGCCAGTTCCGGTTTCAGGATTTTTATTCTTAATTTGGGTTCGCGGTCGGTGACCTCCACCGCTTCTTTTTTGATCAATCCGAACAGCACCATGCTCAGCACCTTGTCCAGGGGCATCTCCAGGATGATGCCGGCCTCGGGAGCGGTCAGCCCCCGCTTGATGCCCACCCCCTCGATGGAAACCTCCGGCGGCAGATATTTCATACGGCGGGTTTTCTGCTGGCGGATACCGAAGAATATCGCTATTCCGAATATCCAGAAGACGATGGTGCTGAAGAAGAATTTGAAGATTCCGAAGATGAATCCAGCAATGCCGCCGATCATCTTCTGCCAGAAGGGGGTCGGCTGTTCGATGGCCTCCTTGGGCACATACTTGGCCGGGAACGAGGCCCCGAAGGCGTACTGCCGGTCGGGATCGGCGCCATCCAGCACCCAGCGGTAGATCACGGCGTTCTCAACGGTGTCCAGCCAGGCTTCGGTGAACTGTTTTTGGTGATAGCGGGGCTCATCCGGGCTCATGCCGGGCGGGAAAGAAAAATTGCATTCCAACCGGGTGGAGCCGCTGACATATTTGGAGCCGTACCAGGTGGGGGAGAATTCAAAGGAGACGTAATCCGGGTCCTGTGAGTCCCGATACAGCAGTTTTTCCAGATGGATGTTGAAGAACAGCGTGGCGGAGTCGCCCGGCCGGATGGTCCTGGGGCCCAGGTGGACCTCCACTCCGTAAGGCTTGACGTATTCCGAGACCCGGATGTCCTCCAGCTCTGCCTGTCCGATGCGGGCCATGGCCCCGCCCAGCTGATAGCTGCCGTTGGGCATCCCGATGTCCACGATGTCGATGGGGTGGGCGCCGGGATCGCAGACGAAGGTCAGCTCGTAATAAAGGTCGGCCTGGCCGGCGGGGGTTATCACCAGCCAGGAGGTATTGCGCGGAAGGGTGAAGCCGTAATCCTGGGCCTGGGCCAGCCCGGCAGCCAGAATAATGGCCAGCAGAAATATCGTTATTTTGATCTTCATGATAAATCGCTCTTTCGGTTTATTGTTCGCCCGTTTTTTGGTATAATACGATCGTGGGATATTCGTCAATCGGGTCTTCTTTCAATGTCATCCCGAGATATTCGGTTTATCCGGCAAGTTGAAGGATGACGATCTGTCGCCCATTCAGCCAGTGAGGCAAAGGGCCAACTCAGGGTGACAGGCCGGGATCGCTTCACCGGTTAAAAAATCAAGTCAGCCTGGCGGTAAGGTTCAGAGTCCTGCTATTACTAAAACATGATATTATATGGATATTGGTTTGTCAAGAAATTTAAACCCCCAAGATCTGGCCTGGTGGCACCAGCGCTACGCCCGGCAGGCGGAATGGACCCGGGCCTTAAGATCCCATCTTTACCGCCGGCTTGAGATCGTCCGGTGTAAGAACATTCTGGAGATCGGCTGCGGCACCGGGGCGATCGCCAATGAACTGGTGGAACGCACCGATTCGGATGTCTTCGGGTTGGATAATGATGAACCGGCCCTGATGTTTGCCGGGGAGCGAACATCAAATAAAAGGCTGCTCTGGCTGTCTGGCAATGCCGAAAAACTTCCCCTGGGCGATGAATCAGTTGACCTGATAGTCACCCATTATTTTTGGCTGTGGGCAGGCTGTCCTGAAAAGGTAACCACCGAATGCCGACGGGTGCTAAAAAAAGGAGGGGCATTGGCTGCTTTGGCCGAACCTGATTATTCTTCACGTCAGGATCATCCCGAAGCCCGACCGAACATCAAAGAATTCCTGGTCAATGACCTGACGGATAAGGGGGCCGATCCCGCCAGGGGCAGGAAGCTGGAGAACATCTTTACCAAAGCCGGGTTTAAAACAACCGCGGGATCGTTAGGCGATAAGACAACATTCGATCAGAACCCTGAATTGTTCCGGCAGGAGTGGGATTTGTTGCATAAACTGGGATATCCCAGGGAGGCCATGGAGTCAATGGAAATAATGACTGACGGCAGATGGATGATGATGCCGGTGCATTGGGCCATCGGCAGGAAAAGGTAGAATTTGCAGCGGTCTTTTGATGTTGACATAAAAATAAAGGGCTGTTATACTTACAATTGCTGGTAATAACCCTTTTGTTAATTACCATACAAAGCGGCGGCTTACTTTTCTGTTTCGACAGACCTCACCCTCACTCCCTCCCCGCAGCGGGGAGGGAAGCCGTTAGGCAGGGAGAGGTCAAAAGAGCTCTTGGGGTGCAGGGCTGACATAAAACATTAACTCTAAATAATCGCTGTATCAACCTATAATTATTTTTCCATGAGTATGGCCTACGCTGCCGCTTTCGGCCTTGCACTAGACCGCAACTGCACCCCAAACCCCGCTTCCTCGATCTTTCCAGGTCGACTGGAAAGATCGAGGTTATGAATTTGCGCCTTCGGATTTCTACAGATCATTCAGTGTAATAACCTAATATTTGTTTTTACGGAGATAAAATGAAGAGCCTTTACTTATTGATGCTGGCTGCCTTTGCCGTATCCTGCGCCACCCTGCAGCCGGCGGTGGACAAAAAAACTCCGGCCAAAAAGGATGATGTCAAAACTGCCCAGGTCAACGATCAGGACGCCGGAGCCGAGGCCTTCATAAAAAAGGCCCGCAATCTTTACCAGGAGCACAAACCCAAGGAGACCATTGCGGCCGCCCAGGAGATGCTGGCCAAATATCCCGGCTCCAATTATGTCCCCGAGGCCATATACCTTTCGGCCAAGAGCCGCTACGACCTTAACGAGCTGGACCTGGCCCTGAAGAACGGCTGGATGCTGGCGGAGAAATATCCCCAATCCAAGGAATATCCCCTGACCAAGAAACTGCTGGGCGACTGCTATTTCACCAGCCAGGACCACCTGAAGGCCGGACAGCAGTATATCGAGGGGCTGGAGGCCGCCAGGACCGGTGACGAGCGCGAGGCACTGCTGCTGCCGCTTTCCGCCATGATAGAGGAGAGGCTTACCGATGGGCAGCTGCGGATACTGTTCCGCAAATATCCCGAATCCGAGATGGCACCGGCTCTGGGGCTGAAGCTGGCCCAGAAGGAACTGGATGCCAGGAATAACAGCGAGGCCATCAAGCTGCTGCAGGAGATCGTAAAAAAATACCCCGCCAGCCAGGAGGCCGGGCTGGCCAAGCCGGTGCTGGCATCTCTCAAGGACAACAAGCCGATGATGCCGGTGGGCGATGTGGGGCGCAAGGTGGGCCTGATAGTCCCCTTAAGCGGACGGTACGGCGAATACGGCACCGCGGTCAAAGAAGGGGTGAGCCTGGCCTTCACCGAATACAACAAAACCACCACCAACAAGGTCAAGCTGCTCACCGAGGACACCAAGGGAGACATCATTGACGCCATCAAGGCCACCATCCGGCTTAGCGACACCAGCCAGGTGATCGGGATCATCGGCGAGGTGCTGTCCGGGCCCACCAGCGCGGCGGCCGGGGTGGCCAATCTCAAGGCCGTGCCGTTCCTGTCGCCCACCGCCTCGGAGGAGAGGATCTCCACCCTGGGGCCGTATATATTCCAGCTGAGCCAGAGCATCAGCTGGCAGGGGGCGGCCCTGGCCGATTGCGCGGTGAATAAGCTGGGCATGAAAACGCTGGGGGTGCTGTATCCCAACGATCCTGGCTGGGCGGCGGTGGCCGAGGCTTTCGTTCAACAGGCCAGGAACCTGGGGGTCAGGGTGGCGGTCTCGGTTTGCTACGAACCGGGCACCACCGACTTCAAGGCCCAGGCCGAGACCCTGAAGGCCGGCAAGGTGCAGGCGGTGTTCATACCGGCCATGCCCAATGATATAATCATGATCGCGCCGCAGTTGGTCTATAATCAGCTTAAGGTGCAGCTGCTGGGCTCCGATGGCTGGGGCGATCCCAAGGTCACCTCCAAGGGCGGGACCTACGTGGAAGGGGCTATCTTTGCCACTCTGTCCTCCGGATCCAACCTGGCCCTGGCCGCGGCCAGGTTCGAGGAGAGCTACAAGAAAGCTTACGGCAAGGCGCCGTCCAAGCTGTCGGCCCAGGCTTACGACGGGGCCAGGGTGATGCTGGCCGCCCTGCAGAAGGGGGCCTCGACCCGGGAGGACCTGCAGAAGGCCCTGGACCTGGCCGAGAACTCCAGCGAGGGAGCCTCGGGGCAGTACGCTTTCGGCCGGCAAGGGGCGATGCCCAAGTCCAAACTGATGACCATCCGCAACAAGCAGGTCAAGGAACTGGAATAGACGCCGATAACAGTTTATGGATCAGGGATGACAGGGTAACATTGGATGAGGCCAATAGTTTGTAAAGAATAGTTATAAAAATCCAATTTATTTATTTCAAAAATGAATTTTTTCAAATACATACCATTATATTTATTTGCCATTTTAATTGTAGTTTATATAAATATCGAACTATCAAATGGTTTCATTTTTGCCGCAGTATTGGGTTTAACACAAATAGTTTTATGCTTCATAGGACTTGGTTTTATATTATTTTCGAACTTCAACAAAAGAAAAATATTTTTTTATAACGGCTTCTGTATTATTGGGTCACTTGTTGTAATTGGTTTTATCAGCGGTTTTGCTATCAATAGAAAAACAGAAGCAAGCATGAAAAAGGCGAAAGTTATTATTGAAGCATTGGATCATTATAAAGAGGGAAAGGGCTTTTATCCAAATATGATTGATGATCTTGAAAATGTTACCGGAAAAGACCTGAACACTAAAATGGGAATTTTTTTAGATCGTAAGTATCAATATCACAAAAATGATAATAATAAAGAATACTCTCTAACCTTTTCAATACCTGCGTGGATGCTTGCAACATATAGCTCCGAGACAAAAACTTGGGTAATCGACGATTAATGCTTTTTGAAAATCTCATCGGCCAGAGCGTGGCCAAGAAAATATTGCGGCAGGCCTGGGCCGAGGACCGGCTGGCCCAGAGCTATCTGTTCTACGGGCCGGACGGGGTGGGCAAGGAGCTGGCCGCCATGGAACTGATCCTGGCCCTCAACTGCCGGTCCGAGAGCGACCAGCCCTGCCGGCAGTGCAACTCCTGCCATAAGACCGCGGCCTATATCCACCCCGATTTCCATTACCTGTTCCCCCGGCCCCATCCCTCGTCGGACAGCGACAAGCGGAAACTGACCGAGGAGATCGCCGAGATGCTCAAGGATAAGGAGGCCCGCCCTTTCCAGACTTTCGATTTCGGCAGCCGGCCGATCGCCATCTCCATCGACGACATCCGCGAGCTGCAGGAGAGGCTGGGGTTTTTGCCCTACGAGGGGAAACGCAAAGCGGTGCTGATAACCGGGGTCGAGGCCATGACCACCGAGGCGGCCAACGCTTTTTTGAAGATCCTGGAGGAACCATCGCCCACCACCAATTTCATCCTGACCACCGACCGGCCCAATGCCCTGCTGCCAACCATTCTGTCGCGCTGCCAGAAGGTGCGGTTCGAACCCCTGCCCCGGGAGGCGGTGATCAAATCCCTGATAAAGGATCACGGACAGGACCCCATGGCCGCCGGCCTGCTGGCCGAGCTGGCCGGCAACAGCCTGGGAAGGGCCCTGCAGATGACCGATCAGGACCTGCTGTCCGAAAGAGACCTGGCCGTCAAGCTGCTGAAGGCGGCGGTGGACGGCCGGCAATGGGAGATGGTGGAGGCCATAGACCAGATAGCCCGGGACCGGGGGCGCCCGGCCAGGATCCTGGAGATGCTGTCGGCGGTGGTCGCCGACCTGGTGCATCTAAAAGTAACGGGAAGGATACTGAACGCCGACCGGCAGGCCGAGCTGTCGGACCTCGGAAAAAAAACAGGCCAGCAGAAGCTTTCGGAGATGGTCCGGGCCATTGAAAAGGCCAGGATCGCGCTGGAGCGGAACGTAAACCCCAGGCTGTGCCTGCTGTCAGCCTGCAATACAACGCAAGGAGAGGAAGATGCCAGCACCTCTGATTGAGGTTCATTTTAAACAGGCCCGGGGAACATACTATAACAATCCCCAGGAGCTGAGCCTGATGCCCCAGGAATTGGTGGTGGTCACTTACGACAGCTCCGAGGAGATCGGAACGGTGATCCGCAACAACGTTCAGTTCCGCGACAAGATGAAACGCTCCGGGGAGATACTGCGCAAGGCCACCGAAGAGGATCTGGCCAAACTGCAGACCAACCACAAGCGCGAAGAGGAGGCCTATCTGGCCTGCCAGAACCTGGTGGCCAAGCACGAGCTGCATATGAGTCTGGTGGACGTGGAGTCGCGCTTCGACGGCAGCAAACTGATCTTCTACTTCACCGCCGAGAAGCGGGTGGACTTCCGGAGTCTGGTGCGGGACCTGGCCACCATGTTCAAGGGCCGGATCGAGATGCGCCAGATAGGGGTTCGGGACGAGGCCCGGCGGGTGGGCGGCTACGGCCAGTGCGGCCGCCAGCTGTGCTGTGTGGCCTGGCTGAACAACTTCGAGCCGGTCACCCTGAAGATGGCCAAGGAGCAGAACATGTCGATGACCTCCAGCAAGATGCTGGGCCTGTGCGGCCGCCTGATGTGCTGCCTGATGTACGAGGACGCCTTCTACGAGGAATCCTACAGCCATCTGCCCAAGGTGGGCTCGGTGGTGGGCACCCCGCAGGGCGACGGCACCGTCTACAAGGTGGACATCTTCAAGCAGAGGATATACGTCAAGTTCGAGGAGGGCCACGCCGGGTTCGCCTTTTCGGAGATCAAACAGAAATGAAACGCTTTTATATAACCACCGCCATTCCGTTCGTCAATGCCAAGCCTCATATCGGCTTCGCCCTGGAAATAGTTCAGACCGATGCCATCGCCCGCTATCAGAGACTTTTCGGGCGACAGGTCCGTTTTCTGACCGGCTCGGATGAGAACAGCCTGAAGAACGTCCAGACCGCCGAGAGCGAGGGGATAGGCACCGCCGAGCTGGTGGCCCGGAACGCCAAATATTTTGCCGAGCTTAAAAACTATCTCAACCTGTCGAACGACGATTTCATCCGCACCAGCTCCGAGGAACGGCACAAAAAAGGGGTGGAGAAATTATGGCAGGCCTGTCTGGCCAGCGGAGATATATATAAAAAGCGCTACCAGGGACTGTACTGCGTGGGCTGCGAACAGTACTACACCCCGGACGAACTGACCGACGGCAAGTGCCCGGAGCACGAAACCGCCCCGGAGCGCATCGAGGAGGAAAATTATTTCTTCCGGCTCTCCAGGTACCAGCAGCAGCTGGAGAAGATAATAGAATCAGACCAATATCTGATTGTTCCCAAGACCCGCAAGAACGAGGTGCTGTCCTTTGTCAGAGGCGGACTGGAGGATTTTTCGGTCTCCCGTTCCAAAGAAAGGGCCAAGGGTTGGGGGATTCCGGTTCCCGGCGACCCCGCCCAGGTGGTCTATGTCTGGTTCGACGCCCTGGCCAACTATATCAACGCGTTGGACTATGCCGATGATGGGGAATTGTTCCAAAAATACTGGACCGACTGTCCGGAACGGATCCATGTGGTCGGCAAGGGGATCATCCGTTTTCACGCGGTATACTGGCCGGCCATGCTGCTGTCGGCCCAGGTGGCCCTGCCCCATAAATTGCTGGTCCATGGATATATCACGGCCGACGGCCAGAAGATGTCCAAGTCGCTGGGCAACGTGATAGACCCCGAGGCCATCGCCGCCCGCTACGGCACCGATCCCACCCGCTATTTTCTGCTGTCCGAGATCTCCACCACCGGCGACGGGGATTTCAGCTATGCCCGGATGGAACAGAGGATCAATTCCGATCTGGCCAACGATTACGGCAACCTGGCCAGCCGGGTGTTCAAGATGGTGGAATCATACTGTCAGGGGGCGATACCCCAGGCCGGAAAGAAGGAAGGTTCAGACGATGAGCTTAAATCCACCGCCGTGGGACTGGGCGAAAAAGTAAAATCACAGGTCGAACAGTTCGACCTTAACCAGGCCCTGGTCTCGGTTTTAGAGATGGTCAAGCATACCAACCGCTACGTTGAATCCAACGCCCCCTGGAAGCTGTTCAAGGAGGGCAACCAGGAACGCATTGATACCGTGCTGTATAACGCGGCCGAGGCCCTGCGGATTGCCAGCATCCTGTTGTTTCCGGTGATGCCCGGCAAGTGCCGGGAGCTGCTGGCCAAGCTGGGCGTCGAAGAAAAGGACATTACTTTGGCCAATACCCAGAAGTGGGGACTGGCAAAGCCCGGCCAGAAGATATCGGCTGGCGAACCGTTGTTTCCCAGGATAGAAAAAAATAACGACAAGAAGGATAAAAAAGTGGAACAGGGAAAAAAGCAGGCAACCGTTGAAAGCGGACAGTGGACAGCACCCAGCGTCCAGCCGGTCGAAGAGCTAATAGATATCGATCAATTCAAAAAGATAAAACTGCGCACCGCCGAGATCATCTCGGCCGAGAAGGTGCCCAACGCCGACAAGCTGCTGCGACTGCAGGTCAAACTGGGCCAGGAGACCCGGCAGGTGCTGGCCGGCATCGCCCAATGGTACACCCCGGAATCGCTGGTGGGACAACAGGTGGTGATAGTGGCCAACCTGAAGCCGGCCAAGATCCGGGGGCTGGAGTCACACGGCATGCTGTTGGCGGCCCAGGACCAGGACGGGGTGGTGATACTTAACCCGCAACGGAAGACTGAACCCGGCAGCGAGGTCAGATAGATATCTGAGAATATAAAAAGGGCGGATCGTAAGATTCGCCCTTTGGCCTGGAGCCAGACCCAGTGGAAACCAGCACTGGATAATGTGAAAATCGGTAAGAAGGAGTAAAGCATGTCCGACATCATCAAAAAAATCATCGCCCTCAATGATATCGAGCGCAAGATGCTGGTGGGCGACATCATGGAAAGCGAGAAGGGACTCAAGGAGGCCTTCCTCAAGGTCCTGAACAAGACCGGGGACCAGCTGCAGCAAGAGTTCTTCAAGAACCTGCCGGCCGGCTGGGAGGATTTCATCAGGGAGCAGGCCAAGGACGTCGGGGAGATGAGCCCCCAAAAGGAGGCCAAGGCCCTGGAGGAGATCGAGAAAGGGCTGGCGGAGATTGGGAACATGATGGCCAAGCTGGAAATGAACACCGTCAAAGCCAAAAAGCAGACCCTGAAGTTCCGCGAGACCATGAAGGCCGGGTTCATAAAGCTGGAGAAGGTGATCTCGGACCAGACCAAGGGGCTGGAGCGCGGGTCGCTGCAGAAGGAATGCCCCAAGGATGCCGAGGTCATAGAACTGCCCAAGCCGGACAAATCCGTTTTAAAGAAATCAGACATCTTCGACTGCATAGGCGACCGCCAGAGCCGCCGCAAGTACACCGACGATCCGCTGACCTTGGAGGAGCTGTCCTATCTTTTATGGGCCACCCAGGGGATAAAAAAGCTGATGGCCAACGGCAAGGTCGGCCTTCGCACAGTTCCCTCCGGCGGATGCATGCACCCGTTTGAGACATACCTGGCCGTCAACAATGTCAAAGGTTTGAAAAAGGGAATGTACCGCTACCAGCCGGTGGATCACAAGCTGGTGAAACTTTTCACCGTACCGTCGATGCCCAGGAAACTGACCAAGGCGTCCCTGGGACAGACATACGTGGGCAACTGCGCGGTGACCTTCATCTGGAGCGCGGTGACCTTCATCTGGAGCGCGGTGCCGTACAAGACGGAATGGCGCTATTCGTTGGAGGCCAAGAAGATCATCCTGCAGGACTCGGGGCACCTCTGCCAGAACCTGTATCTGGCCTGCGAGTCCATCGGCTGCGGGACATGCGCCATCGGGGCCTATAACCAGAAATTGTTCGACAAACTGTGCCAACTGGACGGCAAGGACGAGTTCGTGGTCTACGTGGCGCCGGTGGGGAAGATAGAAGTTAAGGGTTGAAAGTATGAAGTTTGAAAAGAAGGCGATGAAAAAAACATTTTCACTGGTCATTTTATTGGCTGCCTTGCCGGCGGCGGCCCAGTGGAGCACCAATATAAATTTTGGCTGGGTGGACAATGCCAGCCCTGACTGGGCGGAGAACGGGTTTGACGACAAACCCTTCTCGCTATGGGAGAGCGGCTGGCAGGCCGGTGGCGGACTGGAATACCGTACCAAGGACTGGCTGGCATTTGGCGGCACCGGCTCCTACCAGACATTTAGCAAGCAGCCTGCTGGAAGCGCGGAGATTACTGGGGTAGGCGGACAAACCTTGATCTGGACCGGCCAGGCCTCTTGGCAGGTTCCGGTGAGTCTGTACATTAAGCTGATCAGACCGCGAGCCATCATGGGCACCAACCTAAAATTGGGACTGGGTGTGATGGCCTCGCATGTCGGAAAATTTTACACAGGGTTTGGAGATACTGATTCATATTTAACACCTTTTTCCGAATTGACGGTGTTAACCCCCATGCCCGGAACCGGAGAGACAACTTACCGGCCGTTCGGCCAGGCCAGCCTGGGGATAAAGGTTCCGGTGACCCGCCGCTTTGGGATAACCCTGGATTACGGGTTTTTGATGACCTTCGACCGGATGGTGATGGAGACTCCGCTGGAATTGGGGCTGGCCGTGGGGTGGTAGGTGGTCAATTTGTGAATACCAATCCTCTGTTTCCAGTTGAATGACAGATGAATCGGCGGGGCTTTTTATTTTAGCGCTGGCGAAATAAATCCCGTTATTTGATTTTATCTATTGATATTAAGGCAGATTAGTTCTATAATAGACCCGTTTATTAATTCATTCTTTTATCAGGGGTCAAAGAGATGGTAAAATACAAGGAAAGAAATATCTTCCGGGCCAAGAATGCCAGGATCGAGGTCAAGCCCATCAAAAAACTGAAGCTTTACGGGTTCAACAACCTGACCAAGACCCTCAGTTTCAACATGTACGATATCTGCCATGCCAAGGGGCTCAAATACAGCGAGGACTACATCAAGTACATCGACGAGGAATACAACGCCGCCCGGCTGACCAAGATCCTCAAGGAGGTGGCCTCCATCATCGGGGCCAAGGTGCTGAACATCGCCCAGCAGGACTACGATCCGCAGGGCGCCAGCGTCACCATGCTGATCTCGGAACAGCACATGCAGCTGGACCACCCCGATTTTCCCGATGCCCCGGCCGAGAATATCCAGTCGGAAGCGGTGGCGGGCCACTTGGACAAGAGCCACATCACCGTCCATACCTACCCTGAGAGCCACCCCTACAACGGCATCAGCACCTTCCGGGCCGACATCGACGTCTCCACCTGCGGGGTGATCTCGCCGCTGAAGGCGCTGAATTACCTGCTGGACGCATTTTATTCAGATATCGCCGTGATCGATTACCGGGTGCGGGGATTCACCAGGGACCTCAGCGGACGGAAATATTTCATAGACCACAAGATAAATTCCATCCAGAATTACCTCTACAAGGAGGTCAACAAGGACTACCAGCTGATAGACACAAATGTCTACCACGAGAACATCTTTCACACCAAGATGCTGTTGCGGGATTTCAACATAGACGATTACATCTTCGGCCGGAGCACCAGCAAGCTGAGGGCCCGTGATAAGGTGAACATCAAGAAGAAACTGCTGAAGGAGATGTCGGAGATATTCTTCGCCGAAAACATCTAGTTCAGGCATGCAAAAAGCCGTGGCTTAAGAGCCACGGCTTTTTTTGTTTTGGACGGATCTCTCACCTCCCCACTTCGTTTGTTACAACAACGTGCCTATCTCAGTGCAGGTTCTTTCCGGAAGTTCAGCCTTGGTAGCCGCAGCATACTTTTTTGGGTCAAGGCTCACTGCGGCGAAGTAGGCCATTAGGGAGGGGAAAGTGAGGTCGTTAATTTTACACCCAGATCAGATTCATCAAAAACCCCACCACCAGGGCCCAGCTCAGGGTCAATGCCAGCACCCGGGCGATCCCCCTCCAACCGATCTCCCTGAAAGCCACGAAGAATGTGGCTATGCAAGGCAGGTACAGCACCAGGAACACCGAGGCGATCACCGCCTGCTTGGGCGAAAGGTTAAGAGGCGCCAGCAGGGCGATGGAGATGTCCTTGCGCAAAAATCCGAACAGGATGACGCTGACCGCCTCCCGGGGCAGACCCAGAACGTTCACCACCAGGGGTCTGGCCAGGCGGCCCAGCAATCTTATCGCCCCCAGCATCTCCAGAATATTCACCGCCAGCACCCCCAGCACTATCAGCGGAGTGGCCTCCAGCAAAAAGCTCTTGATCCTCAGCCAGGTCTTCCGGAGAAGGGTTCCGGCGTGGGGCATCTGGTAGGAGGGGATCTCCATGATGATCTCGGGGGATTGGCCCTTCAAAATGCGGTTCAAGAACAGGCTGTTGATCACCGCCACTGCGATCAGCACCCCGAAGGCCAGGAGCACATACCCGATCCCGAAGCCCGACAGCAGGGAGACCATCATGGCCGACTGCGGCAGGCAGGGGGCGGCCATCAATAACAGGGTCAAGGCCAGGATCTTCTCCCGCCGCGATTCCAGCACTCTTAAAGCCAGCACCCCCGGCACCTTGCAGCCGCAGCTTAGCACCAGCGGCAGGGCGGCGTAGCCGTGCAGGCCCAGGCGGTGCATGGTCCGGTCCAGCAGCACCGCCAGGCGGGGCAGGTAGCCGATGTCCTCCAGCACTCCCAGCACCAGATAGAAGGAGACGATGTAGGGCAGAACTATGGCCAGGGGGATGTAGACCCCGGTGGTCAGCGCCCCGAAGGATTGCATGAACTCCGGGGTCTGTCCGGCCAGCAGCTGGCGGATCACCGGCCAGGGAATAAAGGCCACCAGCTTTTGCACCAGCGGGCCGTAAATGTTTATAAAGAAGGGATCCAGCAGATATTTTATCAGCCCCTCTCCCAGCAATCTGATGACCGTAAAGGAGAGCACCATCAGCCCCAGGGCGATCAGCACCCCGGAGAGCGGCCGGACGCTGGCGTCCTCCAGTTTCTCCAGCAGGCTGGGATGCTTGTGGGTTATCCGCTGCACCTCCTGGCTGATGTGCCCGATGATATGCCAGCGCTCCTGGTGGTCGATGGGTTTGAATTCCGAAGGTCTTACCTCCCCCCGTCCTGCTCCGGCCACCGCCGACATCACCTGCTTCAAGCCTTCGCCGGTCACCGCCACCACCGGGATGACCCTGACCCCCAGACGTTGGGCCAGCTCCTGGCAGTTGATGTTGATGCCCTTGTGGCGGGCGATATCCCACTTGTTGAGCACCACGATCAATGGGATCTTCTTCTCCAGCAGCTGGAGGGTCAGATACAGGTTGCGTTCCAGATTGGTGGCGTCCACCACATTGATTATCAGGTCGGCCTGGTCCCGGGTGCAGAAATCGCTGGCCACCTCCTCGGCGCTGCAGGTGGCCTCCAGGGTGTAGGCCCCCGGCACGTCGATCAGCTCCATTCTTTTGCCCTCGGCCCAGATGGCCCCCTTGGAGAACTCCACCGTGGTCCCGGCGTAATTGGATGAGACTGTCCCCAGGCCGGTCAGCCGGGAGAAGACCACGCTCTTTCCCACATTGGGGTTGCCGAACAGCAGGACCTTGAAATCATCGACCTTCACGTTCACGTGCCGGGCCAGGCCCTTGCCGATGGCCACCTGCCCGTTGGATGAGGATACCACCACCGGGCCGAAGTCGGAGACCTTGGTCACCCTAAGTCCGGGGCGAAGCCCCAGCCTCTCCAGCCTGGCCTGGAGACCGTGTCCGCCGGAGATGGATTCGATCCGGGCGGCCTCGCCGTTCTTCAATTCCGTCAAGGTAAGCAGCATAATATCATCTTTGTTTGGGATTGGGGGTTTTTTCTATCTCCTCCAGGTAGGCGTAGCCTTTGTCAATACGGGCGATGGTGATCCGCCCGTCGCTGGTGATGCCCAGATCGGCCTTCTGGTAAGGACCGAAGATCTCGTCGTTCAGCCGGATGTAATACCAGCCGCGGTTCTTGTAAACGAAGCCGAACACCGAGCCGTCCGGCGAATATTTTACCACCGGCATATGGTCGCCGTCAAATCCGCCGTAGACATTCTGGTTTATCTGGACGAACCAGCGGGGCAAAGTGTCCGCCGGCGGTATATTTGCCCGGCCGGGATCACCACTGGCCACCCGGAAGAGATAGGGATTCTCCTTTTGATAGACCAGCCCCACCCTGGAGCCCTCGGGGCTGAGACTGTATTTAGGCTTGCTGGAAAAGCTGTCCAGCAAGGTTCCCTGAAAATCCTCAAAGACCCTTTCGTTGACCTGGGCGAACCACTGGTCCTTGATCTTATACAGGGCCATGAACCGGTTGCCGTCGGGGGAGATATTGAAATATTCCAGCGAATCGTATTTGGACAGCTTGTATCTTGAATAGTCATGCGGCAACCGCCGGGTCTTGGGCGGCTCAGGGTTGCAACCCGAAGTAAGGGTCAATGAAACCATGCCGAATATCAAGACCGGCAGAGATATCTTAAGGTTTTGTTTCACTGGGTTTTTTCCTGGTCGTTTTGGGTTGGGGCGCTTGGTTCAGTTTCTCCAGGTAGGCCAGAACATCGGTCAGGCCGTTCTTCTCGGCTATCTTTAAAAATCTCTGATATCCCTGGGCGTAGATCTTCTCCTGGTTCTGCAGCTTCTCAAGATTCAAGCTGTCGTTGCCCCAGTAAGCGTTCATCAGCGAGGAGATGTATTCGGCAAAGCCTTCCTCCAGCTCCTTGCCCTTGGCGTTGGGATAATAGGCGTCGTGAATGTCGTGGGCCAGTTCGTGGGCGGCTATATTGTAGAAGTACTTGAGGGTCAGATGGGAAAGAATGTAGATCACGAAGGTATCACTGCCCGGCACCTTGGTTTTGGCTGTCTGATAGGTCTTCCATTTGTGACTGTACAGGCCCTGTTCGGAAAAAACCGCTACTCCGGTGATCCTGCCCAGTTCCTGCGCATCCACCAGTTGGAAAGTTATCCTATGATCGGTTGATAGAATCAAATATTTTTTGATATCCTGCCGGACCTGGTTAAAATATTTTTGCCCTTTCTCAAAAGAGACGATTGCCTCCGGCTGGCATTTTTTACAAAGATATCTACCGTCGGCCAATTTTATTTCGGCCCCAGGCAGCCGGCAATTGAGGCATTGGGGCAGGGTGGCGCAGTCATTGCAATAAATATGGCTGTTGATCGCCTTCCAGTTGTTCAATGGTTTTTGGCACAACTCGCACTTGGGTAGGCTGGTCTGATAGCACTCCTGCGAGCAGTACACTTTCGAGGCATCATCGGCAGAGCGAAGCTGTTTTTTGGCGGGTCTGCCGCAGGCGGCGCATCTGGGCAGGGATCGCTCAAAACATCTCTCCGAGCAGAATATCTTGCCGTTGACCCTGAGAAATTCTCCCTGCTTGGTCCCTTCGCCCACCGACTTGCCGCAGACCGAGCATTTGGGCAGGGCCGCCTCGAAGCATTTCTGGGAGCAGTAGGGCTGGCCGTTGTATTCCAGAAAATCCTTGGTGATGGTCTTGCCACAGGTGGCGCAGGTCCTGATTTGGGCCAGCAAAGCGGCGGACATGAGGATCGAAAAAACAAGAGTTAATGAAAACAGAACAATCCTTCGCATTCGGCGTCTCCGTTTGATTGTTAAATTTATGTTTAGCGGATCAGTTTTTTTAGCCCCAGGGTGATCACAAAGATCCCCATGGATATCAGCACGATGGTGGCCCCGGTGGCGGTGGACAGGTAATAGGAGGCGATCAACCCCGATATCCCCGAGGCCAGGCTGATGGCGATGGACCACCAGACATATTGCCGGGTGTTGCCCGAGATGTTGCGGGCGGCGGCGGCCGGCAGTATCAGCATAGAGTTTATCACCAGCAGGCCCACCCACTTGATGGAGACGGTGACCACCACCGCCACCACCAGAGAGAACATGGCCTCTATCAGCCATACCTTTATGCCCCGGCTGCGGGCCAGCGAGGGGTTCAGGCTGATCAGCATCAGCTGGTTGAAATATAGGACCCAGAGGACCGTCACCGCCAGTATCAATACCAGCAGGTTCCTTATCTCAGCCGGGGTGATGCTTAGGATGTCGCCCACCAGGTAGCCGGAGTACCTGGCGAACCCGCCGCCCCGCGACAGGATCACTATCCCCAGGGCCACGGCAAAGGCCATGAACAGTCCGATGACGGTATCGGTCGAGGTCAGGCTGAAGCGCCTCAGCCAGGAGATGGCCAAAGCCAGCAGGCCGGAGAAGATCACCATGGCCCAGGTGGGGTCGGCCAGGCCCATGATGGCGCCCAGGGCGATGCCGGTCAGGGCGGCATGGCCGATGGCGTCGGAGAAGAAGGCCATCTGCTGGTTGATGACCTGGGAGCCCAGCAGGCCGAACAGGTACGATACCAGGATCACCGCCAGCAGGGCCTGCTTCATGAAGGCGAAGCTCAGCCAGTCGAATGGCAGCAGGCCGGTCAACCAGTACCACAGGTTCATGGGCTTTTCTCCAGGTTGCAGCTGATGCATCCCCGGCCGTTCGTATGCTCCGGGCCTATCTCGGGAAAGCTCAGGGCCATTTCCGGAGGCAGGGCAAAGGCCTGGCGGACCGCCCGGTTGGAAAGGACCTCCCGGGGCGTGCCGTCGGCGATGACGGTCCGGTTCAAAAAGACTATCCGGTCGGCGAACTGGGCCACTGTGGCCAGGTCGTGGGATACCAGGATGATGGACAGGTGATAGTCCCGCCGCAGTTGGGAGACCATCTGGTAGAACAGCTCGATGCCGGACAGGTCCACCCCCGAAACCGGCTCGTCCAGCAGCAGCAGGTTGGGCACCGGGGTGATGGCCATGGCCAGCAGCACCCGCTGCAGTTCCCCGCCGGAGAGCTGTCCCAGCTTGCGGTCCAGCAGATGCCCGGCCTGGACCGTGTCCAGAGCCTCTTTGGCCCGGGATGACTGGCTGTGCCCGATGCCCAGCCATACCGGCCGGCGGCCGGCGGCCCCGGCAAAAAGGTCCCTGACGCTGACCGGGGCGGTGGCATCGAATTCCAGCTTCTGGGGAACATAACCCACCAGCGGCCGGTCGGGGCGCTGTCCGGCAGAATCGATGAAATGCAGGTGGCCGGTGTGCGGCACCTCGCCCAGGATGGCCTTGAGCAGGGTGGTCTTGCCGGCCCCGTTGGGGCCGATCACGGCGGTGAACTGGCCGCAGTGGACGTGCAGGTTGACATCCTCCAGTATTCTGTTCTGGCCGAAGGCCACGCCCAGCTTCACCAGCTTGGTGCAGCAATATCCGCAGGATTTATTTGAGGTAATTTTATTATCAACGACCATGGGCGGCTCCGTTCCGGACCTTGTCGAGGCATTTGGCGCAGCGCCCGGTAAGCTGCATCTGCCAGTCGATCACCATGAACTTGTCCTTCAGCTCCTTTTCCAAGGCCCCCAGGATGTTGTCCTCCTTTGCCGTTCCGATCTCCTGGACCTGCCCGCATTGGCTGCAGACCAGATGGATGCCCGGGGTGCCGGCCAGTTCGTAATGGGCGTGGTTCTCCTGCAGGTAATTGCGCTTGACCAGCCCCGAGGCGGTCAGGGCCTGCAGGGAGCGGTAGACGGTAGAGAGGTGGATGTTGCGGCCCTGCGACCGCAGGGTCTGCCAGATCTCCTCGGCCCGCAGGTGCTTCCCCTTGGCCCGTTCCAGGATATCCAGGATGCTGCGCTGGGCCTTGCTGGTTCTGGTTCGGTTTTTCATCGGTCTTATAATGCGAATTATTCGCATTCATTATAATATCCTGGGCCCGGTTTGTCAAGTCTGCATTCAACACAAATCCACAGACACCCCTCTTTTTCTCCTCGAAATTAAAGAAGATGAAGGCTGGGCAAGTACGGTAATGAAAAATCTCTTTGTGCTCTTTTCCGTCACCGTAAGTAAATCCAAATGGGCGGATCCGCCTATGGCGGAGTGGTCAATGGGTCCTGGATCGCTTCGCAGGCATTGGCGAAAGTTTGCCCGCGATGATAAGATCATTTAAATCAGCGTTGATCAGCGTCCCATAGCTTCCCTAAAACCATTTGACAATATTTTTTTTTTAAGGTATCATTACCCGATAACACCATAGCATTTTTATCGTTATAAGGAAATATACCATGGCCAAACTGCAGAAGACCATAGTGGGCGAGGTCAGTTTTTCCGGGGTGGGGGTCCATACCGGGAACGTCACCAAGATAACCTTCAAGCCGGCCCCGGCGGACAGCGGGATCAAGTTCATCCGAAGCGACCTGCCCCAGGCTCCGGAGATCCCGGCCCTGATCGACTACGTGGTGGAGACCGCCCGGGGCACCACCCTGGGGCGGGACGTGGACGGCCAACTGGTCAAGGTCCACACCGTGGAGCATGTCCTGGCGGCGGTGGCCTCGCTGGAGATAGACAACCTCCGGGTGGAGATGGACAACAATGAGCCGCCCATCGGGGACGGTTCCTCCCGTCCCTTCCTGGACATCCTTAAAAAGGCCGGGACGGTGGAGCAGGACGCCCCCCGAAAATATTTCGAACTGCCCCGGATGGTGTCCATCGCCGACGATGAGGTCCAGCTGGTGGCCAATCCGGCCAAGGATTTCCGGATAAGCTTCACCATAGATTTCGACCACCACCTGCTACGCAGCCAGTACGCCTCCTTCGCCATCGACGGGGAAGTGTTCGACAAGGAGCTGGCCGACGCCCGGACCTTCTGCCTGGCCCGGGACGTGGAGATGCTCAGGTCCCAGGGGCTGATCAAGGGCGGCAGCCTGGATTCGGCGGTGGTGATCGGCGAGCAGGGCATAGAGAACAAGGAGCCGCTGCGCTACCCCGACGAATTCGTGCGGCACAAGATACTGGACCTGTTGGGCGATCTGACCCTGCTGGGCATGCCCATCAAGGGGCATGTGATCTCCATCAAGTCCGGGCACCGCTCCAACGTCAAACTGGTCCGGGAGATCAAGAAGGTCTACGACGAGATGGAGCGCCAGAAAAAGGGCCCGGTGTTCGACATCAACGCCATCGCCGGGATGCTGCCGCACCGCTATCCCTTCCTGATGGTGGATCGGATCATAGACCTGGAGGAGGGCAAACGGGTGGTGGGGATCAAGAACGTCACCATCAACGAGCCGTTCTTCCCCGGCCATTTCCCCGACCGGCCAGTATTCCCGGGAGTGTTGATCGTCGAGGCCCTGGCCCAGACCGGGGCGTTCATGATCCTGCATTCGGTGGAGAACTACCACCAGAAACTGCTGTACTTCGCCGCCATCGACAAGGTGCGCTTCCGCAAGCCGGTGGTGCCGGGCGACCAGCTGAGGTTCGAGCTTAAAATGGTGTCGTTCAAGCGGGGGATCTGCAAGATGGAGGGCCAGGCCATGGTGGACGGCCAGGTGGTGTGCGAGGCCGAAATGACCGCGGCGATCGTCGACAGGTAGCGACGTTTGAAACGTTCAAACAAATAAAACCTTTTAAAGCCATATTTGCTAACATGCCAAACAAGATACTTCCCACAGCGAACACTTAATATTGTGCTTCTTTTAAATGATTATTTGAGGGACTAGATCGAAATGAAATGCCCTTATTGCACGGCAGAAATGGTCAGGGGTTATATATATGGAGACAGATATAAGTTGAAATGGCTGCCGGAAGAAAAAAGTTTGTTGCTTGGGCTTTGGGCCATAGGCAGCATTAAATTGGGCGAATTTGCAGGGTTCGGAAGACCCAAAGTTGGGGCAAATATGTGTCAGGCCTGCCGCAAATTTATTATCGATATGTAAGCTGAGCCACAAACAAACCTGACATATAATTATTTTATCTTTTACCTTTTCACCCGTTACAATAATTACAACTTTTATATCATTTGGGACATGTCCATCAAAATCCATCCCACTGCAATCATAGACCCGTCAGCCAAGATCGGCCCCTACAGCATCATCGGGCCGGAATGCGTCATCGGCGACAACTGCCATGCTCATGTATATAACACGTTCAATAACAAATCACGATGAATATTAAAAACCGTCCAAATCATAAGATATACATTCAGGCGCTCCGGAACATGTCGCCCGAAAAAAGGCTGCTAAAGGCATTTGAGCTGTCTGAATTTGCCGGGCAACTTTTTATTCATGGATTACGCAAGAGATTTCCAAATCTGGGCGACAAGGAATTAAAAAAAATACTTTTGGAGCGTCTGGATAAATGTCACAACAGGAATTATTAAAGAGGGTCATTAAATCGCTGGATCAAGCTGGGATCCAATATATGATAACAGGCTCTGTTGTATCAAGCTTGCAAGGCGAACCGCGCTTGACCCATGACATAGATCTGGTCATTGCCATTCAAAGATCAGCCGCAAAGAAATTGTCCGAAGCTTTCCCGCCGCCCGATTTTTATTTGGATGAAAAGAGCATTCTCGAGGCGATTGCCAGGCAGGGCATGTTTAATTTAATTGATGTAACCACCGGAGATAAAGTTGATTTTTGGATATTGACCGACGAACCTTTTGACCGGTCGCGTTTTTTACGCAAGATCAGCGAAGAGTTTATGGGCGTAAAAATGCAAGTTTCAACCCCGGAGGATACAATTTTAGCCAAATTGAGATGGTCTAAACTTTCCGGTGGAAGTGAAAAACAATTTACCGACGCCCTGCGGGTTTATGAAGTGCAGTATGGTAAATTAAACCTGGGTTATTTGGAACAGTGGGCAAAAATATTAGAGGTTGAATCACTATGGAAGCGGTTAGCGGAAGAAGCGGAAACAGTGTGATTGGCGCACGGCAGCTAACAGCATCGCGGCCAAAAATGCCCCTTGGTTTACAAGAAAAGCCGGGCGGATTTCCGGCGGTTCCCTGTCATTTCGGTTTGAAGATTATAATCATTTCCAACCTTTAAATCATTTAGAACATGTCCATCAAAATCCATCCCACTGCAATCATAGACCCGTCAGCCAAGTTAGGCAACGATGTGGAGATCGGTCCCTACAGCATCATCGGACCGGAGTGCGTCATCGGCGACAACTGCCAGGTCGGCTCCTCGGTGGCCATCCACCGCTGGACCGAGCTGGGAGAAGGCTGCCGGGTGTGGCACGGGGCCTCTTTGGGAGGCGACCCCCAGGACCTCAAGTTCAAGGGGGGCCGGACCACGGTCAAAATAGGCAGGAATACCGTGATCCGCGAATATGCCACCATCAATCTCTCCACCGACGAGGGGGATGTCACCCTGGTGGGCGACAACTGTTTCCTGATGGCCTACTGCCATATCGCCCACGAATGCACGGTGGGAAAAAATGTCATCCTGGCCAACTCCGCCACCCTGGCCGGCCATGTGACGGTGGAGGATTACGCCATTATCGGCGGACTGACCCCCGTGCACCAGTTCTCCCGGGTGGGATGCTACTGCATGATCGGGGGTTCCTCCGCCGTCCAGAAGGACGTGCTGCCCTACACCAAGGCCTTCGGCAATCCCTTGGGCATGTACGGGCTTAACTCGGTCGGCCTGGCCCGCCGCGGCTTCAGCCAGGAGCAACGGGACCTGATAGAGAAAGCCTACCGCCTTATCTTCCGCTCCAACCTGAACACCACCCAGGCCCTGAGCCGCATCAAAGAAAGCCTGCCGATGTCCCCGGAGATCAGGCACATCGTGGAGTTCATCGAAAGCTCGGCCCGGGGAATAACCAAATAGAGCCTTCCGGACCGTCAAGGCCCCGTATCAGTTATGATATGGGGCTTTCTGTTGGCCAGGACTGATTTTATTTGTAACTTTACACTTGATATTGGATATGTTTTACAGTAATATATTTACAACGAAAGGCGTGAATTTATGAAAACAAAACTGGACATTGCCAAGAACTGGCTGCCCCGCTACACCGGTATGGAGCTGAACGAATTCGGCGACTATATCCTGCTCACCAATTTCGACGATTACATTCAGAGCTTCGCCGAGCGGTTCAACTGCGAGATTAAGGGGCTGGGGCGCCCCATGCAGGCCGCCACCAACCCGGCCGGGCTGTCGATAGTGAATTTCGGCATGGGCAGCCCCAACATCGCCACGGTGATGGACCTGCTGGTGGCCCGCCATCCCAAAGGGGTGCTGTTCCTGGGCAAGTGCGGCGGGCTTAAAAAGACCACCGAGCTGGGGCATTTCATCCTGCCCATCGGGGCCATCCGGGGCGAGGGGACCAGCAACGATTACCTGCCGCATGAGGTGCCGGCCCTGCCGTCTTTCAAACTGCACAAATTCGTCTCCGACAAGCTCAAACAGCGGAAGCTGGACTACCGCACCGGGGTGATCTACACCACCAACCGCCGGGTGTGGGAATGGGACGCCGAATTCAAGAGGTATTTGCGGAAGCTGACCGCCATCGGCATAGACATGGAGACCGCCACCCTGTTCATCGTGGGCCACGCCAACCAGATCGCCCGGGGCGCCCTGCTGATGGTGTCGGACATTCCCATGGTGCCCCACGGGATCAAGACCGAGAAGAGCGACCGGGAGGTGACCAAAAGATTCAGCAAGATACATCTGGAGATCGGAATCGAAAGCATGACCGACATCGGCCAGAAGGGCGAGAAGATCAAGCATTTCCAGTACTAGGTTTAATGGAACGCAGATCACGCTGATTTAATTGGATTCAGACGGATATTTTACAGCAGGTATAAGAATGAAAAAGGTTTTACTTTTCACGAGCATCATTTTATCGGGGCTGGTTTCACTATCAACGGCCTCCCAGGTGATGATCATCCGGGTGGAGGACGCCATCAGTCCGGCCTCGGCCCGCTTTATGGTCCAGTCAATAGAAAAGGCCCGGGATCAGAAGGCGGAATGCCTGATCATAGAGATGGACACACCCGGCGGGCTGGATCAGTCCATGCGCCAGGTGATCAAGGCCATCATGGCCTCCAAGGTTCCGGTGGTGGTGTTCGTGGCCCCGCAGGGATCGCGGGCGGCCTCGGCCGGGGCGTTCATCACGATGGCCTCACACGTGGCGGCCATGTCGCCGGGCAGCAGCATCGGGGCGGCCCATCCGGTATCCGTCGGCACCGGGCAGATGGACAGCACCATGTCCGGCAAGGTGACCAACGACGCCGCGGCCTACATCCGATCCATCGCCGAGAAGCGGGGGCGCAACATCGCCTGGGCCGATTCTGCGGTGCGTAGCAGCGTTTCCTTATCCGAGACCGAAGCGCTCAAGCGGAAAGTGATAGACCTGATCGCCGACGATACCGAAGCCCTGCTGGTTTTTCTGGAAGGCAGGCAGGTGGTGATGGGCCAGGATACGGTGGTGTTGCATACCAAGGGGGCGGAAAAGGTCCAGGTGGAGATGAACTGGCGGGACAGGATCCTGTCCATTATCTCCAATCCCAATATCGCCTACATTCTGTTCATGGCCGGACTGCTGGGGCTGTATTTTGAGTTCTCCAATCCTGGGGCCATCTTTCCCGGGGTGGTGGGAGCCATATCGCTGATTCTGGCCTTCTTCTCGTTCCAGACCCTGCCGGTCAATTATGCCGGGATGCTGCTGATAATTCTGGCCATTGTGTTGTTCATCTTAGATGTAAAGATAGCCTCGCACGGAATACTTAGCATAGGAGGTATAGTTGCCATGTTTTTAGGATCGGTGATGCTTTTTCAGACGCCGGACCCGGCCATGAGAGTCTCGTTGCAGGTGATCATTCCGGTGGTGCTGGTGACCGCGGCCTTCTTCATCATCGGGGTCTGGCTGTCCATAAAGACATTGAGGACCAGGCCGGTCTCCGGCGACAAGGGCCTGCTGGGACGGGAGGGCGACGCCCGGACGGTTGTCAACAAGGACGGCGGCAGCGTATTCGTGGAGGGCACCCATTGGAACGCCTGGTCGGATGCTGAGATACCCGAGGGAGCCAAGGTCAGGGTGGTGGAAGTGAAGGGAATGAGGCTGAAAGTCATAAAGAGCGAGTAGCGGAAAGCGTAAAGCGGATAGGGAACGGAGAAATGCATGTATAGCACTAAAAGTTTTGCCGACCTTATCGTTTGGCAAAAATCATATAAATTGTGTATTGAGATATATAAAATAACCAAGGCGTTTCCCAGCCAGGAAAATTTCGGTCTGACCTCCCAGATCAGGAGGTGTTCGGTCTCAATTCCCTCAAATATTGCCGAGGGCTATGCACGCAAAAATCGCAAGGAATATATTCAATTTTTATATACGGCAAATGGTTCATTGGCAGAACTGCAGACGCAATTGATGCTTTCGAAAGATATTGGCTATTTAAAGGAAAATGATTTTACAAGCTTATATTCCCTATCGCAGGAAATCGGCAGAATGCTCTGGAAAATGATAGTTGGCTTGAGACAAAAAGAACCTTAACGCTAAGCGCTTTACGCTAAACGCTTAAATAATCAACATTCATAAAGGAGAAAAACCATGACAGGTTACATTGTTCTAATTATCTTCGTGCTGTTCATCCTGGTCAATACCATCAAGATCCTGCGGGAGTACGAGCGGGGCGTGGTATTCCGGCTGGGCCGCTATGTGGGCACCCGGGGCCCGGGGCTGATCATCCTGATCCCCATGTTCGAAAAGATGGTCAAGGTGACCCTGCGCACCATCGCCCTGGACGTGCCGGCCCAGGAGGTGATCACCAAGGACAACGTCTCGGTGAAGGTCAACGCCGTGATGTACTTCCAGGTGTTCCAGCCCGACAAGGCCATCATCGCGGTGGAGGATTACATGTATGCCACCAGCCAGATGGGCCAGACCACCCTGCGTTCCATCCTGGGCGAGCACGAACTGGACGAACTGCTCTCCAACCGGGAGAAGATCAACCAGACCCTGCAGAAGGTGATCGACGAACGCACCGATCCCTGGGGCATCAAGGTGCAGGCGGTGGAGGTCAAGGATGTGGACCTGCCGGAGGGCATGCGCCGGGCCATGGCCAAGCAGGCCGAGGCCGAGCGCGAACGCCGGGCCAAGGTGATCCACGCCGACGGCGAGTTCCAGGCCTCGTCCAAACTGCGGGATGCGGCCTCGGTGATGGCCCAGGAGCCTGTGACCGTCCAGCTGCGCTACCTGCAGACCCTGACCGAGATCGCGGTGGAGAAGAATTCCACCATCATCTTCCCGTTACCGATAGAGTTCATGAAGTACTTTACCCAGATAATTGACAAGAACGAGAAGAAGGCGTAAAGGGAAAACAGAAGCGGCGGCCATTACTGGCCGCCGCTTTGACTTGGGTGTCCTCGCCTTGTAGATGATTCCTTTATAAACCATCTACCTAGCGGGATTTGAACCCGCAACCCTTCCCTTAGCAGGGGAACGCTCTATCCAGTTGAGCTATAGGTCTGCATTAAATATAATAAATATTTAACTGTTTGTCAAGTGTTATTTAAATTCATTATTGTTATTTTAAATATTTTATATATACTTAATAATCAACGAGTTACGTATTGAATATGCCTAACACATTATCAAATGTGTATTATAATGTTAGGCAACGGGGAAAAATTAAATGTTGACATTTCTTGCCTAACATTATATAATGAAAACAAACATTTGTTAGGCATATTATATGGCTTATTACATTTTAAGCAACATGCTTAAAGAGGAACTGGCGCGGTTACGGGTACTTGAAAAAAAATACATAGAGTATATTAACCAGTGCCCCAAGGGCAGCATTGCCGTAAAAAAAAGGAGTAATGCTGCTTATGCCTATTTGGCCTACCGGGATAAGGACCGGATAATATTCAAATACCTAGGGCCATACGATTCGGACAAAGTCAAAGAACTGCGGCAAAAACTGGCAAAATGCCGGGAATATATTATAAATTTAAAATCGGTGAGAAATGACATCCGAGACATCAAGCGAATCCTCGCCCTCAAGTCAATTACAAGACCTTGAAAATTTTTTACAACTGCTTCATGATAACGGAGTATTGGAACGGATCATTATCGTCGGCAGTTGGTGCGTCTATTTTTATAAAAACGTATACTTTGACGGTAAAGAATTAATGGCTTTAAGGACAAACGACGTTGATGTTTTGCTGCCAAAACCCTTGCGGGTATCGCCTAAAATAGACTTAAGCAAAATGCTGTTGGAGATGGGATATCAATATATCGGCGCCCGGTCGGGTTATGGCGAAAAATATGCCAAAGCTGAATTGGAAATAGAATTTTTAACCCATCAGGCGGGTGCGGGACGGCCTAAAAGCAATCGTTTTTCGGATATCTCGATCAACGCCCAAGGTCTTGATTTTATGAACCTATTGCAGGCCAACACCATTAATTTAACTTATAAAGGCAAAACCATAGTCCTTCCCAAAATTGAAGCCTTTATATTGCAAAAGATGCTGGTGCTTAAAGAGAGAAGTGCCGAGAAACGTGAAAAAGACATACGAATTCTGCAATCATTAATTGACTTCGTAAAAACCGTCCCTGATTTGGTGGGCAGCTTTATCGCTTTATATAATGATTTCTCTAAAGGCTGGAAAACAAAAGTTATTAAAAACGCAAAAAACTACGTCCCCGAGCTTCTGGAACTGTTGAACCAACCGAAAGGAAATAATTGATGCGTTCTTCCGTTGAAATACTGAATCTCATCTCCCGCGCTCGCCTGCTGGATCTGGCCCGGGAATACAATATTTCCGGTCTGACCGGCGCGACCAAGGATTTTATTGCCAACGAGCTGGCCAAGAAAGCCGGGATTGCCGAAATCCTTTCCAAACTTACCCGTGATGAACTGAAGAAGATAAGCACAGACCTGGGGTTGGACGATAGCGGCCGCGAGAAAAAAGCAATTATCGACCGCATCATCGGCAGCGATGATAACACGAAAGCAGAAGCCATGGTAACTGCGCGTTTGGCAAAGACAATCACCGCCGGGGCCAACAAACAGACCAAGGACTACGACCACCCCGAGGCCACCGTGCCACTGCGGCCGGATGCCGGCACCCAGGCCCAGTTCAAAAAGAAAAAGCCGCCTAAAGTTTATAAATACGATTCCTCGCTCGCCCCGGAACTTGTTTGGGACGGCCAGAACCCGGCCCGGGAGCAGGGTGAAGCCCTCATCACCCAAATTTTGGAATCCGATGACCTAAAAAAAGCCAAGCAGGCCGCACAGGAGCTGAAAACGCTCAGCCAGCCGTTCCTTAATTGGGCGGGCAAGGCCGAGCGCTTGTCGTTCGAGGTGCCCACCCTTCCCCTGTTCGTGCACGAACGGCTCTCAACTAAGACCATTATTGAAACCTTGAAAAGCCATCGTAAGGATGCAGCCCAATTAGATATCTATGAGATGATCGGCGACCCTCACCATAGTATTACCGACCAATTGTTGAAGGCCTATGAATACCAGGATAAGTGGACCAACCGGGTGATGCTGGGCGACTCGCTGGTGTGCATGAACTCGCTGCTGCATTACGAGAACCTGGGCGGCCAGGTGCAGATGATCTACATGGATCCGCCCTACGGGGTGAAGTTCGGCAGCAATTTCCAGCCGTTCGTGCGGCGGCGGGACGTGAAGCACAACGATGACGACAACATGACCCGCGAGCCCGAGATGGTAAAGGCCTATCGGGATACCTGGGAACTGGGCCTGCACAGCTATCTTACCTATATGCGCGACCGATTGCTGCTTTCGCGTGAACTGCTAAAAGATACTGGCAGCATTTTCGTGCAGATAAGCGACGAAAATGTGCATCATGTAAGGGAATTGATGGATGAAATATTTGGTTTAGAGAATTTCCAAGCACTTATTGCTTTTCAAAAATCAGGAGGTGCTGCGACAAAAAGGCTTGAGCAAACATTTGATTTTATTCTATGGTATTCAAAAGATGATACGGCGCTTAAATATTATAAATATTTCATTAGTAAAAAAGGCAATAAAAATTTTAACAGGGATTACTGTTTTATCGACTTAGTAAACGGCCAATATAGACGTTTAACTAACGATGAAATTACGGATGATAATATAATACCAGAAGGTACGAGAAGATTTAGACTTGTTCCATGCAACTCGCAAGATTATAGTAATACTCGCTCTGGTTCATATAAATTTGATGGTGTAGATTACTACCCTGGTAAAAATAGACATTGGTCCGTTTCTCCAGAAGGTTTAGATAGAGCTGCACAGTTAAACAGATTGGTGGCTGTCGGTAATTCTCTTATGTATAAATTATATGTAGATGAATCGCCTGGGGATCCTATAGATGCTGTTTGGACAGATACAGCAATGGCTGGTTTATCGGGCGAAAAATTTTATGTTGTTCAGACTAATACTAAGGTTATTGAGCGTTGTATGCTTATGACTACGTCACCCGGCGATCTCGTACTTGACCCCACCTGCGGCAGCGGCACCACGGCCTATGTGGCCGAGCAATGGGGCCGGCGGTGGATCACCTGCGATGTTTCGCGCGTGCCCTTGGCCCTGGCCAAACAGCGTCTGCTTACGGCCACATTCCCATATTTCAAACTAAAAGACCCAAAACGAGGGCCGGCCGGAGGGTTTGAGTATCTGCGCAGGCAAAACCGCAAAGGCGAGGAAGTGGGCGGCATTGTGCCGCATATTACACTTGAGTCTATCGCCAACAACCAGCCTCCCAAGGAAGAGGTGCTGGTGGACCGGCCGGAAAAAGAGGAAGAAAACAAGATCATCAGGGTGGCCGGGCCGTTCAGCTTTGAGGCCACTATTCCCACCCCGGTGGATTGGGAAGGCGACGGGGTTGAAGATTCCGGCACCAGCCCCGAGGAGCGCAATAAATTTATCGAACGGATGCTGGAAGTGCTGCGCCTCAGCCCGGTGATCCAACTGCCTGGTAACAGGACCCTGGCCTTTAAGAATATCCGGCCTCCTATCAAATCCCTTTCCCTTTCGGCCGAGGCGGTGGAGAACGACAAGGCCGTGGCCTTTGTCTTTGGCCCGGAGAACGGCGCGGTCAGCGAGAAATTAGTCTACGAGGCGGCCCGCGAGGCCCACGCCAAGGGAGGCTATGTCCATTTGTACGTCATCGGCTTTGCCATCCAACCCAATGCCCGCCAGTTGGTGGATAATTGCGAGCAGACTGTGGGCATCCCGGCCACCTACGTCCAGATGACCCCGGACATCATGATGGGTGATCTGCTGAAGAACATGCGCACCAGCCAGATATTCTCGGTCTGCGGCCTGCCGGACATCAAGGTAAATAAAAGCAAGGACGACAGCTATCAGGTGGAACTTCTGGGATTGGATACTTTTGACCCGGCCACCATGAACAACGATCACATCAAGGGCGACGAGGTGCCAGCCTGGTTCTTGGATTCCGAT
Organism: Candidatus Edwardsbacteria bacterium RifOxyA12_full_54_48; assembly: GCA_001777915.1. Taxonomy (NCBI): domain Bacteria; phylum Candidatus Edwardsiibacteriota; species Candidatus Edwardsbacteria bacterium RifOxyA12_full_54_48. The sequence goes on along the minus strand of MFFN01000004.1, from coordinate 302,728 downwards.
TACAATGGGCTTTGTTTCCATGTAACCCAGGCCTTCTTCCCCCGTACCGGAGCCTGGGAGAGCCTTAAAAAGGCTTTGCGCGGGGCCTACGACGAGGGGGTGTGGGACCATCTGGCCGGAACTGTCAGCGCGCCGTTCAGTTTGGGCGAGCATAAGACCATTGCGGTGAAGGTTATCGACGACAGGGGGAATGAGTTGATCGTGACCAAGAAGATGGAATAGGTTATATAATGACATGATAAAAAAACGACAGAATAAAATAGAACGGGTTAGAAATATTATTACAACCCGTATCTCCGGCATTAATACTAATTACCGTGGCGGACCAAGTTTACATTTCTATCATCGTGTAATACAGTTGCGGCAACAGAAACCGTCGGTTTTAGACTTTATAGGTTCTGACCCTTGTGTGGAGATGTTATACGCCACTCTTGTTTCTTGGGATATGAATAGCCGTGGGGCTAAAATGAAAGATTACTCTGACTTTAAGAAAAATATCCAACAAAATAGGGATTTATTCACCGAGACAGAGAAGGCACTTGAATTGTTTTCATGGTCACAAAATAAGGATATTATTCCATACTTAAAAGAACTTTATAACTCTTTAATATTGATGGAAACTAATAGTAAATTAATTTCCAATTCGAAATGCCTGCATTTCATTTTCCCAAAAGCATGCCTGCCAATAGATGGAACAAACACGCTGAATAAGCTTTACGGAAACACCGGAGAATCAAGAAACAAATTCATTGAAGTACACCAATTTGCTTGGGACATACTCACTGAGATAGCCAACCCAAAACAGTATCTTGATAACCAATGGAATAGGTCTGAAACCAAATTGGTAGATAATGCAATTATTTTACTGGATATGCAATGAATAATTTCGAAGTTTCTGAACCAATTCTCAATTCGCCCTTTGAGGAACCCAAGGAATTCTGGTTCATCAAGGAAGGCGAGATGGCCCAGCGCAAGTCCGGCCGGCGTCCTTCCATTGTCTATCCCCCCAGTGACACCGACGTCAAATGGGAACTGGAAGGGGTGTTGGCGCCTTCTCGCGATTATTCGCCCGGCTATGAAATGGTATTGGTCAACGACATCCGCCTACGGGTAAAAAAATGGCGGGAGCAGGGATACCCCGGAGCCACCAAGATATCCCGCGAGTTGATGGAATGGTGGCGGCGGGACGGGCGCAAGTGGCGTTTATTCTATGCCCAGCTGGAGGCGGCCGAGACGGTAATATTCCTGCGCGAGGCCCGGGCCGACCTGCGGCAGGGTCTGGATATCCCCCAGGATCATCCCAACGAGTCTCAAATCGCTGAGGGGATCAAGGCCTTTCAGCGTTATGCCACCAAGATGGCCACCGGCACCGGCAAAACTACCGTGATGGGCATGCTGATCGCCTGGAGCATTTTGAATAAGGCCAGCGACCGTTCTAATTCCCAATACTCGGACGTGGCTCTGGTAATGTGCCCTACTGTGACAATACGCTACCGTTTAGCCGAGCTTGACCCCAATGTTGGAGAAGCCAGCGTTTATCGTACCCGCGATTTGGTGCCCCCCCATCTGATGCCGCAACTGCTTAAAGGCAAGGTGCTGGTAAAGAATTGGCATGACTTTGAGGTCAAGGAAACGACCTCGCTTAACAATGGAGCCAAGGTCATACGTTCCGGCGTTCAGCAAACCGATACCGAGACAGTCCACATCTCCGACAAGTCGACCACGGCCCGGGGCAAGCGCTATCTTTCCCTGGAAGATTACAAAAAACAGGTATCCGCGGGTTTGTTGAGGGTGATAAGAGAGGAGACGGACAAGCAGGGCAATCTTATCAAGGCAAAAGTGGAATCCACCCGGTATCTGGAAAGCGATGCTTCGTGGCTGCAACGAGTATTGGGCCGAGATGTCGGCAAAAAGGAGAATATCCTGGTATTCAACGATGAGGCTCACCACGCCTATCGCATCAGGCCCGACTTAAAAGATGATCTAGAAACCGACCTGTTTGGAGAGGACGAAGAGGCCGAGGAATTCTTTCAGGAGGCCACCATTTGGATCAACGGCTTGGATCGCATCCATAAACACCGGGGCATAAATTTCTGCATTGACCTCTCGGCTACCCCGTATTTCCTAAGCCGGGTGGGCCAGGATACCAACAAACCTTTTCCCTGGGTGGTGAGCGACTTCCCCCTTACCGATGCCATAGAGTCCGGCCTGGTAAAAATCCCCCAATTCCCTCTGCGCGACACTTCAGGAGAAGAGAGGCCCAAATATTTTAACCTTTGGAAATGGGTGACCGGTCAGCTGACACCGGCTGAAAAAGGGGCTTCCAAGGCAGCCCCAAAACCTGAGGCCATCCTAAAATATGCCAATGCTCCCATTATCATGCTGTCCGGTGAGTGGGAAAACCTGCGCAAACAATGGGAGAAGAACCAGGATGATGACCGGCCGCCGGTGTTTATAATAGTCTGCAAAAATACCAAAATAGCCAAAGTCATTTATGAGTGGATCGCCCAGGATACTTGCCCGTCAGGGATCCCTTCGCTAAACATAGCCAGCCTTCGCAACTCAGAAAAAACCGTTAACACTATCCGGATAGATTCAAAAGTGGTTGATGAAACGGACGGCGACAATGGCAAATCGGATGAAATGCAGTGGCTGAGACGCACCCTGGATACTATTGGCAAGAAATATTGGCCGCTTGATCTGCAGGGCAATCCGATATACCCGCCAGGCTTTGAGGAACTGGCCAAGAAATTAAAACGCCCATTAACCCCGCCGGGCCGGGATATACGTTGCATCGTCAGCGTCGGCATGCTGACCGAAGGATGGGATTGCACCACGGTCACCCATATCATCGGCATTAGGCCCTTCATGTCACAATTGTTGTGCGAGCAGGTGGTGGGCCGGGGTCTGCGCCGCAGCAACTATAGCGATCTGGATGATAACGGCCGCTACCCCGAAGAATTGGCCCAGGTGCTGGGCGTGCCTTTTGAGGTTATTCCCTATAAGGCCAATCCCGGTGGAACACCTCCCCCGCCTAAAATAAAACACCATGTTCATGCCATTCCGGAAAAGGAATATTTCGCTATTTCGTTTCCCAGGGTGGAAGGGTATACGCAGGCTGTCAGCAATAAAATAAAAATTGACTGGGATCAGGTTACACCAGTCACTCTAGACCCAGCCAAAATCCCACCGGAAGTTGAATTAAAAGCCGCATTGCCCAGCAATCAAGGCCGGCCATCGCTATTAGGCCCCGGCCGAGCCGATATGTTAACACTTGAGCATTTTCGTCAAGGCCACAGATTGCAGGAGCTGGCTTTTGAATTAACCAAGGACTTGGTGCGCGATTTGCGAAATAGAACATCAAAAAACGATTTACCAACCCATATCCTTTTCCCACAGTTGCTTGGTTTTGTCCGCAGCTATATAGACAACCATGTAAAAGCACTGCCGCCGTCTGAAAAGGTTGATTTATTTCTCTCTCCTTACTATGGTTGGGCGATAGATAACATTGGCAAAGCCATCAAACCGGTTGATGATACAGGAGAGACCTTGGAAATCCCGCGTTATGAGCAGCATCGGGGACCGGGGTCAACCCATGAGGTGGATTACTGGTCATCTAAGGATGTAAGAGAAGTAACAAAAAGCCATCTGAATTATGTGGTCGCCGACACCTTGCGCTGGGAACAATCAGCCGCTTACTATATAGACACCCATCCTATGGTTGATTCATTTGTTAAGAATGCTGGCCTTGGATATTCTATACCATATACCTATAATGGGCAACCCCACGATTATGTGCCCGACTTTATTATCCACCTGAAAAGTGCGCCAGACAGTCAAACACCTTATTTTCTCATTCTGGAAACAAAAGGCTTCGACGAGCACGAAAATGAAAAAAAAGCCGCTGCCCAAAGATGGGTGGCGGCGGTCAACCGGGATGGCAGTTACGGACAATGGAAATATATTATGGTCAGGCATCCTGGTGCGGTGAAAGAGGCTTTAGATAAACTAGCTTAGGACAGCCAAAGAGCATGACCTTCTCCTCCAACATAATCTCCGTCATCAAACGCATCCCGCACGGCAAGGTGGCGTCTTATGGGCAGATCGCGGCCCTGGCCGGCAATCCCAGGGGTGCCCGGGCCGTCATCTGGATATTGCATTCCAGCTCGGGCAAGGAAAAACTTCCCTGGCACCGGGTGATAAACGGCAAGGGACAGATATCCCTGAAACCAAGCCAGGGCTACGAGGAACAGCGGGTCATGCTGGAGAGCGAGGGGGTGGAGTTCAGCCTGGCCGGAACGATAGACCTGGACATTTATCGGTGGAAAAATGAGGATCATTAAAAATAAAAAACGCCAGCCTTTCTTTTACCTGCATTTTTTGCTGGGGCTGGTTTTCATATCCTTCCTGATGCTGGCCGGAAGCCGCCTGCCCAACAACCGGATCAGGGTCATAGACCGGAACAACATCTACGGCGGAAGGACCATCAGCATCTCCTATCGGGGCGACCCGACGCACGGGGACAAATGTCTCTACATAAACGATCTCTTCGATTTGAAGAAAAAGATCAAGGAGACCCGGATATTCCTTACCGAACCCTACAGCCGCAGGACCGGCTGCTACAAGATAATCAACTATTACAACCTGCCATACTCCGGCGGCAGCACCAGCCGGGTGGAGCACTTTTACCGGCCGGAATTCGCCGCCCGGAAGGGCTATTCCCGCAGGGTGAATTACCTTGACCCGGGCACCAATCTGGTGTCCACCGATCTGTACAATAGCGATGGTAAAATGATCCGCCGGGTGATCGGTGCGGGGGATGCGAATTGAAAAGGCTGGTAATAGAGATACGAAAGGACCTGAAAGCCGGCAGCGATGAAGGATACCGCCGGGCGATCCAGGTCTTTTTCAAGGAGGGGATAAAACTTTACGGGGTCAGGACCCCGGCGGTCCGAAAGATCTCCCAAAAATATTATGCCGCCATCAAGGACCGGCCCAGGGACGATATTTTCAAACTATGCGGCCACCTGCTGGGATCCGGCCTCAGCGAGGAGCGGACCATTGCCTTCGACTGGGCTTACCGATCAAGAAAGAGATACCAGCCCGGCGATTTCTCCCGGTTCGAAAAATGGCTAAAAAAATTCGCCCCGGACTGGGGCGGGGTGGACGATCTCTGTACCCATGCCTTGGGATGTTTTCTATATCATCATCCGGAGTATGCCCCCCGGGTCCTAAAGTGGGCCGGATCGCCCAAGTGGTGGATGCGCCGGGCCTCGGGCGTGGCCCTGATCTACGGTTTGCGCCGGGGGTTTTTCCTTAAAGAGGCCTTCAAGACGGCTGACATCCTTTTGTCGGATAAAGAGGATCTGGTGCAGAAGGGCTACGGCTGGATGCTGAAGGTGGCCGGGGATAATCACCAACGCGAGGTCTTTGACTACGTGATCGAGAATAAAAAGGAAATGCCGCGGACGGCATTGAGGTGTGCCATAGAAAAATTTCCCGAGGGCTTAAGACAGAAAGCCCTGGCAAGGTAACTTCACCCAGAGCGGACAGCGGCGCCCCGGGAGGGGATCAATAGCGGGTGGCCTCAAAGGAGCCCTGCTCCCACGACAGCACCACGAATATGTTGAACATATTGATCTGCCCCTCCAGGCTGCAGTGCTCGATGGCCCCCTGGTTCAGGTGCAGGCAGCCGTGCTGTCCTTCGATATTGATTATTTCTATGCGGCCGGTCCAGCCTCCGACGGAGAACAATTCCAGCAGTTTGAATATATTGACCACCGACAGTTTGCCGGACCACTCCTTGGCTTTGCGGGCCAGCATGGACCGGGCCTTGGAGGCGTATTTCAGCCGCAGGTCGATGCCCTTGTAGAGCTCCTCCCGCTTGAGGGGCTTGGTCAGATAACGGGCGGCGCCCACCGCATAACCATGGATGATGCTGGCCCGGTCTATCTTGGCCGAGAGCATCAGCACCGGGAGGTGCTTCAGATCGGGGCTTTTCTTGACGGCCCGGCACAGTTCGTAGCCGTCCATCATGGGCATCATGATGTCGGTCAGGATCAGATCCACCTGTTTCTCCCGGGCCACCTGAAGGCCGTCCTGGCCGTCGCGGGCCTGGATCACCTGATAGCCGGCCTTCCGCAGTTGAAATTCCAGCAGCCGGGCCATGTTGGCCTCATCCTCGACCACCAGAATGGTATAGTTTTCCATAGACCTCCTCGGAAAAGATGGTTCAAAAGTATTGTATAACAAACCCGGCAAATATGCAAGCCGATTTCCATCATCGGAGAGTATTTCCAACAACAATCTGGTCATGAAAATTTAGCAGGTGGGAAATGGATAACAGGGAGCTTAATGCCGGACACCGGCAACGATTGAAAGACAGGTTCCTAAAAACCGGAGGGGACAGCCTGCACGACTATGAACTGCTGGAGCTGTTGCTGACCTATGCCCTGCCCCGGCGTGACATCAAACCCCTGGCCAAGGAACTGATAAAGAGATTCAACGGGCTTTCCGGAGTGCTGGATGCTTCCTCCGAGGAACTGGGCCGGGTCAAGGGGTTGAGCCCGGGATCCGGCATCCTGATAAAATTGAACAAGGCGCTGACCGAGTATTATATGACCAACGAGATGTCATCAAGGGACGTGCTCTCATCTCCCCAGACGGTGCTTAATTTTGCCAAGTCCAAATTGGCTGGCCAGCCGAATGAAGTTTTTTTGTGCATCTACCTCAACACCAAGAACGAAGTGCTGAAACACAGCATCATAAACCAGGGGACGGTGGACAAGGCCGCGGTCTATCCCCGACGGATCATCAAGGAAGCTTTGGACTGCCATGCCGCCGGACTGATCCTGATGCACAACCACCCCAGCGGGCATTGCCAGCCGTCGCCGGAGGACAAGGCCCTGACCGACTCCATCATCAGCGTGGCCAAGACCATGGATATCCGGCTGCTGGATCATATCATAGTGGGAAGGCTGGGGCATTACAGCTTTGCCGAGAAGAACCTGATATGAATTCTTGCCACAAAGGCACCAAAGTACCAAGAAATTTGGACGTAAAAAATAGGTTGAACCCGATATTTTAATAACAATTGATAAAATTTATGTCTAAGAAGAAAGTCATCATCATCGGGGCCGGGCCGGGCGGGCTGATCGCCGGGATGCTGCTGGCCCACAGCGGACACCAGGTGGAGATATACGAAAAGAAGGAGGTGGTGGGCGGGCGCAACGCCCCCATCAAGTTGGGCGAATTCACTTTCGACACCGGGCCAACCTTTTTGATGCTGCTGGAAGTGCTGGACGAGATCTTCAAGGAGACCGGCCGAAAGATGGAGGATCATCTGGAACTGAAGCCGCTGGAGCCATTGTACCGCCTGCGATTTGACGGCAAGGATGATTTTTTCCCATCCGGTGACCAGGATAAGATGGCCCAGGAGATCGAAAAAAGATTCCCCGGGGACGGGCGGAATTATCTAAGGTTCAAAAAGGAGGAGGGCAAGAAGTTCGATCGGGTCTATCCCTGCCTCAAGGTGCCTTATGGCAGCCTGCTCTCATACTTAAGGCCCCGTTTTATAAAGGCCATTCCCCGGCTGGACCCCTTTGCTTCGGTCTACCACCGGCTGGCGGCATACTTCAAGCACGAGCACCTGCGGATAGCCATGACCTTCCAGGCCAAGTACCTGGGCATGTCGCCCTGGCAGTGCCCGGCCACCTTTACCATTCTTTCCATCATCGAGCACCGCTTCGGCATCTATCACCCCATCGGAGGGCTGACCCGGATATCCCAGGCCATGGCCAAGGTCGTTATCGAAGACGGGGGCAAGATCCACCTAAGCACTCCGGTCAGGCGGATCATTATAGAGAACAGGAAGGCCGTGGGAATACTTCTGGAGAACGGACAGGAGGTGCGGGGCGATGCGGTGATCATCAACCCCGATTTCGCCTGGGCCATGAGCCATCTTATAGCACCTCAGGACCGCAGGAAATACACCGATCAAAAGCTCAGAAAGATGGAATACTCCTGTTCCACCTTCATGCTCTACCTGGGCCTGGACAAGCTGTACGACATCCCGCACCACAATGTGATCTTCGCCGAAGATTACCGGGACAATGTGGAGGACATCGCCCGTCGCAAGATGCTGTCAAAAGACCCATCGGTCTATATCCAGAATGCCAGCATCACCGATCCCACCCTGGCGCCGAAAGGCAAATCTGCCATCTACGTGCTGGTGCCGGTGACCAACCAGACCTCTGGCATTGACTGGCAGAAGGAGCGCAAGGCCTTCAGGGACCGGGTTATCGGGATAATCAAGCAGAAGACCGAGCTTAAGGATCTGGACCAGCACATCGAGGTCGAGAAGATCATCACCCCGGCTGACTGGGAGCAGGAGTACGGGATATACAACGGGGCCACCTTCAACCTGAGCCACAAGATCAGCCAGATGCTGTCCTTCCGCCCCCATAACAAATTCGAGGAATTCGGCAACTGCTACCTGGTGGGCGGAGGAACCCACCCCGGCTCGGGCCTGCCCACCATCTACCAATCGGGACGGATCGCGGCCGAGATGATAAACAAATCGAAATAGCCCAATGCGCCTCTGGTCATTACATCCAAAATATTTGGACCGCCAGGGTCTTTTAGCCGTGTGGCGCGAGGGATTGCTGGCCCAGAAGGTCCTCCAGGGAGGGACCAAGGGCTACAGGAGCCATCCCCAGCTGCAGAGGTTCAAGGGACAAAAGGACCCGTTGGCGGCCATCGGTGCTTATCTGCTCGGGGTTCATGAAGAATCGGCGGCCAGAGGATACAGCTTCGACGGCAAAAAAATATCCTCGAAAAAGAAAGCGCCAAAAATAAAGGTGGCTGCGGGCCAGGTGGAATACGAACTCCGCCATCTGTTGAAGAAACTGAAGAAGCGGGATGTCCAGAGGCATATTTCAATACTTAGCGATAAAAATATCCAGACCCATACCCTTTTCAAGGTTATCAAAGGCCCGGTGGAGGACTGGGAGCGGGCAAAAAAATCCTTGCATTATATCTCCTTTTAGGCTATAATACCTCCAGACTTGATTTTTAGGAGAGCGGGTACAAAGCCCGCTCTCTTTTGCTATCCGAAAAACCAGCCGGAAACTCAATCATGGAGGCGCAGAGATTTTTTATCAGGTTCGTGCTTGCGCGCCATAGCGCTTCAGCGCACAAGCGCGAAAACTGACAACCCGGACGGGCTTCCCGCTGGAGTTTATGCTGAATGCAATGAAGTGCGAGAATGGCCGGCACTCGAGTTTCTAATCTTAAAAGCAGAGCACCGAATGGAACTTAACCCTACCGCCGAAGAGATCATCGCCAAAATAAAGGAACTGGCCCGGCCCCTGGCCGGCGAGATGGGGCTGGAGCTGGTGGACGTGGAATACAAGGCCGGCGGGGATTTTCTAAGAGTGTTCATAGACCGCCCCGGGCAGGGGGTCTCCATGGAGGATTGCAGCGGACTGTCGCGCCGGATCTCGGCCGAGCTGGATGCCAGCGATCCCATCCCGCAGCCCTATAATCTGGAGGTATCCTCCCCCGGCCTGGACCGGCCGCTGAAGAGGGCGGAGGATTTCCTTCGCTATGCCGGCCGGCCGGTCAAGGTGGTCATCAGCCAGCCCCTGAACGGCCAGAACACCTTCATCGGGCACATCGGTGATGTCCAGAACGGAATGGTCAAGATCGTCCTGAAGGATCAGGCATCGGTCTGGCTGCCGCTGGCCCAGATAAAAAAAGCCCGGCTGGAAGTGGAATTGAAAAAGACCTGACCCCAAACCCTTGCCGATTCAGCCTTCGTAACCGAAGATAGGCGTCTGTTATAGCATACTTCGGCGAAGTGGGCTGCGGGAGGGGGTAAGAAAAATAACACCAGGATCACATACATACAAGGAGTAAAGCGTGTCCAACCTAGACGTAATTGAAGCCCTGAGCGAGATCGCCAGGCGCAAAAACCTGAGCAAGGAATTTGTCATCGAAACCCTTAAGATGGGCCTGCTGCAGGCCTGCAAAAAGCGGTTCGGCACATCGGAGAACATCTTCGTAGAGCTGGAGGACGATACCGGAGAGATAGGCATCTTTGCCAAGAAGCTGGTGGCCGAGGAGGTCCTCAATCCGGTCCTGGAGATCTCCGCCGCCGATGCCGCGGAATATATCGACGACCCCCAGCCGGGCGATGAGGTGGAGGTGATCCTGCCGTTCGAAGAGTTCGGGCGGATGGCCATCCAGGCCACCAAGCAGATACTTTTCCAGAAGGTGCGGGAGGCCGAGCGGGAGCAGGTGTTCAAGGATTTCTCCGGCAAGGTGGGGGACATCGTCACCGGGACGGTCCAGCAGATCAGCCGGGACGACATCCTGGTCAGCCTGGACCGCACCGAGGCCGTTCTGCCGTATTCCGAGCAGATCCGTTCGGAGAGATATCAGCAGGGGCGCACCGTCAGGGCGGTGGTCCTGGATGTGGCCAAGACCATCAAAGGGCCGCAGGTGATATTGTCGCGCAGCCATCCCGATTTTGTCAAGCGCCTGTTCATGCAGGAGGTGCCGGAGACAAAAGAGGGCCTGGTGGAGATAAAGGCTGTTGCCCGCGAGGCGGGCGATCGGGCCAAAGTTGCGGTGCACTCCAATGAAGCCAAGGTGGACGCGGTGGGGGCTTTTGTGGGGCTCAAGGGCGCCAGGGTCCAGACGGTGGTCCGGGAGCTGTCGGGCGAGAAGATAGATATCGTATCCTGGTCTTCGGATCCGGCGCTGTTCGTGGCCCGGGCTCTTTCTCCGGCCAAGGGGCTGGAGGCCTTCCCCGAGCCCGAGGAGAGGCGGGTGATAGTGATCTGCCCCGACGACCAGTATTCGCTGGCCATCGGCAAGAGGGGGCAGAATGTCCGCCTGGCGGCCAAGCTTACCGGCTGGCGGATAGATGTGATGACCGACAGCCAGTACCAGGAGAGGTTCGAGGCCCTGGCCCAGGTGCAGATACCGATGGAGGAACTGATCATCTCCGACAAGATCAAAGCCAAGCTCAAGGATGCCGGGCTGGATACGGTGGAAAAGGTGATAGAATCGGGCGAGGAGGGCCTGACCAGCATCGATGGCATAGGCGCCAAGACGGCCGAGAAGGTGCTGTCCGCCGCCAAGGAGGCCAAGGATGCCCAGTTGATGCATTTTGACGAGAAGAACTCCCCGGCCAAGCCGGCCGATAGGCCGGCTCCCGACCAGCCTGCCGGCGGGGAAGAATCGACCCCGGCAGAGCCCGGCGCCGAGGGAACCCCGGCCAAAGCCGAGGAGAATCCGGCCGAAGAATCCGGCAGCGACGGAGAAAAAGGATCTGACAATGACGATGAGCAGCACCAGGCCGGAGAACCATCGGAACGGCAGGAATAGGAGATATTATGGCAGAGACTAAGAAAACCACCAAGCCCGCCAAGAAGACAGCCAAGGCAGCCGGGGTGAAAGAAGCGGTCAAGAAGACAGAAGTGGTCAAAAAGACAGAAGTGGCCAAGAAAGCGGAAGTGGCCCAGAAGAAGCCCGTTGCCAAAAAGAAAGCCGAGGCCGCCAAACCGGCCAAGGAGGTGAAGGTTTTTGAGGCGGCCAAGGATCTGAAGATATCGGCCGATGCCCTGCTGTCCATGCTCAATGAGCTTAATTTCAATATCAAGAGCCGGATGAGCCTGGTCACCAATGATATGCTGGAGTCTGTCAAGCTGAAGTTCGAGGAGGAGAAGCAAGCGGTCAAGCAGGAACAACAGCAGAAGAAGAAGATCCAGGAGAAAAAAGAAGCCACGGTCAAAGCCGAGGCCAAGGTGGCGGTGGAGGAAGCTCCCCCGGTTATCGTATCAAGGGTTGCGGCGGTTTCGGGCGCTAAGCCGGTGATAAGAAGGCCGGTACCACCCAGGCCGGTGGTGCACAAACCGGTGATCACCAAGATCGTGCCCACTCCCATAGATTATCCCAAGGAGATGACCACCCCCTATCCCAAGCCGCTGGCGGAAGAGGACGCGCTGGGAAAACGGAAAAGAAAACGCAAGCGGAAAAAACATAAGGATAAAAAGCTGCCGGTTGACCATGTGGCCATTGCCGCAACGGTCAGGCAGACCATGGCCGCCATCGAAAGGGGCAAAGCCCGCAGGTCCTATAAAGACAAGGAGCGGGGGGATCTGTCGGCAGAGGCGGTTGACGAAAAGGTCGTTAAAATGCCGGAGTATTCTTCGGTGGCCGATCTGGCCCAGGCCATAGGGGCCAAGCCGGGAGAGGTGATCGCCAAGGCCTTGGGGCTGGGCTTGATGGTCACCATCAACCAGCGTCTGGACCTGGATACCCTGGCCACCATCGCCGATGAATTCGGCTATGCGCTGGAGGAGCAGGATGAATTCAACCAGCCGGAGGAGAAGGAGGAGGAAAAGCTTTCCCCGGAAAACCTGAAGCCGCGGCCTCCGGTGGTGACGGTGATGGGCCACGTGGATCACGGCAAGACCACCCTGCTGGACACCATCCGCAAGACCGATGTGGCCGGAGGGGAGCACGGCAGCATCACCCAGCATATCGGGGCTTATGAGGTGAAAATAAGCAACGGTTCGATAACTTTTCTGGACACCCCGGGCCACGAGGCCTTTACCGCCATGCGGGCCAGGGGGGCCCAGGTGACCGATATCGTAATTTTGGTGGTGGCCGCCACCGAGGGGCTGATGCCCCAGACCAGGGAGGCCATAGACCATGCCCAGGCGGCCAAGGTGCCGATCATAGTGGCCATCAACAAAATAGACCTGCCCGGGGCAGACTCCAACCGGGTCAAGCAGGATCTCTCCAAGGTCGGTTTATTGGTGGAGGACTGGGGAGGCAAGACCATCGCCGTGGAGGTTTCGGCCAAGACCGGCCTCAACGTGGAAAAACTGCTGGAGATGGTGCTGTTGCAGGCCGACCTGCTGGAACTGCAAGCCAACCCCGACTGCCCGGCCAAGGGCACGGTGATAGAGTCCCGGCTGGACAAGGGCAAGGGGATCCTGGCCACGGTTCTGGTTCAGCAGGGCACCCTGGAGAAGGGCCAGTCCTTTGTAGCTGGATTGTACAGCGGCCGGGTGAGGGCCATGTATGACGAGCACGGCAAGCAGATCCTTAAAGCCGGGCCGTCCAGTGCGGTGCTGGTGCAGGGCTTTGAGGGGGCCCCCATGGCCGGCGATTCATTCCAGGTTTACCAGATTGAATCGGACGCCAGGGAGATGGCCAACCGCCGCCAGCAGCTGAAGCGGGAACATGAGTTCCGTCCGGCCAAGAAGATCACCCTGGAGGGCATCTACGACCAGATCCAGGAGGGCGCCATCCAGGAGCTGAAGCTGGTGATCAAGGGCGACATGGCCGGCTCCATCGAGGCCATCGGCGATTCGGTGTTCAAAATGTCCAACGAGAAGGTCAAACTGGTGGTCATCCACAAGGGGGTGGGCGCCATCAACGAGTCCGATGTCCGGCTGGCCCAGGCCTCCAATGCCATCATCATCGGCTTCCATGTTCGGCCCGAGGAGCGGGCCCGGGAGCTGGCTGAGAACGAGGGGGTGGAGATCCGCATGTACAACATCATCTACGATGCCCTGGAGGACCTGCAGAAGGCCCAGAAGGGGATGCTGGCCCCGGTGTTCAAGGAGGTGGTGCAGGGCCGGGTGGAGGTGCGGGAGACCTACAAGATATCCGGGGTGGGCACCATCGCCGGCTGCCAGGTACTGTCCGGGACCATCGCCCGCTCCCACAAGGTCCGTCTTATAAGGGACAACGTGGAGGTGTACAACGGAAAATTCGCCTCGCTCAAACGCTTCAAGGACGACGTCCGCGAGGTGCAGACCGGCTTCGAGTGCGGCCTGGGGCTGGACCAGTTCAACGACATCAAGGTGGGCGACGTGGTGGAGACCTACATCATAGAGGAGATCAAGCAGGAATAGGCCTCACTCTTAATCCCTCTCCTGATTAATCAGGAGAGGGATGTCGTTAGACAGGGAGAGGTCAAGTTTAACAACCAGGCAGGAGGCCGCAGACGGTATAAAAAGGCCGATCCCCAACGGGGTCGGCCTTTTGTTATAATGTTTATCGAATGACCACCCTTAAATCCCCTGCTTGATCAAGTAGAAGATCCGCCGTGGCGGAGAGGGGACAGGGGAGGTCAAATTATAAAAAGCAGTGATAAAAATACCAAGACGGGGAATGGTTATAATATAGATGCCTAAAATATCATTACATCAGGCCAAAGCTCTCAACCTGCACAAGCAATTGCTGGACGATCCCGCATCCCTGCAGGGCAAGGAAGGCACATATCAGGCCATCGACCATCTTGGTTATGTTCAGATAGACACCATCAATATCATCGAGAGGGCGCATCATTTGGCTCTCAATGCCAGGGTCAGCGGATACCGCCAGCAGCACTTGCATCAATTGCAAAAAGACGATCGGAAGATATTCGAATACTGGGCCCATGCCGCCAGTTATTTGCCGATCAAAGACTATCGCTACTATATTTCTCACATGCAGGGCCGGCGCAGCAAGTACATTTCATCCTGGATAAAAGGAAAGAAACACATCATAGACCGGGTGAAGAAACGGGTGGCCGAAGAGGGCCCGCTTTCCGGCGGCGATTTCGAGGGCCGCAACAAACGGAAAGGGGTCTGGTGGGACTGGAAGCCGGAGAAGATGGCCCTGGAGGTACTCTTTTTACGCGGCGAATTGATGGTCAGCGAGAGAAGGAATTTCCAGCGTATCTACGACCTGACCGAACGGGTGCTGCCCCCGGGCCTGGATATCTCCCTGCCCGGCGAGCGGGAGGAGAAGCACTTTTTCATCAAACGGGCCCTGGGCTCCATGGGCCCGGCCAGCGAGGGCGACATAGACAAATACATGCATGTCACCGGCCGGCTGAGCAAATGGCTTAAGGAGTTGGAGGAAAGCGGAGAGATAGTCCAGATATCCATCGAGGGCCTGCCCAAGAAGTATTATATTCTGAAGGAAGACCTGGCCGGGATCGACGACACATCAGAATGCGCCAAGCACCAGGTCCATCTGCTATCGCCCTTCGACAACCTGATCATCCTGAGGAACCGCACCAGAGAGATATTCGATTTCGAATATACCCTGGAATGCTATGTCCCGGCCGCCAAACGGAAATACGGATATTTCAGCCTGCCGATATTGTGGAACGGCGAGCTGGTTGGCCGGCTGGACCCCAAGGCCGACCGTAAGAATAAATTATTGATCGTCAATTCACTGCATATCGAAAAGAAAATTGACGATCTTGAAGAATTCTTTCCGGTCCTGGGTACGGCTCTGAAAGAATTTGCCGCCTTCAATAAATGCCAGGAAGTTCTGCTGATCAAAACTTATCCGGCAAAATACGGCAGGAACATCAAAAGTCTGTTGAAACGATGACGGCTTCAAAGAGAATAGCACAGCTATCGTGGTTATATGCCTCTGGCATTGACCACCCCTTAATCCCCTCTCCGCTACGGCGGATCTTCTACTTGATCAAGGAGGGGATGAGGGTGGTTAAAATATTATTGCGAAATAACTGGCAAAAGTTGTGTGTCATAATTTTGTTGTTTAATGGAGCTACATTGTTTGCCCAGCAGGATTTATTCTATGCTCCCCAGGACATAAAAAAGCCCGCCCCGGCCCTGATCATCACTTCCTGCACCGGCGCCACCCAAAAGGATCTGGATTCCAACCGGGCCATCGCCGACAGGCTGGGCTGGGTGATCGGCACCTCGGCCAAAACAAAAAATCACCGCAGTGCCTGGCAGAACGATGCCGATATCATGGTCACTTATAAAAAGCTTATTGCCGATTATCCGGTGGATACTACCAAGGTCTTCATCTGCGGCTTTTCCGGGCAGGCGGTGCAGGCCATGATGGAGGTCTTCCTGCATCCCGACAAATTCAAAGGGGCGGTCTGCATCTGCGCCCATGACGGGGCCATGGGGCTGGCCAAGTGGGAATCGTTAAAAGGACATTATTTTTATCTGATATCCCGGGAGAAGGACTGGAACCTGGAGGCCAACAAAAAAATGCATTGGGAATTTATGTCCCACGGCATTGAGGACACCCTGATAGTGACCAAGGGCCGGCACCGGTCCAAGGACCGCCGGGAGCTTTACAATGGTTGCAAGTGGCTGGATGGGAAAACAAGATAGATTTATATTTACATATCCAGAGTCTTTTGTTATACTACATTTAAAAGAAGCCCTTCGTCAAACAACCCTATATGCGAGGCGAATATGCGCAGGATCATCTGCTCTGCCATCCTGTTATGGTCTGCGGCCCTTTCCCTGGCCGGAGAAAAGGCCAACAAACTCGAGGGCTTGGTGATCGACGGCGCAACCGGGCAGAAACTGGAAAAGGCCAGGATCACCATAGATGGAACGACCGTTGAGTCCAGGACGGACATCAACGGTTATTTTGTTATGGACAGCCTGGGGGCTGGCAGTTATACCCTCCGGGCGGAGAAGAAAGGATCCAGTCCGGCGGTGGTCAAGGAGGTGCTGTATTACCCGGAAAAAGGTGCGATACTTTTTTTGAAGCTTTGGCCGGCCAGTCAAAAAAAACAGGCAGAAGAGAACGAATCCGACGGAACGGGCCAGCTTGCCATAGCGGCCGGACGAACAATAAACATGCCTGAGCCCGGGCTGGGCTATATTATCAGGCAAACTCCAGGTACGGTGATCCATGCCGGGCAGATGCACCTGCGGGGCGGTGACCATGACGAGCTAGCGTATTTCGTGGATGGCTTCGATGTCAGCGACCGGCATTTCGGGGTATTCAGCGAGCACCTCCCCTCCCGGGCCATTGCCGGGATCGAGATCACCGGGGCGGGGTTCCCCGTTTCCATCGGGCAAAGCATGTCGGGCGCGGTTGATATCATTACCGAACGGTCGGAATCGTCGGCCGATAAAGGGATAAAATGGACTTCGGATATGATCCAAGGATCAACCAACAGCGGATATAACAAATTCGAGGGCTTTTGGAATTCGGCCATTCCCAAGGTTAATGACCTGCGTTTTTCGTTCAATGCCGAGGTTGCAGACCGCAAAGGCATAATAGCCTTTAATATGCCGGAAAAAATCTACGTGCCCGATCATTCCCAGGATTATATCTGGGCCGATACCCTGTACTACAGCCACTCCGTGTGGGATACCGTCCCCGGCAGCGGCGGAAGTTACGGCTGGGTGGGCGACTGGGCCGATACCATCAGGCACTACGACAGCCTTTACGCCGCCGGGGGATCGGATGTCAGCGGCCAGCAGATGTGGGAATTGGAAAAACAGGACCGGCTGGCCCACGGCCGGATGTACGGCTGGAAGGAATGGGACCAGCCATACCTGCCGCACAGCGGATCTAATTCGTATAGGTTGCAGGGAAGGGCGGATTATAAACTTGAACGATATAATGCCAAGGCCAGCCTCACCTGGTTTGCCAACAGGGAGCAGGAATTACAATACAGCACATATTTCAAATACAACCTGGATAACTACTACGCCGAATTGAAGAAGGAGTGGATGCTGGGCCTGAGGTTCAGGCAGGACCTCTCTCTAAAGACCTCATATTCGCTGGGCCTCAGCCGCTTCAGCGCCAGGACCCAGGCCGGGGTGCTGGACACCGCCGCCGAGAAGGAGCGCAGCTGGTGGCAGGATTACACCTTCCTGTCCGACGCCGATGCCAACGGCGACAGCATCTACGATGCCTATGCCGGACAGGGCTATGTCAAAAATATCAACAATCCCTATGGCGTCCCGGGATACTTTGTAGGCTACGGCCTGGCCAGGCTGTGGCGGAGGACGGCCGACAGTTATAACGGGTTCAACTTTAAATTGAATCACCAGGTGAACGAAAAGAACAACCTGGAGGGGGGCATCGATCTCAAGAAATACCGGGTATACCTCAAGGAGAATTCACTGCCCTGGGATCCGGTGCCGTTCAAGGACTATTACGATTTCGATCCGGCCAACCTGGCTATTTATCTTCAGGAAAAACTGGAGCTGAGCGACCTGGTGCTTACCGCCGGAGTCAGGCTGGACCGGTTCATGCCCAATGCCGGGAAAAAGGCCAATAACTTCAACCTGACCGATACCGCCTCATACATAGAAGCCCGGGACACCACCATGTACAGCCTGCGGCTGGGGTTTCTGCACAAGATCTCAGGGTCCGCTTCCTTCCGGGTGAACTTCGGCCGGTATGTACAGCAGCCGTCGTGGGATTATCTGTACAAAAATTTAACCGCCAACATTGCCCGGGGCACCACTGTATTGGGCGAACCGGAGCTAATGGCGCCCTACACCATAGCCTATGATGCCGGTTTATCACGACGATTCGGGCAGAGCTCAGAGCTTGACCTAAGTATGTATTATAAGGATGTTTATGATCTGATAGATACCGCATATATCCAAGATACTACAACTGGATTGAGTTACAGTGGATTTAAAAATAATAGACAAGCCAATATTCGCGGCTTGGAGCTGACTTATGAGTTGAAACCCTTGGGAAAGGAATATTCGATTTTAGCCAATTATTCTTTTCAGATGACAAAGTATAACACTGATGCACCAAATATTGTTCACGAGTACATATACGGTGGGGTTGACAATCTAGAAGACCCATTGCTGAACCCAAAATATATCAATACTTATTTCCTCAACTGGGACCAGCGGCACAAGTTTGTCCTGAACCTGGGCTGGGGATCCGGCAGCGATTTCGGTCCGTGGTTTTTTGGTGGGCAGCCTTTGTCCGATATATCCATAGGCCTGTTCAATAACGCCAACAGCGGGTTTCCCTACACCGTGCTGGGATATTTCTACGGCAACATCGTGGGAGACATCAATCACGAACGGCTGCCCTGGACCTTCAACACCGACCTGAAGGCGGAGAAGATATTCAAACTATCCGGGGTGAACCTGACCCTGGGATTGGAGGTATTGAATCTGTTCAACCGCAAGAACACCACCGGGATCTTTCCCCAGACCGGCCTGACCGATGCCTACGGCACGCCGCCCTCCTACGATGATTTTGCCGGGAAGACCGTTTTGGACAGCCTGCCGGGTGGCATCGACAGCTCCGGCCATACCATGATGTATCCCAATCCCGATTACAGCAAATGGCGGGACCTGAACGGCGACGGGGTGATAGACGACAAGGAACTCTACCTCACCTATGCGGCCGCCTACAATGACTACGTCAACGATCCCTACAACTCACTGCGCTACCCGGAAAGCTCGGCCTATGTTCTGCCGCGGAAGGCAAGGCTGGTTTTGGGGTTTATGTTTTGACATTTACCGCCCAGCCTTGTATAATCAATGCATAGGTTTGAAAAATAAAATAGGAGCCCCAATGTCCCAAATAAAAAAACTTAGCGCCATCGGCCGCAAGCTGGAAAAGCTGTCGGCCCAGTACTACCGCCTGGAATGGGTCCAGTACACCACCGGATACGATTTCGGCTCGCAGAAGGCCTACCAGAGGATGGTCAAGGTATTCAAGGACCAGAAAAACTACCAGGCCATTCTGGATCACCAGGCAATGGACCTGGAGCCGCAGGACAAGCGCCGGAAAGAGATCCTGTACAAGGCCTTCAAGCCCTACCACCTGTCCGACCAGATGAACCAGCTGGAACTGGAGATCCAGAAACTGGCCACCCAGCTGTCCCAGGTGCTCAATACCCACCGCTCCAATTTGGATGGCCGGGAGATCCGCTCCACCGAGATCGCCCAGATCCTGCGGAGCCAGCCGGACCGGGAGAAAAGAAAGAAAGCCTACCTGGCCCGGGCCCAGGTGAACCAGCCGCTGTTCCAGGCCGGATTCGCCGAACTGATCGGATTGAGAAAAGAATATGCCCGGCTCTACGGGGCCAAGAACTTCGCGGCCTACCAGCTGGAACAGCAGGAGCTGGACGCCAGCATGTTCGACGGCTGGCCGGAACAGACTGCCAAACTGCTGCCGGCCATGAAAAAGATCAAGGCGGAATTCGGCGAAAAATTCATCGGCGACACGGAAGTAAAACCGTGGGACGAAGCCTATATCAGCGCCCAACTGGCCCCGGAGCTCAACCACCGGGTGGACATGTCGGCCGGTTACGATGTGGTCCGGGATTTCTTTTTGAACTTCGGCTGGGACATCACCAAATACAACATCACCTACGACATCTTCCCCCGCCGCAACAAGTCGGAGTGGGGCTATAATTTCCCCATCCAGACGGCCAAGGACTCCCGGATACTGGCCAACGTGGAGAACCGCTATCACGAATACGGCGTGCTGCTGCACGAGACCGGCCACGCCCTGCATTCTTTCCTGCTTAAGCCCCGGGAGGTGCTGTTGAACCTGGGGGTCAGCGGCATCATCTCCGAGGGGTTCGCCAACCTGTTCCAGGATTTTTTATATGACCGATCGTTCTACGGACAGTTCTTCGGAGAGGACCAGGCCGGGGCGGCGGAGAACTTTGGCAATCTCAAGCGCTGGGAGCGGGCCACCCGGCTGGAGGCCGTTCCGGCCATCCTGTTCGACCAGGCCCTGTATCGGGAGAACATCAAGACCATCGACGATGTTCACCAGCTGTACTGGAAGACATACCGGCAGATACTGGGCGAGGAGCCTTTCGCCGGGGAGCCGCCCTGGGGATTCCGGATCCATCACACCACCCATCCCATCTACCTGCACAATTATTTCATGGGCGACCTAAGCTGCGACATGCTGAGGGAGGTGTTCAAGCAGCGCCACAAAACGGATGACATCATGGGCCAGGGTAAAAAGTTCGGGAAGTTTCTGATGGAAGAGGTGATCAAACCTTCCGGGACCTACACCTATCCCGAATTGTACAAGCGCATCAGCGGGGAGGAATTCTCGCTTAAATACCTGGCGGAATAAAAAATCCCTCTCCAAATTTATTTGGAGAGGGTAGGGTGAGGTCGTACCGGGGTCGTTTTAACGTAGGGGAGGGTTTGAAACCATCCCCTACGTTATTTTTGTCGGTCGGGTTCCTGGATTCCCGTTTACACGGGAATGACACCTAACCCCTGCCCCTTCCCGATGCGGGAAGGGAAATACAATATACCCCTCTCCTAATGCGTTAGGGGAGGAGCAGGGGTGGGGTCCAAATATTTTACGCAGATCAGCTTGGTCCGGCCCGATATGTGGTGGTTGACGAAGGCGGTCAGGGTCTCGATCAGCCCTTTGCTGTCGCGGGGGGCGATCTGGCACAGTTCTCCGGTGGAGTGCCAGTGATACAGGGCCGCGGATTGGGTCGGTTTCAGGATAATGCATTCCCCCTCCGGGGCATGGCAGCGGGGGCAGAGGAATCCGCCCTCGGTCACCGAGAAGACCGGCCCGCCGCTTTTAAGCTCCCGGCGGCATTTGACGCAGGAATCCAGCCGGGGGGAGTGTCCCAGGTTGTTGAGGGCCGACAGAAAAAAGCCCAGCAGTTGGCTGGGGCTTTCCCCGGAGGATGGCAGTGACCGCAAAAATCCCGAAAGATTCTTGTAGAAGGCCATATTGGGCGACTCCAAGGCGGTGAGTTTGTAGCCCATCTCCAGGGCCACCGCCGCCGGGTTCATCCGGCCGTCCTCGGCCAGGGCCGAGGGGTCCCAGACCACGTCGGTCTCGGAGACGGTGTGCAGCTCGGAGTGGCGGCTGCGGTAGAAGACGATCTGGGAGACCCCGCCGGGCTGGAAGGAAGCCCCGAACCTGCTTTTTGGCTTGCGGGCGCCCTTGGCCATGAACTTCATCCGGCCGAACTGCCGGGTGAAGGCGCTGACGATGCGGCTGGTCTCGGAAAAATTCTGGGTCTTTAATATTATGGCTTCGGTGCGTTCGATCATGAAGGTATATAAGAATTAATTCAAGTAATGGCGGGTACCGACCTAACCCCTACCCCTTCCCGATGCGGGAAGGAGCAAAGTGGCGCGGTCCGGAACGCATCAGCGACAGTTCTTCTTTTATTTAGGGCCAGCGGCTGGAATATTTTCCACCAGCTGGATCTTCGTTCCATCCGGGTCGAGGATGTATAAGAATTTGATGTGCGGGTTGGGTTGGAAAGGCCCGGAGTGGATGGGAATGTTCTTGCTCTTTAATATCTCGCTGAATTTGTCCAAGGAATCCACTTCGAAGCCCAGGGAGATATCTTTGCCGGCGACAATAGCGCCGGCTTTTTTGTTGCAGATAAGCTCCACCTGGGTTTCCCCAGAGCCTAAAAATATTATCTCCATATCGGGGCTGGGGGTCATCTTGCGTTTTATCTCCAGGCCCAGAAGGTCCCGGTAAAAGGACAGGGACCGTTCCATGTCCTTGACGTTTATGGTTACCCAGCAGAATTTCATAAATATTTCATTTTCTGCATAATTAAATTAGCTGCGTTTTTTTATATTCCAACAGTTATCAACTTCTTCTTCATCCCAAATGGTCATTTCTTTACCAAATAATTTTAGAAAGCAAGTTAAGAAAATATCTGCATATTGGAAAACAGATCCAAGATCATTTTCAGAAGCTTTGTTAGACCAATAAGGACCTTTTAAATCCACACGTAAAAAGCGAGTAGCAAGCTTAACATCTACATGTGTGAATGATGATAGTTCCGTATATAACGTCTCATAAACTTCTTTATGATCAACCTCAATTGCCATATTATGTATGCTTTTCCCGGACCAATTTTTATATAACGTCTTTTTTCCGTTCTTATTATTATGTGTGTAATTATTCTTTATCTTATTATACTGGTTATTAATTTCTTCTTCCTTATTTTTGTACCGTTCTTTGAACATTAACTGCATGTATTCTTTTGTAGAATTATTTGTACTATTACAAAGGTTAATACACATAGCTAGTTGTTTTTTATCAATAATTGCCCCGTATTGGATATATTGCAAAGAGCGTTTAGTAGGATCTTTTGTAATATAATGTGCGGTTATGTCTGTTTCAAACATGGTTCTAACAATAATATAACCAATATTTGTCGGAAACCATTGATTTGAATATGTATTATATAATGTTAATAACGATTCGCTAGCGGAAATGTTGTGTAATAAAAATGATACCATTAATGAAGTATATTCATTACTGTATTTTATGGGCGAAACCATAAACATTTTTGGTCTACCCAGCGCAATAAGATTTTTTAATACCTCGATATGGTCTTGTGTTGATAAAAATAACATAATTGAATTTAGTGAGTTTTTTAATGGTCTTGATATTATCATTCTCCCTCTCCTAATGCGTTAGGGGAGGGCAGGGTGGGGTCATTCTATCCCCGCCAGCAGGTCGTCTATCGGCACGGTGGCAAAGTTGGTGGCATAGTCGCTCATGGCGTAAGGTATCACCAGCTCCCGGCCGTGCAGCAAAGAGCCGCAGGTGTATACCACATTGGGCACATAGCCTTCGCGCTCGTCCTGGTTGGGCGACAACAGCGGCTGGCGCAGGCGGCCGATCACCCGCGAGGGGTCCTTAAGATCCAGCAGGAAGGCCCCCAGGCAGTACTTCCGCATTGGCCCGACCCCGTGGCTCAGCACCAGCCAGCCGGCCTCGGTCTCTATGGGGGAGCCGCAGGTGCCGATCTTGACCATCTCCCAGGGCTGGGCCGGCTGCAGCAGCATCCTGGGAGTCTGCCAAAAGTGGATGTTGTCGGAGTACATCAATAAAATGTTCTGGTCGTCCTGGCGCGACAGCATGGCGTAACGCCCGTCGATCTTGCGGGGGAACAGGGCCATGCCCTTGTTCTGGACGGCCGGGCCGTTGAGGGTCAGGAACTTGAAATGGATAAAGTCGGCGGTCTCCAGCAGCTGGGGCAGGGTGATCTTGCCGTCGTAGGCGGTGTAGGTGGCGTAGTAGGTGATGCTGCCGTCGTCGTCCCGGAACATGACGAACCGGGCGTCCTCGATGCCGTTGCTCTGGCTGGGCACCGAGGGGAACAGGATCCGCTGGGCCAGATGGCTGGAGGGATCGAACCGCACCTGGTAGTTGGATTCGGCCAGCAGCAGGATGCCCTGGGAGGCCCGGTCGGCCAGGGCGTCGACCGGGGTCATTTTCCGCCGCTCCGCTTTCAGCATCCGGCGCAGGTCGTCCAGGACGAATTCCCCGGGCAGCTGGTCCACCACCCGCCGGCAGAAGTTGCTGTGCAGGCCCGCCTCCTGGAGCTTGCGGGCAAAGAGATCCTTCTGGTATACCGCGTTGGTCAGGGGCTCCGGCTCCGTCACAAAGGGAACCGGCGGCGTGAGCTTGATGCTGTGTTTGGCGCTGACGGTGCCGGTGCGGAAGGTGATGGATGAGATGTGCCCCTCGCCGGTGGCCCGCAGGCTCAACACAAAACGGAGCGAGCCCGCCGGAAGCTTGGTCTGATCGGGATGAGGCACGATGGACGGATTGAACAGGGCGGCCGACTCCGGGGAATATTCATGCGAGAAGTAGGCCCCGATCAGCAGCTGTTTCTCCGGCGGGGTCTCCTTCCTATCCTTCAGATACGCCTGCACCTGCCTGAAGCGGTTGAGGAAGGTCTGCTCAACGTTGGTATGCCGGTCTTTGAACTCGCTCAACACCGATGCCAGCAATCGGGCCGCCGCTTCGTCACTAAGGGTCATGATCCCGTTCACGATCCTCCGGGCAATGCTTTTCCTGACGGGATAGAAGGGCCGCAGCAACACCCGGGAGCGGTCCGGGGAGATCACCGGTCCGATGCGTTTGGCCTGCAGGACCGGAGGCGCTATGGCGGGGGAGATCAATTTATTCATCGCTGTTCATCCGGCGACCCGTTGAAACTGGTGAGGGCGCTCTGGAGGGTCTGCATCTCAGCCAGGGCCAGCAGGAAGGCCAGGGTGGATTCGGCCCCCTGGTTCTGGCTGACCCGGTCGACGTGCAGGCCGTCGCGGCAGCCCCCGGTGGTGGAATCGTACAGGGCCAGTCCCAGATCGTTCCGTCCCAGGAACCATTCGAAGGCCCGGCGGGCCTCGGCCGCCCAGTACATGTCGCCGGTGGCCGAATAGGCCTCGATGCAGGCCGATACCGTGGCCTGGGCTTCTATCGGCTGCTGGTCGAACAGGGCCCGGGCCTGCCCCTTGGGGAAGAATCCGTTTGAGCCGACCGGCCGGAAGGAGCCGGTATCGGAGGTCTGGACCCTGACCAGCCAGCGCAGCGCTTTAAGGCCGGTCTCCAGCATCTGGGAGTTGTTCATACTGCGGCCGCTGAGGATAAGCGCGTGCGGCAGCTTGGCGTTGGTGTAGGAGACCACGTCCTCGAACCATTGCCAGTCCTGGCTTGAGGCGTCGGCGAAGCGCTGCATCAGCTTGGCGGTCAGAGATTCCCGGATCTGGCCGGCCCGCCGGTCGCCGCTCAAGCGCCGCAGGTATTCATCTATTCCGATCAGGGCGAAGGCCCAGGCCCGGGGCGAGGTCAGCCCGGGGGCGACCGGCAGGGCCTGTTCGAACAGCTCGGCCGCCAGCATGTGGAAACTGCCGTGGCCGGCATGGCCCATGCAGAGACCCAGGGCCCACAGGGCGTGGCCGTGGCAGTCCTCCGAGCCGACATCCTCCAGCCAGCGGCGGTCGAAGCTCATGAAATTGCGGAAGCGGCGGGTCTTGCGGACGAAGGCGTGGTTCAAAAAGGCGGAATAGGTGGCGGCCAGCTCGTTGCTGCGCGGGGTGCTGTGCCCCGCCTGCTGGAGCATCAGGGTCAGCAGCAGGGCCCGGGCATTGTCGTCGGTGCAGTAGCCCTCGGCGAAATTGGGGACCGTGAAGCTGGCATGCTGGAATATCCCGGTCGAGTCGCTCAGGCGGTACAGGTGGTCCAGCTTAAGAGCCGGCAGCTGGTCGGGCTGCTCGTCAAGGGTCCTGATGGGCGAGGATTTTCGCCCCACGAAGCTGTGCTCCTGGCCGGCCCGGCGGAAGGAGTCCACGTAAAGATGGGCCACCCGGCTCCATACCATGCCCCGCCCCAGCTGGTAGGCGTTCTTGCGCATCGAGTGGCGCAGCGGCGCGTCGTGCAGCAGGCCGATGACGGCCCCGGCGATGGCCTCCGGGTCGCGGAATGGCACCAGTTTGCCGCGCTCCTCGGTCAGCAGTTCCTGGGCGTGCCAGTAGGGGGTGGACACCACCGCGTTGCCGGCCCCGAAGGCGTAGGCCAGGGTGCCCGAGGTTATCTGCGATTCGGTCAGGTAGGGGGTGAGGTAGATGTCGGTGGCCCCGATGAACCGGGTCAGCTCCTCCAGCTCGACGAAGCGGTTGAAGAACACCACGTGCTTCTGGACCCCCAGTTCCTTGGCCATCCGCTCCAGGCTCAACCGGTAGGACTCGCCCTCTGCGCGCAGCAGGTTGGGGTGGGTCTGGCCCACCACGATGTAGACCGTGTTGGGAAACTCGGCGATGATGGCCGGCAGGGCCCGCAGGGCGTACTCGATGCCCTTGTTGGGCGAAAGCAGCCCGAAGGTGAGCAAGACCTGCTTGCCGGCCACCCCGAACTCATCCTTGAAATAATTGGGATCGGCGAAGGGCATCTCGGGGATGCCGTGGGGAACAAGGTCTATCTTGTCGGCCGGCGCCTGGTAGACATCCCGCAGGAACTCCCGGCCCTTTTCCGACATCACCACCAGCCGGGTGGAAAGCCGGATCAACTCGCGCATCACCCGCCGCTGTTCGGGGTTGGGTTCGCGCAGGATGGTGTGAAGCGTGGTGACGACTGGCATCCGCAGCTTGTGCAGCAGGGCCAGCAGGTGGCTGCCGGCCGCTCCGCCGTAGATGCCGAACTCGTGCTGCACGCAGAGGACGTCCACGTTGGTGATGTTGAGAAAGTCGGCCGCCCGCAGGTAGGACGGCAGGTCCTGCTCCGCGATCTCGAACCGGACCTCCGGCGGATAATCGTAGCCGCCCTCGACGTCATTGACCGGGACCACCAGGCACTGGGTGGCGGGGAATTCCGCCGCCACCGAGGTGCGCAGGTCGGTGGTGAAGGTTGCGATGCCGCACTTTCGCGGCAGGTAATCGCCCAGGAAGGCGATCTTGTGGATATCGGATGATTTGGACATTAAAAACTTCTTTCCGGGTGGGCCAGGTTCACCCCCATGGCCTTTGGCTGATCGGCTCAGCAGTCGGGTTTGTTATCTCATGGAACGATGGGGATCGAGGGTTTTTCTCACATTCGGCTTGTTAGACAAGGAAGGCATCTAAGTGGGACAAACCTTTTATGTCACCTCGTATCATTTTTACGATCTCCGGGAACTCAGACACTTTGAAATGTCCGTTCTTACTATCGAAGATTATGATGGTTGCCTTTTTCAATTTTGCGGCGTATTTGGCGGCATGGGATACCGGAACGACATCATCGTCCCGGGAAAAAAGCAGATAAAGGTTCCTGGTATTCTTCTCGATCAAAGAAAGATCGGGTTTTAGCTTAAAACCACCGACCAGGTCGTCTTCGGGCAGGGTGTTGTCGAAGGGCGGGCAGATCAAATAGGCCGACAATACCTTTTGGGGAAATTTATTTTCCGACAGATATTTGGCCAGAAAGATGCCGCCCAGGGAGGTGCCTATCAGGATTAGATTATTCCTTAAAAAAGGGATAAATCTTTCAAAATGTACCTTCCAATCAACATACTTTGCATTCTCTTTTAGCGGCATGACGGGCCGGATGATCTCGAAATCCCGGCCCAATCTTTTATTCAGATATTCTTCGCTCCAGCGTATCCGCTTCTCAATGGAGACCGGCCGGGTCTTTAAGAAGCGAAGATAATCCTTTTGGTTCTTGAAGTTATTCTCGCCAGGGATGAGCATTATTTGAGTTTTCTTTTTCATAGAAACGGTATAAAATTTATCGGTACAGGATATTCATCCGCTTCAATAGTTCATTATTTTCCAGAAGATCGACGGTATTTGTGAACTGGTTCACCGAGCCGATATCGGCCGGGATCCTTTTAACGACAGGGTCTTTGATCCTCTTCTTAAGTTCACTGGCAAAAATGCCCGCGCGGATCACCAAATATGGCCGGTTATAAAACCGCGAAACGTCCGCGGCCATAGGCCTGGTCAATTTGAGGCTGTTGTGCATTTGGGCAACGATCTTATATGCCAGCGAAAGATGTTTTTCGCGTTCCTTCCAATATTCCGAGGCTAGGACCTTATGCAGAACCGGAGAAAGTTTTTTGGCACACTTTAAACGGGAAAAGGCCGTGCCATACCACTTGCTGTATGGGGCGTATTCCTTTTCCATCAAAAAACAGAGTTTCATGATGGATTGCACCAGCCGTGCAGCCAAAATCCTAGATCCCATCTCGTCATTTACATCGCCGCAGCGCCCGACAAAGGGCTCTTCCTGGCTTATCTTGGTCCATTCCGACGACAGCATGTAGAGCCAGATATCCCTGGGGAAATAATGCAGCTTGTTTTGGATTTGTTTCAAGCCCAGTTGGTCGTGAAATATTTTGCCGCTCCGGATGGTTCGGAGCTTTTGTTCGGACAATGTCAGCCACCCGGAAGCAGTAAGAGCATTTTTAGGCTCGATTAAAAGATAGTTTTTGAAAAATGATCCGATGGTGTGGATTTCCACGCGATGGCTTATGGGCTGTCCCGCTTTTGCTGCGGCCAGGAGCCTAACACCGGCTTGGTCGGGATCGCCGAAATGTGTTGAGTATCCCCGAAAGGACGGGGGCAGATTCCTGCCGAGAAAGTCAAAAATCTGTTTTTTCAGCCCGATGTCTTTTGGGGAAATAAAAAGCAAAACCCTCGGACCCCAATGGTGATCGGTCGAAAGTTCCGTATCGAAGCCCAGCACTTCAGAACCATGATCGATAAGCCCGGCGGAATATTCGAGCCCGGGGAATCCCGATTTTATTAAAGGTTTTACGGCCTCTTTAAAGAACAGCTCTGATAATTTTAGGCCGGGAATGAATTTTGGCATAGTGAAGATATAAATTAGATATTTTTTATTCTGCGTCACCTATTCGGCTTGCCGTGTATGATGTCCTGCTCAGAGCCCGCATGGAGATTGACCGTTATATTACTGGCGAAGTGGTGAAAGAATTCCCTCTCCTAATGCTTTAGGGGAGGGAAGGGTGGGGTCCGTTATTCCTTAGGCGCTACTGCCTTGGCCGACACCTTGCCCAGCCGCTTGGCCCGCACTGAGATGATCCTTCTCCGGCTGACGTTCTCCACCACGAACTCCCAGGCCGGGTCGGCCAGCGGCCAGCGCAGCTTGTCGCCCACCGTGGGAACCTTCCCGGCGATGTCGTAGATGAACCCCCCGAAGGTCTCGTAGCCCTCGGTGGGGAAGCTGGTGCCCAGGGCCTCGTTCAGTTCCTCGATGTCCATCCGGGCGTCTATCCGGCAGTTGCGGTCGTCGATCCTCTTGTAATGCGGGGCCTCGGTGTCGAACTCGTCCCGGATATCGCCCACGATCTCCTCCACCACGTCGTCCAGGGTCACCATCCCGGCGGTGCCGCCGTACTCGTCCACCACGATGGCGCCGTGGGTCTTCCAGGCCTTGAAGTCCTCCAGCAGGCTGTCCAGTTTCTTGGAGTCGGGCACGAAATGGGCCGGCCGGATGATGTCGGTGATGGGGGCGGAGCGCTCCTTGTCCTTCAGCGCCCGGTTGACGTCCTCGTCGTGCACGAAGCCCACGATGTTGTCCACCGTATCGTGGAACACCGGGATCCGGGAGTGGCCCGACTGGTCCATCAGGCGCAAAACCTTTCCCAGGGTCAGGTTGTCCTCGGCGCTGACCATGTCTATCCGGGGCACCATGATCTCCTTGGCGGTGGTCTCGCCCAGCTCGAAGATGCCGTGGATCATCTCGGTCTCGGAGCGGTCCAGCAGCCCCTGCTCGTGCCCGGCCCGCAGCAGGGAGCGGATCTCGTCCTCGGTCACCAGCTGGTTGTTATGGACCTTCTTGATGCCGAACAGCGCCAGCACCAGGTCGCTGGATTTGGCCAGCAGCCAGATCAGCGGCTTGGCGCCCTGGGCCATCAGGTTCAGGGGATCGGCCACCATCAGGGCGATGGCCTCGGCATGCTTGAGGGCGATGTTCTTGGGGGCCAGCTCGCCGAAGATCAAGGTCACCAGGGAGACGATCACCGTCACCAGGGCCACGGCGATGGGCTGGCTGTTGGAGCTGATGAACCAGACGGGAAAACGGGAGATCCAGTCGGCCAGGATCTTGTAAGTGCTGACTGCGGCGATGGCGGCGGCCAGAAAGCCCACGAAGGTGACGCCGATCTGAATGGTGGCGAACAGGCGGGAGGGGTCCTCCAGAATGTTCAGGATGATGCCGGCCTTGCGGCTGCCGTTCTGGGCCAGTTCTTTAAGGCGGGATTTGCGGACCGAGATCAGGGCGATCTCGGCGGCGGAGAAGAAGCCGTTGAGCAAAATAAGCAGGGCGATGAAAAGGACCTCAAACCATAGATTGCTATCCAAAAAAGGACTCCTTGTGTTGGGTTAAATATTTTGCCACCAAGGCACCAAAGCTTTCGATTTATTCCAGATAGTCATTGCGAAAATACATCCTTGCCTGACAAGAGCCTGCACTGAGGGCGGCACCTTCCGCTGCTTTCGAAGTGAAGCAATCCGCAATGGTTGTCATTCCCGGACCTCACCCACACCCTCCCCGCAGCGGGGAGAGCCTGCACTGAGCAAGGCATTTATTATTGCCAACCGAAGTGGAAGCCGTTAGGCAGGGAGAGGTCTAAAACCCAATGTACAGTTCTTCCTTCTTCCGCATCTTTTTTGCCTGGCCGGGCTTGATGTGATCATAACCGATCAAATGCAGCAGCCCGTGGACCACCAGCCGTTTAAGCTCCTCCTCGAAGCTGACCCGGTATTCCCGGGCCTGCCTCCTGGTGCGGGGCAGGGAGATATAGATGTCCCCCAGGTCGGCGTCGGCCACCGGCGGGGCGTCGCCTTCCAGCATGGCGAAGGAGATGACGTCGGTGACCCGGTCGATGCTGCGATATTTCTTATTGAGCCGCCGCAGGCAGGCGCTGTCGGCCAGGATCAATGTCAGATCGTAATCGGCATAGCCCTCGGCCGCCAGGATCCGGCAGATGCAGCGCTTCAATCCGGCCTCCTTGACGGGGGAGGAATGGTCCAGGCATTCGATGAAAACGGTCATCATGATAACCGGCAATTAAATTTATCTGGTTAACCCTGGGGGTGATTGTTTTTTTGTTCTGGGCCGTTCTTGGCCCCGGGGTATTCTATCCGGGGATGGAACAGGGCCAGCAGCACCGGCAGGAAGGCCTCCCCGGCCAGGTGCAGGTCATGGAGGGTCAGATTGGACTCGTCCAGCTCCAGCTCGTTGGCCTTGTCGGCGATGGTGGCCTTGACCATCCGGCGGACCCGCTTGGGGTCGCGGTCCTTCAAAGATCTGACCGAGGCCTCCACCACGTCGGCCAGCATCACCAGGCCGATCTCCTTGGACTGGGGCTTGGGGCCCGGATAGCGGAAATCCCCCTCCAGTAGTTTGCCCTCGGAGGAAAGATTGGCCTTGTGGTAGAAATACTTGGCCAGGGTGGTGCCGTGGTGCTGGACGATGGCATCCTTGATGACCTGCGGCAGGCGGTGTTTCTTGGCCAGCTCCATCCCCTCCTTGACATGGGAGGCCACCACCAGAAAGCTCATCTTGGGGGCCAGGCTGTCGTGGCGGTTGGCCGCCCCGCCCTGGTTCTCGATGAAATAGTCCGGCTTGGCCAGTTTTCCGATATCGTGGTAATAGCCCATGATCCGGGCCTGAAGGCTGTTGGCCCCGATGGCCTTGGCCCCCACCTCGGCCAGGTTGCCCACCAGCAGGCTGTGCTGGAAGGTTCCGGTGGCCTCGATGGACAGGCGCTTTAAAAGGGGCTGGTCGGGGTCGGCCATCTCCAGCAGGCTGTAATCGGTGGTGGTGTTGAAGACCGCCTCCAGCACCGGCAGCAGCAGCAGGGTCAGCACGATCGACAGAAAGGCGCTGGCCGGGGCCATCAGCAGGGAGCGCTGGATCTGCTGGAAGGGCGACAGCTTCAGGTATTCCATGGCGGCGATGGCCAGGCCGCTGGCCAGGGTGATGGCAAAGAAACTGGTGATGATGAACTGGAAGCGGCTGCGCAGGCCCTTGACCAGGAAGGAGGCCACCGAGCCGGAGGCCAGGGCCACCACCGTGATGGGCAGGCTCAGTTCGGTGACCACCCCGAACAGCAGGCTGGCGGTGACGGCCATCACCGCCCCCAGCGGAATGTCGAACATCAGGCTGGTAAGCATCGGGCCCAGGGCCGCCGGGAGCAGGTAGGGCGGGAAATCGGGGCGGGACAGCACCAGCCAGCCGGACAATACGCTCAGCAGGATGATGGTGGCCAGGATCAGCAGCGAGTGAAAGTTGCGGAAAACTTCCGGGCGGAAGTTTATCAGATAAAAGGTCAGGATGCCCAGGAAGAAGCCCAGGGCCAGCAGCCGGGAAAGCAGGGTCAGCACATAGTTCCAGCCGCTGCGCCGGGAGACGGTGGTGATCTCATCCAGCTTGAGCTGCAGCGAATGGAGCTTCTGGGCCGTTGTCTGGTCCACCTTCTGGTAGGCGGCAACTATCTTTTCGCCCTTGCTCACCTGGCCGGTGTATTTGGATACCGATTCCCTGGCCCTGGCCCGGGCCGATCCCACCTCGCTGGTGTCCACCGTCAAATTGGGCATCAGCAATTTTGTCGCCACCTCGGCCAGGACCTTGGCCATGGGCTCTGAATTGGGGAAGGCCGCCTGGCTCTTGGCCTTGATCAGCAGGGGTAGGGATTCCATGGTGAACAGCCGGGAGGTCGGGACCCTCTGCAGATCCTGTCCCTGCCGCAGCACCACTTCGGGTCCCAGCATTTTCGCCTGGCCGTCGCTTAAGGGCAGCACCCCCGGCTCCAGCAGGGAATGGGCCATGTCCTTAAGCCCCTGCTGGAAGGAGTACAGACCGGGCACGGTCAGCAGCAGATCGGCGGTGCCGCGGCTCAGGTTCAGCTTCCAGGACTGAATGGTCGCTAATTTAGTGGATAGATACTCGTCCTCCTGACGGAGATTGGAAAGGTTGATCAGGAAAAGCTCCACATCGCTGTAGAGTTTCCGATCGAACTCGGGGTTGCGGTAGACGATGGCCAGAACCTGGGAGGCGGCG
Source organism: Candidatus Edwardsbacteria bacterium RifOxyA12_full_54_48 (assembly GCA_001777915.1). Lineage (NCBI taxonomy): Bacteria > Candidatus Edwardsiibacteriota > Candidatus Edwardsbacteria bacterium RifOxyA12_full_54_48. The sequence continues at coordinate 269,626 of MFFN01000004.1, read as the reverse complement.
CTGTCCTGCTGGGCCTGGAGCAGGGCGGGATCCTTTACCAGCTGGAAATCGAACGGGGCCTGGATGTCCCGCGGGGAGGTGGCCCCGACCTTGAGCTTGATCTCGTCGTGGCGGGCCGGGGAGAACAGGTTGGCGATCACCAGCAGCAGAACGCCGGCCAGGGCCACCCGTTTTATCCAGAAGAGCTGGAATTTTCTGGATTGGGGGTTCAAGGGCCACAGGTTCCGGGCCAGGGATGTTATTTTATTTAATGATATCTTGAACATAATCCGGTCAGTCGGCCGGGCCTCCTTGGTCCCCGGGATCGTTCGGCCCGTTGCCGGAATGTTTCTGGTAGGCCTGGATGATATGATGCACCAGCCGGTGCCGCACCACGTCCCGCTCTCCCAGGGTGGCGAAGCTGATGCCCTCCACCCCCTGCAGGATGTTGCGGGCCTCGATCAGCCCGGAGCTGTCGCTGCGGGCCAGGTCTATCTGGGTGATGTCCCCGGTGATGACGGCCCGGGAGTTGAAGCCCAGCCGGGTCAGGAACATCTTCATCTGGGTCTTGGTGGCGTTCTGGGCCTCGTCTAGGATCACGAAGGAGTTGTTCAGGGTCCGGCCCCGCATGTAGGCCAGGGGCACGATCTCGATGATATCGTTGGCCAGAAAGCGGTTGACCTTCTCCGGGGACATCATGTCGTACAGGGCGTCGTACAGCGGCCGCATGTAGGGGTCGATCTTCTCCTTGAGGTCGCCCGGCAGGAAGCCCAGCGATTCACCGGCCTCCACCGCCGGCCGGCACAGGACCACCCGCTCCACCTGCCGCTCGTTGAGGGCCGCCACCGCGGCGGCCACCGCCAAATAGGTCTTGCCGGTGCCGGCCGGACCGATGGCGATCACCAGGTCGCTGCCCTGCATGGCCTCCAGATAGCTTTCCTGGCCCGGCGATTTGGCCTTGATCAGTTTTTTCAGGGCCGAGAGCCCGGCCGGCCTCTCCCGGGAGGGACCGGCGGCCGGCTGCTGCCGGAGGTCGTCTATGGCATAGCCGATGTCCCGCTCGGTGAGGACCGCGCCGGATTCCACCTTCTCCCGCAAACGCAGGATCAAACTGGTCAGCATCTCCAACTCCCGGGGCTGGCCGGTGATGATGACCTCGTCGCCCCGGGCGGTAAGCCTGGATCTGAAGGAATGCTGGATCAGCTTCAGGTTGGCGTCACCGGCCCCCAGCAGGTTGGCGGCGTCTATCCCCGCCAGGGAGATGCGCTCGGTTATTTCCGATGTTTCTCTGGTCATGCTCGTATGTTCTGCATTTATGAATGGTTGCCTTCGATAGCACATTGCCCTGCTTTGGGCCGGACATCCCGGACAGCAACCGGCAGGTATCTCCGCTGCTCAAAACATCACTATCCTGCCGGCCTTCCCGGCTAATTAATATAACATACCGCAACCGTTTGCGCAAGGGAAAAGCAAGGTAAAAATATTCTAAAATGTTCTTGACAACCACTATCGTATTTGATAGCATAGAATAGTGGTTGCTGAATAGTGAAAAGGAATACCATGAGAAAATATATATTATTTGGATTGTTACTGCTCATATTTTGTGCAGTAACCTATGCCCAGCCTGCCCGCCGTTTATTTGACTACGAACAGCGCAACCCCGATGAGGTCGGTAATAATAAGAGCGATCGGGGTCTGACGCCGGGAGAATGGGCAAACGAACGTGGCGATACCCGGCCCAAACCCGAATTGTGGTCCACTATCATAGATTCACAGCGTTCTGTGGCTATTGGTCGAACGGTCTCCAAAACCCCAGGCTGGCAGCCCAACGGTATAGTGGTTTGTGACACTAGCTGGGCCTGGTTGCCCAAGATAGTGAGCGATGGGAACAGCGGGGCGATAATATGCTGGAGTGAACAATATCGCGGGGCCGATTCTGTGAATCACACCACTTGGGATATTTACGCCCAACGGGTCGACAGCGCGGGGCATTTCGTCTGGCAAAGCCAGGGTGTTCCGGTTTGCAGTCTTGCCAATTGGAATTCCACATACCCGGCCATGATTTCTGATGGCAAAGGCGGGGCCATAATTGCCTGGGAAGATGATAGGGATGGATTGTTTTATACACGTGTCTTTGCCCAGCGGCTGGATAGTTTGGGCAACAGATTGTGGTCGGAGAACGGTGTGCTGGTTTGCAATCAGATGAGCGGGTATGTGGACATATGCAGTGACGGGCATGGTGGGGCGATCATTGCCTATGTGGACGGCAGGGATGCCGCAACCAGCGATAATATATATGCCCAAGGGATAGACAGCGCCGGGAATCCTGTTTGGCAAATAGATGGAGTGCCGGTGTGTACGGCGGACAGCATACAGTTTTGGCCTCATATGTGCAGTAATGGCAATGGAGGAGCGGTTATAACCTGGGAGGATGATTATCGCAATAATAGCACAACCGGTGAGGATGTTTATGTCCAAATGGTAGACTCTTTGGGAAATAGCAAATGGTCGGTAAATGGCGAACTAATATGTGTGAAAGCGGGCATGCAACGTTTGGCTAAATTATGCGAAAATAATTTTGGAGGCGCTATTATAAAATGGAATGACCGAACCGATTCAAACACTTATGCTCAATCTATAGATAGTCAGGGAAATAAAATATGGGATAGCAATGGTGTTGATTTACAAGGTGGTTATAGTGGTTATATAAATTCACTTCTTTTTGGGGGGGGGGTTACAAACGTATATAATGCCCAACGCGTCGATAGTTTAGGTAATATAAAATGGGGGACTGGTGTTCTTCTACACGGTGACACATCCGGTGGACATTTTGATGCAACTTCTGACGATTTCGATAATTTATTTGTTGTGTGGGATGAAAAACGTAGCAGTCCGTTTTATGCAGATCAATATATTCAAAAAGTTGGTATAGATGGTGATCTTTTGTGGAACACGACAGGAGTTGCTGTTTGCATACTGCAAGTGGCAGGCGAATCATACCCTCAAATAACAAACGACGGCTTGGGTGGTGCGGTTTGCACCTGGCATGGCGGGTATCCGGGGTCATTATATCTTACTTATCCGGATATCATTGCCCAGCGGATATATTCAGACGGTACTCCAGGTGGTGTTTTGGGATATCCTGAAGATGAAAAAAGAAATCTCAAATTGTTTATGAATGTCTTTCCCAATCCTTCCAAGGGAAGAACCGAAGTTGAATTTTCATTGGCCGAACAGGCTTTTATAGAATTGACTATCTATAATATGCTGGGGCAGAGGGTAAGAACGTTGGTAAACTCATATAAGACTGCCGGGCGGCATAAAATATCCTGGGATGGCAGGGACAATGCGGGCAATGCAATAAGTTCCGGTGTATATTTTTGTAATCTTAAATATTCCACGGGCTATATTAACAAGAAAATAATATTAGTAAAGTAGAGGTGTTTCAGCAATGACTAAGAAATTATTGTTTATGCTCTTGCTTTCCATTGTATGCAAACTTGGTTTTGCCCAAGATAGTTGTTTTTCTATCTGTCCTTGGGCTTATTCCCCGCCACAAACGCCAAATTGGGATCAAGAAAGAACATCGTTACTTAATCTGGGAGTTAACGAAATTCAAGGACTTATGTTGAAAAACTTGTCTGCAAGTTCCGAGACTATAACGGTAAGGAACATTTGTGATGCTACAAATGGGGGTATTAAGGCAACCGTAAGATATGCACCAAGCACAGGCGTTTGGGTTTGGCCATTGGTGGTGAGTTGGCAGAATGGATTGCCACCCGGTTGGGAGGAATCAATAAGAAATTGTTTGGATGATATAAAATATTCTTTTGAAGGACGGCCCGTTATTGGCAGCATGCTTATGGGACATGAATGGAGTGCGGATGGTGCGAACGTACAAAGCAGCAGCCCTGTGCAATGGGAAAGGATGCTGACGGCATTAAATTATGCATGTATTTATTGGCGTGATAATCTTAAAATGCCTAATAGTATATTTATAATGCCAGTAGATGGTTTTGAGTCATATATAAAAATATCCATGAACTTTTTTCTTGATAAAATTGAAGAGCTTGGGGTTTATGATCATAACTTTTACCCTTATAGACCGGAAACACCACAAGAGTATTCTATTAATAGCACAGATTTTTTAAGTTTCCAGGATTGTTTGAGCAATGTTGTTCGTATGAATGATAGCTGTTATCATTATTTTGTAAATCCATATACCAAGGGTAAAATCAAGGCCAACTGGACTGCAATAATTCAATCTGTTGAGCAAAAAGACTATTTTAATGGTCCCGTTCAGATTAGGTGGCCCACAAAGGAAGAGCTCCATTGCCAGGCATGGTTGGCATTATCGAGGGGGGCAAAAGGAATAAAGTATTTCTCTTATTTTAGCGGTTCGGGTGATAATTATTATAGCGGTTTGGTAGATGAAAACCGGGTGCCGCGAAGCTGGGATGAGGGTGATCCGCTAACAGCAGATTATTGCATTTACGATTGGGTCAAAGAGCTTAACGATACATTAAAAGTTGTTGGGCCTATATTATTGAATTTGGAATGCAGCAATGCATTTAGTGTAAATACACGATATGGACCAGCCAATATTCCGGCTACATCTTATATTAAGGCCGTTTCTGCTAACGATCCGGCTTATGCGGAATATAATTATTTTGAAGTTGCGACTTTTGATGATGATTTGACATCCGAAAAATATGTTATGTTTGTAAACAGATATTGTCAGCCGGAGGACACGGTTGAAATTAATGTTAGTATAAATTATACGCCATTGTATGCTACAGATTATTATTTGCTGGACGTCATCAATAATCAACCAGTTACGAGTGTTTTAACAAGTGGGGCAAATCAGAATTTCACATTAAAGCTTTTGCCCGGGAGGGGCAAGCTGTTAAAAATAATACCCTATAGCTGCCAATTCGGGATGCCGAATTATACCAATTTCAGGTTTGTCGGCGTTAATACCAACTTGAACACGCCGTATTCAAAGGATTCCGTAGAGATTATTCAAAAATATTGGGAATACAATATTGTCCCGGATACAATGCTTTTATCCGCACCATTGGGACATTGGGAATATGTCTCTACTGGATGGCAGCCATATTCAGATAAACTGGTGCAGTATCTGTACAATTCCCAGGAAAATAACGGCAACGAATTTGAGATACAATTCAAGATTAACGGGAAATATTATACGCCGAAATTATTTGCTAAAACATATTATGAGGATACGGCGCCGGCAAATGGCGGGGTTATAATAAATGATGGGCAATTATATACAAATGATACGTGTATAACGGTTAGGATGTTTGGAACCGATGAATTCTCAGGCCTTTCAAAAATGAGGTTCGATGAATCGCCTTTTGGGAATGCATCCGGTTATGTGAATTTGATAAGAAATGGCGATTGCAGCAGCATTGCTGGGTGGCAGTTAAATAACGCGGTTTATGAAGATGGTTATCTGCATCTTTTGGGTGAAAATACCGGACCCGGACCCGTGCAAACAGGATCTTATGCTATGCAGGTTGTTCCGGATTCGATTATTGAAAAGTATCGCGGAAAACTTATGCGTTTAAAAGATGATATATTTTGTCATAATGTGATAGTAGCCTCTAAGAGGGTGGATGTTATTTATGCCGATTCAGCCAGTCCTTCGGCTAAAACATTCGTAGATAAATCGCTTGCTTCCATACCTGGTGCATTATGGAAATCATCTAGTGATACTTTTACGTTAAATGTCGATCCTTTGCGGCCGTTAAGCAGACTTGAGATTACATATATGGTAAATCAAATAGAAATTCCTCCGCCACCACCTCCGGATGATCCAACAGTTTTAAAGTCATATATTCCGAATCCCATGGCTTTGGATAACGTTATTCTTGAGCCAGTGCGATTTGTAATTCAGCTTCCAGACACTGCAGTGGATCCTAGGCTTGATTCAGATGAAGGCATAATACCAGATGATATCTATGATGGTTGGAAAACTGGTATTTCATCTGTTATTCCATATGTTTTATCAACAGAGGATGGTGTAAAGAGGGTATATGGGCAATTAAAGGACAACGCAGAAAATATAAGCTTTACCCCAGGCTGGTATGGATCAATTGTTTTAGATAGAACAAAGCCGTTTGTTGGAATATCCAGCCCGGTAAATATGAGTTATGTAAGCGGGACAATAAGCATTGTCGGACATGCAAATGATCTGAACTTTTCCCGCTGGATATTGGATTATAAGAAATCTAATTCCGAAACTTGGACAATGTTAGCGGGCGGGGTTGAGCCGATTCATTATAAGATACCTCAAGTTTTGGATTATTGGAATACAACGACAGTAAATGATGGCAGCTACCTTTTAAGGCAAACCGGATATGACCGTGCTGGAAATTGTAAAGCGGAAACGATTTATGTCTATGTTGCCAATGATGTTCTGCCGCGGGAAGCCATCACAGCTGATTTTGCCGTATTCAACAGCCTGCCGGTAGACGGTACCGTTGATGCTTTCGGCAATATCTATGCTACCGATACCCAGGATGACAAAATATGGAAATTTTCGCCTGATGGCGATTCACTTCTATGTTTTGGGTATAAATATACCTGCACCGATACCTTGGGCTTTAATCATCCCAAGGGCATAGCGGTGGACGAGTCAGGCAATATTTGGGTGACGGATTGCTATCAGTCAAAGATCAAAAAGTATGACGGGCAGGGAAATTATATCAGCGCCATCGGCCAACATGGAAACAAGGCCGGGGAATTTAATCAGCCTACCGGCATTGTCATCAAGGATAATTATATCTATGTGACTGATCATTTGAATAACCGGGTGCAGGTATTCAATAAAGCCGGGGCATTTGTCCGGCAGTTTGGTGCAAACATTCTTAAACAACCTGCCGGAATAGCCATTCGGCAAAATGAAGACAGTTACTTGATCTATGTTTCCGATTCCAAAAATAACAGAATCGCGATATTTGATACCTTGGGGAACATGGTAGACAGTTTGGGTGCGGGATTGAATTTAAGGGAGCCATGGGACATCTGTTTTGACTGCAACAACAACCTGTATATTGCCGATGTATACAATAACCGGATTGTCCAATTGGATGCCTGGGGCAATAAACTGCTTACTTTTGGCGCCCAGGGAAAAGAAGCCGGGGAATTCAAACTGCCCCAGGGATTGGCCGTAAGCCCTGATGGCAAGTATGTATATGTCATAGACACCCATAACGACAGGATACAGCGTTTCAAGATGTATTTCGACTTGGGGATAGATGGCGGGCCGCAACTTGCCGGAAGGCGGATAAGCTCTGTTTTGCCGGTATCGTTTATGTTGGGGCAGAGTTTTCCGAATCCGTCAGCATTTAATGCAACGATAAATTATGCCCTGCCAAAAGAGGCCATGGTAAAGCTCAATATTTACAACACTTTGGGGCAGAAAGTAAAAAGCTTAGTAAATGAAAGCCAAATGCCGGGTTACTATAATGTCAATTGGGATTCAAAGGACGATAAAGGCCAGAAGGCTGCAACGGGTGTGTATTTTTATCGGTTGGAAGCGGGTGAACATAGTGCTACCAAGAAGATGGTGATGATAAAGTAAGGTTGCCAATTTTCTTTTTAAAAGAGGCGGCGGGAAAGCCGCCTCTTTGATTTTAAGGTATTGATCATTTAGCAATGGTCTGCAAAAATATTCATTGACATTATCCGCCAAGTGTTTTAAGATAGTGACACTTACGATCAACACTGGATAATTGATATAGACCAACCATGCAGCTCAAATTAGATAAAAAGCGATCCGACGCCCTGATCAACAGCTTCAAGCAAAAAACCATCCTGGTGCTGGGCGACCTGATGCTGGACGAATACCTGTTCGGACAGGTCAGCCGGATATCGCCGGAGGCCCCGGTGCCGGTGGTGGAGGTCAGCGAGGAGAAATACCTGCTGGGCGGCGCGGCCAACGTGGCCTGGAACATCGCCAGCCTGGGGGCCAAAGTGGTTCCGGTGGGGGTGATCGGCCGGGACCGTCCCCGCCAGACCATCTTGAAAGAGTTTCAGAAAAGGAAAATATCAAAAAGCGGATTGGTGGAGGATCCCTCCCGCCACACCACCATCAAGACCAGGATAGTGGCCCATCACCAGCAGGTGGTGCGGGTGGACCGGGAGCACCGCCAGGACCTGTCGCCGGCCTCCGAGGCCAGGGTCATCGCCCGGCTGAAAAAACTTATCCCCGCGGCCGATGCGGTGCTGATCGAGGATTACAACAAGGGGCTGATCACCGACAGAGTGCTCAAAGCCGCTCTGGAGCTGTGCCGCAGGCATAAAAAGATCGTCACGGTGGATCCCAAATTCAATCATTTCCTGGATTTCAAGGGGGTGACCCTGTTCAAGCCCAATGTGCTGGAGACCGAACGGGCCCTGGGGATGAAGATAGCCGGCCCCCAGGACATGCTGAAAGCCGGCAAAAAGCTGATGGCCGGGCTCAAGACCAAGGCGGTGCTGATCACCGCCGGCGACCGGGGGATGTATCTGGTGACCGCAGGGAACAAGTCAGAACACATACCCACCATGGCCAAGGAGGTCTACGATGTCTCCGGGGCCGGGGACACGGTGATCGCGGTGCTGACCCTGGCCCTGGCAGCCGGAGCCAGTTTTCTGGAGGCGGCGGTTCTGGCCAACCATGCGGCCGGGGTGGAGGTCTCCAAATTTGGAGTGGCCGCGGTCTCGGTGAATGAACTTAAGGAGGCGTTGAAAAACTGGTAATGGATCTTTTGCTGGGGATCATTTTATATAATATCGTTTTGACGATGGCCTTCCTTTTGGGTTGGCCATATTTGCTGTTGGTCGGTACCTTTTCGGGCAATAAGAAGTGGCGCCAGAGATGCGGGCTGGTCCCCAAGGCTCAGGGGAATCCCATCTGGCTCCATGCTTCTTCCATGGGCGAGGCGGCCCTGATCCCGCCCCTGATCGAAGCCTTGGGTGGAGAGGCTCCGGAATATAGAACGGTCATCTCCACCATGACCCAGACCGGGCAGGACCGGGCGGCCAGGATCAATCCGGGATCGGCCACTTTCTTCCTGCCGTTGGATTTTCTGTTTTCGATCGCCCTGTCGCTGGGCAGGGTAAAACCCTCGGCCCTGGTGCTGATGGAGACCGAACTGTGGCCCAACCTGATGTGGCTTTGTAATGCCCGGAGGATACCGGTGTTCATCGTCAACGCCCGGCTGTCGGACCGGTCGCTGCCCTGGTACCGTTTCTTCGGATTCCTGTTCCGGCCCCTGCTGAACCGGGTGGGATGCATTGCCTGCCAGAGCCCGGAGGATGCGGAAAGATACCGGTCATTGGGGGTTGCTCCGGGGAAAATAATCAATGCCGGGAACATCAAGTACGACGCCATCCGGCGGCCGGTCAGCCGGGAACAAAAAATGAAACTCAGGACGGACCTGGGATTTTCACCGGAGGATCTGATACTGGTGGCGGGCAGCACCCGGGAGGGCGAGGAGGAGATCATCCTGAATGCCTGGGCCGGACTGTCCGGCGGGATGAAGCTGATAATAGCCCCCCGGCACCCGGAAAGGTTTTCGGCGGTGGAGCAGATACTGTCCAATAAGAACATCCCGTTTTCCCAACGCAGCAAGATCAGCGGATCGGAAAGGTCAAGGGCGGTCCTGCTGCTGGACAGCATGGGCGAATTGATAGACGCCTACGCCGCCGGCGATATCGCCTTCGTCGGGGGCAGCCTGGTGCCGGTGGGCGGGCACAACCCGCTGGAGCCGGCGGCCCTGGGCCTGCCGGTGATCTTCGGACCCCATATGTCCAACGCCCGGGAGAGCGCCCAAGGCTTGCTGGCGGCCCAAGGGGCCCTGCAGGTATCCGATGCCGGGGAGCTGAGAGGGATTCTGGGAAAATTATCCTCCGACCGTGGATCGATCGGCCATATTGGAGGCCGGGCCATGAAGATGGTGGAGGAAAAAAGGGGGGCATCGGAAAAGGCGGCAAAAATTATCATCCGAACGATAAAAAAAGCTTGAAATTGTTTTCAATAAGTCATACAATAATACATCACTTTTAATCGAGGGGAAAATGTCAAGATTTTTTCACAGCCTTAAAACCAAACTGACTCTGAGCTTTGTGGTGCTTATTTTGCTGATATCGGGAATGGCGTTCTTGTACACCTTCAATGAGACCAAGAAAGCCCTCAAGGAACAGATGAGAACCGAGTTGATGTCGGTGGCCTCGGCCGTTGCGGTGAACCTCAACGGCGATATCCACGCTGGCATCAAACCGGGCGACGAGGGAACCCCGGCCTTTCAGGCCATCGGCCAGGCCCTGCTCAAGGTCCAGGAGGCCAACGACCACATCACCTATATCTACACCATGCGGAAGACCGGGGAAGGTGCCGTGTTCGTGGTGGATCCCGATGACGAGGAGCCCGCCAAGATAGGCGAGCTCTACGAGGAGACCAACGACGAGATGCTGGCCGGTTTCGAAAGACCCAGCGCCGACAACGAATACGTCACCGACCAATGGGGGACTTTCCTTTCGGGGTATGCACCCATCCGGGACTCGCTGGGCAATTCGGTGGGGCTGGTGGGGGTGGACATGACCAGCAAGGATGTGATCGCCAAGCAGAGATTCATCGGGAACACCATCTACCTGATCATCGGCATCGCGGTGCTGTTCGCCGGGTTCATCATCCTGCTGTTCTCGGGGACCATCATCAAGGATGTCAACCGCCTCAACCGGATCGCCAACCGGATCAGCATGGGCGACATGGAGGTGAAGATGGACGTCAGGCGGAACGACGAGATCGGCGACCTGGCGGATTCCTTCGGCCGGATGGTGGCCAGCCTGAAGATCGTGATGATGGAGAAAAGTGAATCGGAAAATAAAACGGAGCAGGGGAAATGAACATGACCGATCTCGCCCAGAGAGTTTTGAGCATCTCCACCGCCTATCTGGGGCCGGCCGCCAAGATGTTCCTGGCCAGGCAGACCAAATACCATCTGCAGGGGCTGGACTACGAGCAGCTGCAGAAAGAGCATTTGGCCGAACTGTCGAAGTGGCTTTATATCTCCGGCTCCCTGGTGATTGAGAAGGACAAGGCCCAGGAGCTGTCGCAGCTGGTGGCCAAGCTGGCCTGAAGCTCTCGGTTTTACATAAATAAGGTTGAAAATGCCGCCCTCTCCGGGGCGGCATTTTTGCATAAAAATTGTTGTAATTTCATCCCGGATGGGTTATCCTAATGGCATTATGAAGCCAGCATCAGCCGACATAGCAGCCGTAATTTTTCTCTGGCCCTTTTCGATCCTGTATTTTCTGATCTATCAATTGCGGAGGGCGGGCTACCGGTCAGGGCTTTTTAAAACCCAAAAAAGCCGGCTTCCGGTGATCTGCGTGGGAAACCTAAGCGCCGGGGGCACCGGCAAGAGCCCCTTCTGCATCATGCTGGCCGGGGAACTATCGACGGCGGGATTTAAACCGGCCATATTATCCAGGGGTTACAAAAGGGCGGATGGCAAAGGTTCGGAAATAACCGTTATCAGCGACTGGCAGAAGATCCTGGCCGCCCCCGCCGAGTCGGGCGACGAGCCGTTTTTGATGGCCCAAAAACTGCTGGGCAGGGCCATCGTCTTGGTGGGAAAGAATCGAGCGCGGGCCGCGGAGATGGCGGCAGCAGCCGGGGCCGATGTGGTCATCATGGATGACGGCTTCCAGCACTGGAAATTATCCAGAAATCTGGATATCGTGCTGCTGGACGGCAAACGGCCGCTGGGCAACGGCTGGCTGCTGCCGGCCGGCCGGCTGCGGGAGCCGGCCCCGGCCCTGAAACGGGCCGATATAATCATCGCCACCAGAAGCGGCGACCACGGCGGCTGTCAATCCATCGAAAGGCTGGTGAAAAAATATCATCTAAGCCAGCCGGTCCTTTACTGCGATCACCGGGCCGTCAGATTAAAACCGTTGAGTGATCAACCGATGAGTGGGGCTATCAAACCGGCAAATGACAATAAACTGCTTTTGTTCTCTGGCATCGCCCGGCCGGGTTCATTCCAGAACAGCATCAAGGCCCTGGGATACGAGATCTCGGATCACATCATCTTCGGAGACCATCATTCCTATGATCGGTCCGACCTGGAAAGGATCTCCCGTTCGGCCGGCGACTGCGATGCAGTAATAACCACCGAGAAGGACGCGGTGAAACTGCCGGTGGGCTGGAACCCGGGGAAGCCGTTGTTGGCGCTGGAGATCGAAATTGCTTTCCATCCCGAATCCGGAAAAGAAAAATTGATCGAAACAATTAAAGAGGCTATAAGGTGATGACCCTGGAAGAATATCAGAGATCATCCGACGACGAGCTGTATAAGATAATATCCCGACTTAAAGAGGAGCGGGACGCGGTCTTTCTGGTACACAACTACCAAGTGCTGCCGGTCCAGAGGCTGGCTGATTTCATCGGCGACTCCCTGGCCCTGGCCCAGGCGGCGGTCAAGGTCAAGGCCAAAACCATCGTCTTCTGCGGGGTGCACTTCATGGCCGAGAGCGCCAAGCTGCTCAACCCCGAAAAAACCGTCCTGCTGCCGGACCGGGTCGCCGGCTGCCCCATGGCCGATATGGTCACGCCGGAGGCCCTGCGCCAGGCCAGGGAAAAACACAACAACCCGATAGTGGTCACCTACGTCAACAGCACGGCGGCGGTCAAGGCCGAGAGCGACATCTGCTGCACCTCGTCCAATGCGGTGGAAATAATCAATTCGCTGCCGGCGGACCGGGAGATCCTGTTCGTGCCGGATAAAAATCTGGGGGCTTACGCCGCCAAAAAGACCGGACGGAAGCTGATCCTGTGGCCGGGGCATTGCTACGTGCATAATCGCTTCACTGTGCAGGATGTCATCAATGCCAGGGAGGAGCATCCCGGGGCCACCGTCATGGTCCACCCGGAGTGTCCGCCGGAGGTGATCGAGCAGGCCGATATGGCGGCCTCCACCTCTGGGATGGTGCAGGCGGTGAAGGAGCATCCGGAGATCGAAGAGTGGGTGGTCGGAACCGAACAAGGGTTGATCGATCAATTAGCTGCCGCCAATCCCCAAAAGGGCATATATCCCCTGGCGGCCAATGCGGTGTGCCGGAACATGAAGATGATCACCCTGGCCAAGGCGGCCTGGGCCCTGGAGAATCAGAAATATGAGATAACGGTCCCGGCCGAAGTGGCCGAAAAGGCCAGGCTGGCGCTGGAGCGGATGCTGGAAATAACAAAACAGACCTCTCCCCTGCCTCTCTCCTAAAGCATTAGGAGAGAGCCTGCACTGAGAAGACAAACTGTTTTTCAATCGAAGTGGAAGGGTGAGGTCCTCTTCCAAAAATCCCGCTTGACGAAACCATTGGTTTGTGATATCTTTCACTGATTGAATATTAGGAGTTTACAATGAATAAATGCCCCTTTCTGTCGGTCCACACAACCATCAGGGAAATAAAATACGACTCCGAGGGAAAGATAACCGAGGAGAAGGAAACCCCCCAGGCGGAACTCAAGGACTGCCTGGAGGCGCAGTGCGAGATCTTCGACAGCTCGGCCGGCAAATGCTCCCTGCCTACCATTGACAGCAAGATCCAGTCGGCGGGCAGCGAGGAGCAACTGGCGGTCCTCAAATCCATCCTGGCCGAGACCAAGGAGGCCCGGGAGAACACCGCCGCCTCCCAGCTGCATGTGCTTAAAAAAGCCGAGGCCACCAACGAACTGCTTCACGGTTTGAAGGAGAAAATGTCCTCGGTCGGGGGGGTGGACCTGGGTCCGGTGCAGAACAGCTTGGCCGACTTGAGATCATCGTTGGATCAGAACCAGGCCAAGTTCACCGACATCCTGGAATTGATACTGGAGGACCAGCAGAATCGGGCCGCCCAGGGCGGGCTTAAGGATAATCTGGCTCCGATGCTGCAGAGCACCTCTGATATCAAGGAGGCCCTGGTGCTGAACCAGAACAAATTCGGCGACATCCTGGAGCTGATACTGGAGGACCAGCAGAACCGGGCCGCCCAGGGCAGCCGGGAAACAGAACTGCTGGCCGAGATATCCCAGAAGCAGGAGAGGATGGTGGAGGCCCTGGGCCAGGGGCTGAACGCCGACAGCCTGAACGAGGGTCTGGCCAAGATGATGGACCGGTCGGGCGAATACCTGAAATCCCTGAGCGAGGCCGATGCCGCCCGGCAGTCCCGGCTGGAGGAGATGGAGAAGCAGTTGATCAAACTGCAACAGACCATGCAGGAGCTTTTGGAGGGCCAGCGCAACGAACAGCGGGACATCAGCAACGAGCGGAGGCGCCAGAAGGCCAACGAGCATAACGACCGGGGGGTGATGCTTTTTCACCGCCGGGAGCTGGCGGCGGCCGAGGCGGAATTTCACAGGGTCCTGGACATCCGGCCGGATTTTGCCGAGGCCTATAATAATCTGGGGCTGACCCTGAGCGACCTGGGAAAAAAGGAGGAGGCGGTGGAGGCCTTCAAGAAGGCCATAGACCTGTCCCCCGAGGCCCCGGAGGCCTACAACAACCTGGGCTGCCTGTACCGCATCAAGAAGGACTATCAGCAGGCGGTGGAGCTGTTCAACCAGGCCATCGCCAAGCGTGAGGACTACTCCCTGGCCTATTTCAACCTGGGGGTGGCCTACGAGGAGCTGGAGAAATTCGAACTGGCCATCAAGGCCTGGGAGAAGGTGCTCAACCTGCAGCCCACCCATGAGGAGGCCCGGAGAAAACTGGCTTCCTACCGGGCCCGGAGGTAGTTTTAGATGGATGAAGCCCTGCATAAAATAGAGAAGATCCTGGCCGAACAGAGGCAGCCCTCCCGGATAGATCCCATCCTGCCCAGCAAGACCGCCATTCCCAAGACGGATGCGGCCATCGACATCGCCCATTACGGGAAAGTATCGGCCGGAGGGCAGGCCCCGGTTCCGGTCAAGGAAGAGGCGGTGGTCGAAAAACCGGCCCCCAAGCCCAAACCGGAATATGCCGACCCGGCGGCCAAGATAGGGGTGGGCGCCCGGGAATTCAACCTGGATGAGCTGTCATCCGAGGCCATGGGCGGAGATGTCAATTCCGAAGTGGCCTCCAAGATCGGCACCGGAGGGCGGGTGTTCAAACTGGACGACCTGAGCGGCGATCAGGGATCCGACCCGCTGATGGGGAATGTCTTCAAACCATCCAACAGCCGGGAGCTGAGCCTGGACGAGCTCTCCTCGGAGCCCCGGGAAGAGTGATTTTTTAAAACCAAAAAGCCCCTCCGTTTCGGAGGGGCTTTTTATTTACTGGTAAAATCTTTACTAAGTTTTATATAAAACAGGTTTTAACCGTTACTTTCTTATGACTAAGAAAGTAACCAAAGAAGTCTTTGCCGCCCAGTTCCGCGGGTGGTAAGGCCTATGCCCCGGCATTCATTGAACCAGAACAAGCAGGATGCAAATGACGCAATGACTGCTTTATCGGGGCTGAAGCCTTAGCCGCTCCACTTAAAGGCGGGGCACCAACCCCACCCCTTCCCTCCCCTCGAGGGGAGGGAGGCCGGCAGGCAGGGAGAGGTCCGGGTCGCATCAGCGCTGCTGACTGGCATAAGCTGCCGTTAAGAATGTTTTGCATGCGGGTGCCTTGTTTCGTGGTCAAGACATTCAGGCAGCTGAATATCATAAACTTCCGGGCAGCGGTGCAGCGACAGTTCTCTTTGGAGCTTTCTCTTCAAAGAGAAAGCGGGAAAAGGGTCAATAACTTGGAACGACCGCGATGATATGGGGCGCATAGTATCCAAAGATATTTATTTTTACCAGCTGAAGGCCAGCTTGTTTAGCAGAACCAAAAAGATGGTTATACTCAGACAAATGCTCCTTTGAACGATAGCATAAAAATCACTACCAAAAGCCCCTCCGCAAGGAGGGGCTTCTTTATTATCGGGCAACCTATTGTTTTTCTATCTTCAAGCCGGGGATGTTCAATTTTGTCTGGCTGGTGTCGGTGACCATCGCCAGCAGGAAATTGTCCGGTTTCAGGTATTTTTTGGCGGCGGCCATTACGTCGGCCTGGGTCACCTGAAGCGTCTTCTGCATATCCTGCCGGAAATAATCCGCCCCCAGATCGTAAAGTTCCAGGTACAGGAACTGCCGGGCGGTCTGGCCGCTGGTTTCGAAGCGGAAGGGATAGCTGCCCCGGATGTAGTCCTGGGCTTCTTTCAGCTCCTCTTCGCTGACCGGCTGGCTCTGGATCAGCCGCATCTCAGCTATCAAGCTCTTGATGGCGGTGTCAGCCGAGGCGCATTTGGTCTGCACGGAAAGTATATAGGGTCCGAAATCGCTGCGGGGATCGTAATACGAATCCACATCATAGGCCAGGCCCTGGGCCATCCGGATATTTTTGACCAGCCGGGATACGAAGCCGCCTCCGCCCAGGATGTAATTCATCACCCGGATGGCCTGATAATCGGGATCGCTCCTTTTGGGCCCCAGAAATCCCAGATTGATGTAGGCTTGGTTGATCTGGCGGTTTATCAGCAAAGCCCGGGGCTGCCCGATGGGCGGTATCTCCGGAAGGATCGATTGGGGCATGTTCCGGGCGGCCCAGTTTCCCAGATTTTGCTCCAGTATTCTTTTGATCTGGGAGCTTTTAAAATCCCCCACCAGCGAGATAATGCAGTTATTGGGAGCGTAGTATTTCTGATGGTATCCGGCCAGGTCCTGCCGGGAGATGCGGGAGACGCTTTCGGCGTCGCCCATCCCGGGATGGGCGTAGGGGTGATCTTTGAACAGCATCAGGTTAAAGGCTTCGGCTGACTGGGTGTTGGGACGGTCCCCCTTGGCCTCGATGGCCGAGAGCAATTCGGCCTTCAGCCGCCCGGTCTCCAGGGAGTCAAAAGCCGGTTTGGTCAGCAGCTCGAATAAAACCGGCACGGTCCGGTTAAAATCCTTCGCCAGGGTGGTCAAGGAGATGAATGCCGCGTCATAGTCGCATTTGACTGCGAACTGGGCGCCCACAAAATCGAAATTATCGGCGATATCCAGCGCACTGCGGGAGTCAGTGCCCTTGGCCAGCATCTCGATTGTGAAATTAGCCAGGCCGGCATATCCGGCAGGATCAGTAACGCTGCCGGCCTTGACCATAACCTCCGCCGATATTACCGGCAACTGGTGGTTCTCCAACAGCAGTATCGTCAATCCGTTTTTGAGAACGATCCTTTTGGGCTGGGGAGGGGTCCAGATATTCTGGGCTGAAACCATTCCGGCTGCGGCCAAAAACAATGCGACGGCAAAAAACATCTTTCTCATTGGGCCTCTCCTTTGTTCTGGGGGCCGCCGGTCGGGATCAGGGTGGCCACGGTCCGGTTCTGGTCGATGAAATATTTATTGGCCGCGGAGATGATGTCCTGGTTGCTTACCGCCCGGATATTCTTAAGGTAGCTGTTCAGGTAGCGCCAGGAGAGCCGGGTCTGGGCCGAGCCGATCTGGACGGCCAGGCCGTTGTTCCGTTGCTGCTGGAAGATAAAATCCGCTTCCAGCTGGTTTTTGCTTTTTTGCAGTTCCCGCGGGGAGACGCCATCCCGCTTGATCTTCTCCAGCTCTTCGGTTATGGCCTGCTCCAGTTCTTCGGTATTGTGGCCCTTCAGCGGCGCGGAATAGAAGATGAACAGGGTGGGGTCGGTCTGGGTATCGTTATATCCGCCGGCGAACAGGGCCAGCTGTTTATCGTAGACCAGGCTGCGGTAGAGCCGGGAGCTTTCGCCGTTGCTGAGGATATTGGAAAGCAGCTCCAGAGCGTAGGTGTCGGGCTGGCCTATTTCCGGCGTGTGATATCCCATGGCCACCAGCGGCATCCGGGTGTCCTTCAGCACCTTGACCCGGCGTTCACCCATCTGGGGAGGTTCTATGGTGGTGACCCTGGGCGGCGATGTTTTGTTGCGGGGGATGCCGCCGAAATATTTATCCACCAGGGCTACCGCTTCTTTGCGGTTGACGGCGCCCACTATCACACAGGCGGCGTTGTTGGGGGCATAATAGATCCGATAATAGTCGCGAAGGTCCTGAGGGGTGATGGCTTCAATGTCGGTCATCCAGCCCAGCACCGGCCAGCCGTAGGGATGGGCGGTATAGGCGGCGGCATTCATTTCCTCGAACAGCCGCCCATAGGGCGAGTTTTCCCTGAGTCGGCGCTCCTCCTTGACCACATTGCGCTCCGGTTCGAACTCCCTGGGATCCAGCTTCAGGTTGGCCATCCGGTCCGACTCCAGTTCCATGGCCACCGAAAGGAACTCGGTGGAGATATTCTCGTAATAGGCGGTGTAGTCCTGGCTGGTGAAAGCATTGCTGTGACCGCCGTATTTCTGGACGATCCTGGAGAACTCCTCGGGACCGATCTTGTCGGTCCCCTTGAACATCATGTGCTCCAGCAGGTGGGAGATCCCGGTGATGCCGGGACGCTCGTTGCGGGAGCCCACCCGGTACCACACCTGGAAGCTGACCAGTGGCAGGCCGGGCTTCTCCACGGTCAGTATTTTCAGGCCGTTGGCCAGGCTGTCCTGATGGACCGCCAGGGTGTCAACGGCCCCGGCCCCGGAGACCACCAGGGCCAGGCAGGATGCCGCCAGAATTAATTTTCTCATTAGTTGCATTCCTTTATCTTTTATCCCTGATCAGCAGCCTGACGCCGATGGCGATCAGGATCAGCGGCCAGATCAGGCTTAATTTAAAATAAAACAGGCCGTAATTATTCAACAAAAGGCCGATGCCCAGGATGATGACCAATATCCCGAACACCGCCCCGGATGGATTTCGCCGCATATTCGGATTCCTTTCCTCGGGAGTTGGCGGAGTTTCGCGTTGGCCGGCCGAAAGGCTCTGGCCGGGGACTATCAGCCAGGCCGCCAGATAAATAATGATCCCCAGCCCGCCGGCCAGGGCCAGGATCATAAAGATAATGCGGATCAGCAGGGGGTCGATGTCAAAATAATCGGCCAAGCCTCCGCAGATCCCGGCTATCACCCGGTCCCTTCCGGAACGGTATAATCGTTTGGGCATATAAAGGCCCCCCTACATTACCACCGGCTGGTCGGGGATGATGATCCAGGCAATGATATAGGCCAGGATCCCGGCCCCGGACAGGGCGAACACCACCGCCACCAGCCGGACGATGGTGGGATCGACGTCAAAATATTCCCCGATGCCGCCGCAGACGCCGCCTAGCATCCGGTCCCTGGTGGACCGGTAAATTCTTTTAGCCATGATTCTCCTCCTAACCATTGATCATACAATTATAAACCCCAAAGGATGAAACTTCAAGGGTGTTTATGGTTTTATCGGGAATTTATAAAATGGCCTTGGGGGTCGTTGACCCCCAAGGCCGTTCTATGTCCAATTATTTATTGCTACTCGGCCGCAGCTATCTTCGGCGCTGTGGGCGGTCTGGGCGGAGCCTGGTCCCTGGTGCCCAGCCGGGTGGTCCATACCGCGCCCAGGCCCACGGTGACCCCGCACCACAGGACTATGAAGTTGATGATGATGAATATCACGCCCAGGGCGGTCAGCGGGCTGCCGGCGATGTTGATCAGGCTGCCCAGCAGGAACAGGGAGTGCAGCAGCACGAATCCCAGCACCACCGCCGGCAGGGTGTTCATGGGAGGCTTGTTGACGGCATGCAGGAATTTCTGGTTGATGATCACCCCGAAGCTGGCGATGCTCATCAGGATCCCGGCCACCACCAGCAGGACGGCCAGCGGTATCAGGGGGATGCCCAGGATGGAGACCGCCATGAACACCAGGGCCGGGGCCAGGGAGATCTGCACCAGGAATCCGATGCCGGCCGACTTCCAGAAATCGACCTCGATGATGTGGACGATGCGTTCGATGGGTTTGGCAAAGAACACGCCCAGCAGGGTTATCAGGATGCCCAGTCCGGCCAGCATGAAAAAGACGATAAAGAATTTTATGGCCCGTCCGGCAGCCGGTTTTTTGTGGGCAAAGTGGGCCGAGCCGACCATGCTGGGAATGAACTGGTTGAGCATCCCTAGATCCACGTTCTTGATCTCACCGGCCACCCGGGCCCCTTCGGCCTTGTCCACCGTGCCGCCCACGGTGGAGATATCCCCGCCCACCGAGGACTCGGGCCCCAGATTGACCATCCCGCCGAAGGCCGCCACCTCGCCGCCCACCGTGCCGTCGATGGAGACGGTGCCGCCAAAGGTGGCCACGTCCCCCTTGACCGTTCCGGCCACCACCGTGGCCCCGCCGAAGGTGGCCACGTCGTGCATCACCGTGCCGTTGACCGTCACCCCGCCGCCGAAGGTCACGCAGTCGCCGTTGACCATGCCGTCCACCGTGATGGAGCCGCCCTTGGTGACCACGTCGTCGTTGATGGTGTCGGCCGGGCCGACATAGATGTCGCCCACCTTGGCATCCTTGGAGTCTATCTCGACCTCTTTGTCGCCGATCTTTAATTTGTATGTACCCTGGGAATCGGAATCGCCGATACCCTGGATCTTGATGGTGGTCTTCTTGTCCAGCAGCTTGGTGCCCACCACCGTCTCCTCGGCCAGTCCGGGGGTCGCCGCCAGCAGCAGGGCGATCATCGGCAGCAGGATTAGCCAGCCGGATTTGGCAGAATGCCTGTTAATTTTGTACATGATCGTGCTCCTTTATTGTGTGCTATATTTTTGAATTTATATAAATTCTTTTGGAGGTGACGGCGATGATGGCAAAGGCCGCGATGCTGGCGATGGCCAGCTGGACCAGCAGGTTGGATCCCTTGAGCAGGGTGGCGGCCACCTGGCCCAGCAGGTCGATCATATCGGCCAGCCGCAGCCCGGCCTTGACCAGGATCACCTGCAGGTTGGGCGGGGCCTTGATTAAGTCCTTGGCCAGGGAAAATATTTTGAAAGGATCCAGCTTGTTCAGGCCGAAGGTCAACCCCAGGCCGAATATCACCAGCCACAGGGAGCTTAGCGATACCACAGCCCCGGTGGCCCATTTGAGCACCGGGCTGAGGCGCGGTATCTTATATTCCAACCCCAAAGCATTAAAGATGTTAGCGTTGAACTCAGGGCTGAGCTGGGGCAGTGGCAGGGCTTTGACCGACTGGGCCACCAGATTGAGCAGACGATAGTCGGCAGTGCAGGAACAACAGGATCTCAGGTGGTTCTTTATTGCTGTAACCTCCTGAATTTCAAGGGAGTTATCTACCAACTCCTGCAGCTTATTTTTTATCTCTTGGCATTCCATGATCTTTTCTCCGTTCTGGTAATAATACGTGGGTTCGGTGGCAAATGTTTCATTATGATTACATATTGCAGGACAAGATATTAACCATATCCAA
The DNA here is from genome assembly GCA_001777915.1 of Candidatus Edwardsbacteria bacterium RifOxyA12_full_54_48. Taxonomy (NCBI): domain Bacteria; phylum Candidatus Edwardsiibacteriota; species Candidatus Edwardsbacteria bacterium RifOxyA12_full_54_48. The sequence goes on along the minus strand of MFFN01000004.1, from coordinate 248,303 downwards.
GCTTGACCAGCTTTTGCTTCATGATATCCCTGGCCCGGAAAAGCCTGATCTTGACCGTGCCCACCGGTATATCCAGTGACTCGGCGATCTCCTCGTAGGAAAGCTCCTGCTGATGCCTTAAGACCAGGACCTCGCGGTAGAGGGGCGGCAGGGTGTCCAGTACCCGGTCTATCAGTTCCTGTTGGGAGGCGGCTTCGATCCTTTCCTCTAGGGATATCTGGGTGTCTTCGATATCTACCGGGTTTTCCTCGTCGTGGATGGAGAGCGATTCCGGCTTTTGGGCCCTGAGGAAATCAATGGCCGAATTGTGGGCGATCTTGAACAGCCAGGTAAGAAAGGGATATGAAGAATCGTAGCCGGCGAAGCTTTTGTAGGCCTTGATAAAGGTCTCCTGGGCGATGTCCTCGGCATCGTTCTGGTTGTGGACCAGGCGGAAGATGAGGGAGAACACCTGCCGTTTATAGCGGTTGATCAGATCGTTGAAGGCCCGGCTGTCGCCGGCCAGACAGCGGTCTATCAGTATCTGGTCTTGGTTTTTGGAAGCCATGGGGTGAGTATAGCATTTGGATTTGACCGGTGTCAAATCCAAAATGACTCCCGGGATCGCGGCGGCTTTTGAGGGCATGGTAAGACGAAAGTCCATTATTATTGATAGTTATATCTTTTATGTCATTCCCGGCTTGATCGGGAATCCAAATCTTAAATTCTGTCACACTTCAACTTGGCGGGTGAAAAGCTTTTCTCAGTGTGACAAGTTCGCTCATAAAGCAGGCTGAAGGGTGACCCTATAGCTAAAAAGCCGGAAATTTTCCGGCTTCTTTTCTGGAGGTAGTTTATGGGGTTGGGTATCATTAAATTATGGATATTACAAACAGGGCAATCAGTGTGCCGATGGGGATCAACCCGCCCCAATCTACGCTCTTGATATCAACTATCCCTTTCATGGCCGTCTCCTTTTATTTGGAAATTTAGTATTTTTCTTGGTTCATGGGAGACTACGCAGGATCGGGGGGATATGTTACATAAAAAGTAAAAATATTTTTTGTTAACAAAAAACCGCACTGCGAGGGCAGTGCGGCGGCAACAAACAATATCTGTCATTTCAGCAGGATCATTTTCTTTGTCCGGCGGGTTCCCCCGGCCTCCAGGCAGTAGAAATAAAGCCCATTTGTGACCGGTTTGCCCTGGTAGTCCCGGCCGTCCCAGGTTATTGACCCCACCCCACCCTCCCCTAAAGCATTAGGAGAGGGATCATTTATTAATGTTTTTACCAATTGCCCGGCGATGTTGTAAACCGCAAGTTTTACCGGCCCGTCCACTGTTGCCTGATAACTGATAACTGTAGACTGATTAAAGGGATTAGGATAATTTTGGTTTAACTGTAAACTGAAAACTCTATCACTTGTAACTGGCTCCGCCGCTACACCGTTCAACGAATCATCCCACTCCCATTCATATATCACACCAAGTTCGCTTAAAGCATATACCCGATTTTTGCCATCATTCCGGGCATCGCCCACTACTCCGGCTGCCATGTCAAAATTGACACCGTAATTTAAGGCAATGGTATCCAATACATTTTTCACCCAAATACTGTCAACATAACTCCATTCCAAAACGCGGATATCGCTGTAAATCGAATCATTTACCACCATACTGCTACTCAAACCATATAACCTTTGTTTGCCGTCATTGCGGCCATCACCCGAAAACGGATATCTACCATAAGCAGCAGAATCAACATTTAACCATTGTGCGCCTGACCACAGGAGATCTCTTATCCCTCCGTCCTCAGATATATATAATTGAATTAAGCCATCATTTTTTACTGGCGACAATAAAGATCCCGTTGTAGGAATCATTTGTGAGTGGTAGGTTGTGTCCCATTTGCTTCTATAGGTATATTCAACCCAAAAAATATCTCCGCTAGAGTATACCCTGTTTGTATCATCGTTGCGGCCGTTTCCAATAACAATGTCCTGAACTATACCCCTTTTAATACCCACGGTGTCCTTTTTCCAAGTTCCACTCCCATTTTGGTAGGTATAAGCTATGGTCGTGCTGTCATTACCACCGGCAACTACTCTTATGGAATCATCGTTTTTTATATCCCCTAAACAAACGCTTCTTATATCAGAACCAGTACGGTCATCTATCAATATGCTATCCCAAGTACTACCGTTAAAGCTCCATTCACGTAACCTGCTGCTACCACCGCCAGTGTAAATCCTAATAACCCCATCATTCCTCCCGTCGCCCGCAGCAATAGAGTATGCACTTGCAATAGTGCTTGAAAACAATACTCTGTTCCAACCACTTCCATTCCAGGTAAATTCTGCTGGGACCCCCCCCGTTGCATATAATCTGTTTATACCATCATTACGGCCCTTGGCGATTACCAAGCCATAGCCACTGGCATTACCAACAACGGAACATTTGTAATCGCCAGCATGGGTGCTGGCCGTAAGAGATGCCCAAATTATCATTACATAAATAATTTTATTCATAGGTCCTGTAATCTTTCCAGGTCATCTTCGCTCAGGCCGAAATAGTGCCCCACCTCGTGGATGATGGTCTCCTTGATCTGCTCCACTATCTCCTGCGGTGTGCGGCAGATGGACTCGATGTTCTTCTGGTACAGTTCTATCCGGTCCGGCAGTTTGCCCGAAATATGATAGGCCGGGCGCTTGTTGTAGGGAATGCCGATATACACCCCCAGCAGGGAATGTTTCCCGGTCCGTTCCTCCAGCGATCTCAGCACCGCCGGGGAGGGATAGTTCTCCACCGTGATGGCAATATTCTCCAGCTTGTCCTGGAAGTCCTGCGGCAGGTCGTCCACCGCCTGCTCCACCAGTTTGTTGAACTCTGCGCTATCCATGATATTGCCCCGCGATCATGTCATAAACGATCTTGGCCAACAGCAACAGCAGAACCAAGATGAATATCGGCCGGATGATCCGGGCCCCTTTGGTCATCACCATTCTGGCGCCCAGCAGGTTACCGGCGATGCCGCAGGCCGCCGCCGGGATGCCCAGGGCGTAGAGCACCTTGCCGTGGGCCATGAAGGTTATCACCGCGGCCACATTGGAGGCCAGGTTGACCACCTTGGTGTTGGCATTGGCGGTGACGAAATCGTACTTGAGCATCAAAGTATAAAAGAGAATCAAAAAGGCCCCGGTGCCCGGCCCGAAGAAACCGTCATAAAAGCCGATCACGGTAGAGGCCAGGGCCGCCAGAATGAATTTGGTCTTTGCCTCGGTCTGATGCGAATTATTATGGACGCCCAGATCCTTGTTCAGCCAAGTGAAGATGGTGACCACCGGGACCAGCACGATCAGCACATACCGCAAGAAACCGGGGTCGATCAGCAAAACCGCCCGGGTGCCCAGAAATGAGCCGGCCAGGGCGAAGCCGGCGCTTAAGAGGGCCACCTTCAGATCTATCAATCCTCCGTGGTAATAGCGCAGGGTGGCCACCAACGTGCCGAAACTTGAGGAGAACTTGTTGTTGCCCAGAACGAAATGGGGCGGCAGGCCGGCGGCCATATAAGCCGGAAGCGAGATCAGGCCGCCGCCTCCGGCGATGGAATCGACCAGCCCGGCGAAGAACACCAGCGGCAGGACCATTAGATAGGTATGCCAGGAGATCATTGTGTCAAGCATTCGTTTTAAAATGAATTTTCATAAGAATAAGCGATGGGGTTTTCAAAGTCAATCAATATTTTTGTAAACCCCCTCTCCAAATGCCTTTGGAGAGGGGTGGGGTGAGGTCGTATGATTTTATTTGAAATCCTAAAGCCTTTGGATTATACTATTAGTTAGGCGCTAAATAGATCACTAGACCATATTGTCATGCCATTCCCACATCAATTGAGAGATAAATTCCGAATGGCATCCGGGCCTGGATTCCTGCCTTCGCAGGAATGACTTATTGCTGCATATAGTTGTTGGAGTAATAATACCCATGTATGAAAAAGAATTACAAACCGCCGTGGCGGCGGCGATGCAGGCCGGAGCCCTGCTGATGAAGATGTCCCGGGGAAAACTATCGGTGAAGTACAAAAGCCCCATCGACCTGGTCACCGGGGCCGACCGGGCCTCCGAGGCCCTGATCATCTCCATTATTAGAAAAGCTTTTCCCGGCGATGACATCATGACCGAGGAAAGCCGGGACCAGAGAACCTCTTCCAAACGGCGTTGGATAATTGACCCGCTGGACGGCACCACCAATTACGCCCACGGATTTCCGGTATGGTGCGTATCCATCGCTTTCGAAGAAAAGGGTCAGGTGAAAGCGGGGGCCGTCTATAATCCCAATCTGAACGAAATGTTCACCGCGGCCAAGGGGCGGGGAGCATTTTTGAACGGTAAGCGGATAAAAGTCTCGGCGGAAAAGGAGCTGGTAAAAAGTCTTTTAGCCACCGGATTTCCCTACGATGTCCACACCAGCCCGGAGAATAACCTGGCAAATTTCCAAAAGTTCATCAAGCGGGCCCAGGCGGTGCGGCGGCCCGGCTCGGCGGCCATCGACCTGGCCTACCTGGCCTGCGGGCGGTTCGACGGGTTCTGGGAGATAAAACTCAAGCCCTGGGACGCGGCGGCCGCCTCTCTGATGATCACCGAGGCCGGAGGGAGGATCACCGACTTTACCGGGGGCCGCTACAGCCTCTATTACCCGGAGTGCCTGGCCTCCAACGGGAAGATACATAAGCAGATGCTCAAGGTCTTGGAGAACAGATAAAAATAATTCTACATTAGCGAAACAAATTGTCCTATGCTTCGTAGTTTTGCAAAAGGAATCAAGGAGGAACCATGTTTTATAATCTCAAATTCCTGGCGGGCGGCATTTTATCGGCACTGATGGTATATTTCCCGGCCCGGGCCCTGGAACTGCAACGGGAGATGGAATTCGCCCCCGGGGATGTGCTGAAGATCGACATCAAGGCGGGAAATATCCAGATCACCGGCAACCATGGCGGGGCGATCACCATCAATGCCCAGGGCGACATCCTGCCGGAGGTGGAGAGATCCGGCAATACCGTCAGGATCTTTACCGATAAGCATCAGAACTGGAACCGCAAAAGGCTGGACCTGACCATCGGCCTGCCGAGCTGGGCCGCGGCCGATATCTCCAGCGGGGCGGGCGATGTGGCGGCCTACGATATCTCCGGAGGGGTGCTGATAGATATCGGGGCTGGTGACATCTACGCCAGAAACTTAAGCGGCAAGCTGGATGCCGAGACCGGGGCCGGAAACATCCAGGGTCGGTGGCAGCAAAAAGCATCAATGCCCGGCCAATGCCGGCTGACCACCGGAGTGGGTAATATCAATTTGGAACTGCCTGACAGTGCTGGCGTTCGGATTGACGCCCAGACCGGGCTGGGCAAAATATCCGGCAGGGACGATCGGGGATATGGCCGCCGGGCAGATATTTCGATAGGATCGGGTGAGGGCGTGTTCCAACTTTCCACCGGCATCGGGAATATAAGCATCAATGCGAAGCAGATACTGATAAATGATTGGCCGGACGATGATATTTTGAACTGGAGACACCAACGGCTCGGATACCAAAAGGATTTTCATTTTGAGATGGGCGGCGGGCCGCTTGCCTTCTGGCCGGACCGCTCGGCGGGACGTTTGCAGCCGTATGTGTCGCCGGCGGGATTTCCCGAGCTTCGCCAGGAGAGCTACTGCTGGGGCGGCCAGGGATATATGCAGTTCAACCGCTTCCGGATCGGCTATGCCGGCTGGGGACAGGATCTGAAAGCCAGGTCTTCCCTAAGCGATACCCAGAGATACTACGATTATAAATACAGCCTGGGCGGGGTGACCCTGGAGTATGTGCTGCTGAGGGGCCGGAGGGCCGACATCAGCCTGGGGGCCCTGCTGGGCGGGGTCGATGCCGAGATCAACCTGGCCCGAAGCGCCAGCTCCGACCTAGGTTGGGAGCAGACCGTTCTGCTGGACTCGGAAAGGGAGCTGGCATTGAAATCGGAAGGCTTTATGGGAATGCCTCTGGTCAGGGGCAAGCTAAGACTTTTCGGCATCGTCTGGCTGCAGGCCCAGGCCGGTTACCTCTACAGCCGGATGGGCGAGTGGAAGACCCATACCGAAAAAGAGGTGTTCAGCACTCCCCCGGCCGACCACTCCGGATGGATCTTCGCCGTCGGGCCGCATTTCGGGATCTGATAGCAAAAGATAAAGAGGGCCACCCAAAGGGTGGCCCTCTTTGTTTAGCCGCATTGGTTAAAATAATCCGGTTATATTCCCATCCTGGTCTATATCGATGCTCTGGGCGGCCGGTTCGGCCGGCAGGCCGGGCATCAGCATGATCTCGCCGCAGACCGCCACCACGAAACCGGCGCCGGCCGACAGAAAGACCCGGTCCACGTCCACGTCGAAATTCAACGGCCGGCCGATGGCCCTGGGATCGTCGGACAGAGAGGAGGGGGTCTTGGCGATTATCACGTGCAGGCTGCCATATCCCAGTTTGTTCAAAAGATCGATATCCTTGCGGGCCTGCCGGGTATAATTGATCCGGGCGGCGCCGTACATCCTGGTGGCGATGGTCTCAATCTTGCGGCCGATGGCCCATTCGGTCTGGTAGATCGGTTTTACCACGGCCCCGGTCCGGGAGGCGGCATCCACCTCGCGGGCCAGCTCCAGGCATCCCTGGCTGCCCTTGTTGTAGGGATCGCTGATGACCGCCTTGGCGTTTTTGGACCGGACGTGCTTCAGGGTAAGCTCCAGCTCCTCGGGATCATTGTCCGGGAAGTAATTCAGGGCTACCACCAGAGGGATCCCGAAGGACTGCATGTTCTGGATATGTTTGTCCAGGTTGTCAAACCCCTTGATCAGGGCCTCTAGGTTCTTCTCGGCCAGGTTCTCCTTGGCCGCACCGCCGTGATATTTCAGGGCCCTCAGGGTGGTCACCAGCACCACCGCATCCACATTGAATTTTCCCACCTGGCAGACGAAATCCATGAATTTTTCGCCGCCCAGTTCCGAGGCGAAACCGGCCTCGGTAACGGTTATCTCCGCCAGGGACTGGGCCAGCCTGATGGCCTGGAGGGAATTGGTGCCGTGGGCGATATTGGCAAAGGGACCGCCATGAATGATGGCCGGGGTGCCCTCCGAGGTCTGCACCAGATTGGGCTTGATGGCGTCCTTCAACAGCAGGGCCATGGAGCCCACCGCCCGCAGGTCGGCGGCGGTGACGGGTTTGCTGCGGGAGGTGTAGCCCACCACCATCCGGGCCAGCCTGGCTTTCAGGTCGGCAAAATCCTCCGCCAGGCACAGCACCGCCATCACCTCCGAGGCCACCGAGATGTTGAAGGCGTCCTCCCGGGCAAAGCCGTTCTGGCGGCCTCCCAGGCCGATGACGATCTCCCGCAAGGCCCGGTCGTTCATGTCTATCACCCGGCGCCAGGCGATGCGCCGGGTATCAATACCCAGCTGGTTGCCGTGCTGGATGTGGTTGTCGATCATGGCCGCCAGCAGGTTGTTGGCGGTGGTGACGGCGTGGATGTCTCCGGTAAAATGGAGGTCTATCTCGTCGCTGGGCAGCACCCGAGAGGCCCCGCCGCCGGTGGCTCCGCCCTTCATGCCGAACACCGGACCCAACGAAGGCTCCCGCAGGGTGACGATGGATTTGTGGCCGGTCTTGTTCAGCGCCATCGACAGGCCGATGGCGGTGGTGGTCTTGCCCTCGCCGGCCGGGGTGGGGGTGGTGGCGGTGACCAGAACCTGCCGGCCGCAGGTCGAGCATTGCGGCAGGCGCCGGGCCAGCGAAGGCTCTAGCTTGGCCTTGAAGGGGCCGTAAAGGTAAAGCTCCGTCTCGGCAATGCCGAACCCGGCAGCCACCTGTTTGATGGGCAGAAGATCAGGGGGCATCTTCCGTTCCTCCTTCCAATAATTCTATCAGGCGGTGATAATCGTATCCCGATGATCGGGCCAGCTTGATAATTTTTAACGCCGTGCGGTATGTCAAAACCAAAGTCCGCCGGGAGCCAATGTTCTTGGTGCCGTCAGGCGCGAAAATCAGGCCGGCCATGGCCAGACAGAAAACCAAGTAAAGGAAATTCTCCTTATTGAACCAGAAAACGTTCTGATGCCAATTGCATCCCAGGTACTGAAAAACTTTGGGCCTTTCTAAAAATCTCCTCAGTGCAGCTTTTTCTTCCAAGATTATCGGCCAGCTCCAGTCCCCATCCGATAGGACCTCCACCAGCAGGCGGATATTGTAGGCCTTTCCGCCGGGCAGACAGCCGTTTTCCAGGGCATTCTCCAGGCGATTCCACAGCAGTTCCCGGGCCTGGGGCTGCGGTATCATTCGATTGATATGCTGGAAGACCAGGAAGGCGTAAAAGACGGACCAATCCAGCATATCAAATCCGCCCTTGCCGGTTGCTGCGAGCAAAGCGGAAAGCCGACGGCCCCCTGTTTTCGAAGCCAAGGTTGAACAGCGGAAACGTTCAAAAATATCCGGGATGAGATTTTCCCGGGCCGGCAGCGATGCCGCGGGTAAGCCGAAAATTCTTGATGCTTCCGGGATCAGCTTTTGCAGTGACTCCCCGGTCCGCCGGACCAGGTCCAGCTTGGCCGGGCCGTTTTCCAGGGCCTGGGCCAGTCCGGCCGGGCTCCGCAGGGGAAGAAGCAATGCCTCAAACGATTCCAACAACCCCTCCATCCGCTGCTCCCACAGGGCTCGTTCGATGCTGGGCATCCCCTGGCCTTTGAGGCTGGCGGCCAGTCTGGCGTATTCCCCGTCCGGGTCGTTCTGGTGATAAAAATTTGTGAAGACGTGGCACTCGAATCCGTTCAATTGCACATAAAGCCCGCTGTCCCAGACCTGCCTGGCCGGGCGGATATATTCCAGCCCCGACAGCAAGTCGCGGAAGACCATCCAGCCATCGCCGGCCAGGCCGAACTTTTCGGCCAGCTTGGTCCGGGCCAGGTCAGGGGCATCGGATCTTTTATAGGGAACCGACCAGTTCACCCAGCCCTCCGACCTCTGGTAGCGGTTGTTATAGATGACCAGGGCCTGCTCTCCGCCGGATGAGTTGGAATAAGCGAAGACATCGTGCTGGGCATGCCCGCCGGAGGAGGCCACATCGTAAAGCACGAAATTGTCCACCTGGCTGAAGAGGTAGCGCTTTTTCAGCAGGGGGAATATCTGGCGGCGGTGGCGGTCCATCAGGTCCCGGTCCGGGCTCTCGTCCCAGTAGGCCCGGCGGTATTCCATGCCGTATTTCTCGGCATAGCCCTCGATCTGGCCGTGGCCGAACATGGGCAGGCCCGGCAGGGTGGACATCATGGCGCAGACCCCGAAATACTTGTCGCCCTTGCCGAACTGGGCCGCGGCCGGCTCCTCGTCGGGATTGTTCATGAAATTGACGAAGCGCTTGAGGATCTGGGGATCGAACTCCAGCAGATTCCGTATCACCGTACCGTAGTTGGCGTTCTCCTCCCGCTTGAGCATGTTCATGAAGGCGCTGTTATAGACCCGGTGCATGCCCAGGGTGCGCACGAAATACCCCTCCATCAGCCAGAAAGCCTCGGCCAGCAGCAGGGTATCGGGGGCTTCTTTGGCCACCCTTTCCACCACCTCCCGCCAGAACTCGGCCGGAAAGGCCCGGTCGAATTCCTCCTTGCTCATCCCCTGCCAGGAGCGGGAGGGGATGTCACCGCCGCTGCCGGGCTGGGGGAACCACAATCTCTGATAGTGTTTCTTGGCCAGGGTCATGGCGGCGTCAAAACGTATCACCGAGGAATAGCGGGCCACCCTCAATATCTCGCCGATCACCGCCTCCCGCAGGTCGGGCAGCAGGAAATTCAGCTGGGCGGTGTCGTTCCAGGGCATGTGGGTGCCGTCGTTGCCGTGATAGATATAGCGCACCCGGCCGCTCCGTCGGTCGACCCTCTTGAACACCACCGCGGCATCCCGCTTGCTGTAATAGCCGTCCTCGATATAGATGCCGATATCGGGATGGCCGGAGAGGTCCGGCCCGTTGAAGGAGTAGGCGGGATAGGGCGATGTTTCCAGCTGGACGAACCATTCGGGATGCTCCACCATCCATTTGGAGAAAATACCGGTATGGTTGGGCACCATGTCCACCGCCATCCGGATGCCGTGCCTCATGGCCCGGTCCTTTAAATTATAATAGGCGCCGTCGCCGCCCAGGTCTTCCGATATCCGGTAATCATACAGGGAATAGGCCGAGGAGACCGCCTCGGGGTTTCCGCAGATCTGTTTGATCCTCTGGGAGGCCGGGCTGCGCTCCCAGACCCCTATCAGCCACAGCCCGGTGAAGCCGCTTTCGGACAGCAGTTGCAGTTCCTGGTCCGGCACCTGGTCCAGGTGCCGGATATCAGACCGATATTTTTTGGACAGCTGATCCAGCCAGACGTAGGTGTTCTTGGCCATCATTACCAGGTTGGGCATCCAGTCCAGGTCGGGCGAGTATTTCTCCGGCTCGTAATCGGGCGAACCGTCCGGCCCGGCGAACATCCTTTTATAATCCGGCAACGGCTCCATCCCGGGGGCGAATCCCCGGAACCTTTCGGCTTCCTTCAATACATCCAGGGCCCGGATGATCCGGGCGGAAATTTTTTCGAATATTTCGGCCGGGAGGATTTTACCCCAATACTTCTTGATGTATTCCAGTTGTCCGGCCAGCGAGTAAGGACTGGCCTGGGCCGGAGCTTTCAGCAGTTCGAACAGATCCAGATCATGCGGCCCGAATTTGGGCTGGGTCTTGAAATAATCCCTCAGCCCGGATATGCCGTCCAGGTATCTGGTGCTTTGGCGCAGGGGGGCGTCATCGAACAGCTCGGAATAATGGCGGTAGGCGGGATTGTCGTTGGCCAGGAACAGGAACAGCAGTTCCTCCAGGGCCACCGCCCGGTGGGGATAACCATCGCTGCTGCCCCTAAGATATTCGGCGGAGGTCAGCTGGTTGTCCATGACCTTAAGGGGAGGAAAGGAGGCGGTGAAATTTTCAAGGCATTTTTCCGTTTGGGCCGGATCCAGGACGGCAGAAAGATTTTTCAAGGCCGATTCGAATATTTTGGGATTGAACTGCCGCCGGTAACCGGCGGTCACCAGATGAAGGATCTCCTCGATCAGGGCGATGATGTTTATCTCGGCGGCCTTGACCGCCAGGTGGGGGTTATTGGCGGCATCCCGGACCAGGTTCATCCGGTCGGCCAGGCGCTGTATCGCCGGGAAATCATCCAGTATCACATTGCCGTGCAGGCCGTAGATGGCCTCCTCGAAGCCGTATCTTTTGCGGCAACGGCGGGAGATGTGAAATTCGAATATGGGGAGATCCTTTGCAATCATGCGATTATGATAGCACTTTGTCCGGTTTTTTTCAATTTATTATTTGATTTTGTTCAAAGTCAAATAAGAGGTTGCTCAACAAAATGAAACTTAAAAAGGTGTATCTCGTAATATCTAACGGATATCAACCCATAAATATTTATAAGGAGCGTAAAATGAAGGGGTTAAATTTCAAGCCGGCCGCCGGGCTGATCGTCGTCTGTCTGGCATTGATTTCGGCCATGGCCCATGCCGGCCAGACTATCAGCCAGAGCAGGGATGTCTCCGGCTTTGATAAGATACAGGTTAACGGCGCTTATGACCTGTACATAACCCAGGACAAGGAATACAGCCTGCGGATAGAGGCCGAGCCGGAGGTGCTGGAAAACATCCTGACTGAAGTTAAGGACGGCCTGCTGGTGGTGTCCGACAGAAAGCCCCGGATACGAATAGGCCTATTCAAAAGCAAAGCCCGCAAGATCCACCTCACCCTGCCGGAGCTGAAGGAGCTGTGCATCAACGGAGCGGCCGATGTGGCTGGCCAGAACCGGATCAAAACCGGGAATTTCAGTTTGATGGTTAACGGGGCGGGGGATGTCGAACTGGAGCTGGAGGCCGGGGATGTTGCCGCAACAATCAATGGAGCCGGGGATATAAAGCTTAAAGGGACTGCCGAAAATTTTGATATCTCAATAGACGGTGCGGGAGATATCTCCGCCAGTGATCTGGCCAGCCGGAAGGCTTCCGTAAGGATCAGCGGGGCCGGCGACTGCCGGGTGAATGCCAGCCAGGAATTGACCGTCAACATTGCCGGCAGCGGTGATGTCGGTTATCAGGGAAGCCCCAAGGTGGTGACAAAGAATGTGAGCGGAGTGGGCCGGGTGCATAGGGAATAGGAGAGCCTGCCACCCATTCGATTTGACAAGCCGGCGGCAATTCTCAGGGTGACCGGAGGTCCCTGGTAAAATAAAAAAAGAGCAGGCGATCATGTCTGCTCTTTTTTTAATGTTCTCTCACTCCGGCTGGGGTGTTTTGACGATCCCTGCCAGTTGGTAGCCGTGGTTCTTTATCCTCTCCATCAGGTCGTTGTACAGGACATCGGCCATTTTCCGGCTGCGGGACAGTATCCACAGGTAATTCCGGTTGGGATGGCCCACCACCGCATATTGGTAGTTGCTGTCCAGTTCGATTATCCAGTAGGCTCCGGAGAAGGGCCAGAAGAATTGGACCTTGAGTTTGGCATTGGTCAGCGTGTCTGTCACCCAGGCCTTGCCCTTGGCGGCCTTGTATCTCCCGTTGAGGGAATCCTTGCAGCATTCGTTGAGCACGCTGATCTTGCCGTCCGGGCGCAGGGTGTAGGTGGCCGAGACGGCGGTGCAGCCCTTCTGAAAACGCTGGGGGATGGTGGCGATCTCGTACCAGGTGCCCAGGTAGCGGTTGAGATCAACCTTGGGGACGGCCTGCAGGCGCGGTAATTCCCGCTTTTGGGCATATAATCCTGCTGCCGCAATGAAAAGACAGAGGGATATGGCCAATTCGAATCTACTCATGACTTACCTCGCTTTGTTTTGTTGACCTTGTTTTTTCTTTGCTTTGTCTGATGTTACAAATTATATCATCAAGGGTTTTCACTCTTTTTACGACTGGATGATAATAAAAAACCGTCTGGTCGGATGTCTTGCCCAAAGCATATATCAAAGGACGCCTGTTTTTTTCAAAGGAGGCGATAGCGGCACCTAATTCCACGTATTTAGCTCGTCCATGGACCGGATCGGACAAAATGATAAATATATCACAATCCAGCACGCCCTTCATGTCACGTACGGCGACGCGCCTGACGTCTTTGGAAAATATGGAACGGTCTTTCAGTTTGGGTGCTTCGTCCTTTGTCCAATCAACGGTTATTTTATGCCCCAATAACTCCAATGACCGGCAGATATCTTTCACACGTCTTTTTTCACGGACATATGCAGCAACATAGAATTTCATTTATTCTCCAATTATTTTTACCAGCACTCTTTTGCTTCTTCTTCCATCAAACTCGCCGTAAAATATCTGCTCCCAGGGGCCGAAATCCAGCTGGCCCTTGGTGACGGCCACCGTTACCTCCCGGCCCATGACCTGCCTTTTGAGATGGGCGTCGCCGTTGTCCTCGCCGGTCCGATTATGCAGATACCGGGAGGTCGGCTCATGGGGGGCCAGGGTCTCCAGCCAACTCTCATAGTCCTGGTGCAGGCCGCCCTCGTCATCATTTATAAAAACACTGGCGGTGATGTGCATGGCATTGACCAGGCACAGGCCCTCCTTGATCCCGCTTTCCTTTAGGCATTCCTCCACCTGCCCGGTGATGTTGACAAACCCCCGGCGGGAGGGGACGTTGAACCAAAGCTCTTTCCGGTATGATAGCATAAACAAACTCCTTTTTATACCCACGAAACACACGAAAACATAAATCTGTTATTTTGGTGTATTTAGTGGGCAGGGTTATCCTGGTTTCCCTCTTTCATGGAAAGGGCGATGCGCTTGCGCTCCAGTTCCACCTCCAGCACCTTGACCTTGACCTTCTGGCCCACCTTGACCACCTCCTTGGGGTCCCGGACATATTTGTTGGCCAGCTGGGAGATGTGCACCAGGCCGTCCTGGTGCACGCCGATATCAATAAAGGCTCCGAAATTGGCCACATTGGTGACCACGCCCTCCAGCATCATACCGGGCTTCAGGTGGCTGATCGCGGTGACGCCATCCATAAAGTTGGCCAGTTCGAACTTTTGGCGGGGGTCGCGGCCCGGTTTCTTGAGCTCCGACAGGATGTCGGTCAAAGTGGGCAGGCCGACCGTATCGGTCATGTATTTCTTCAAATCAATTTTTTCCGCAAATAAGGCATTGCCCACCAACTGGTCCACTTTGACCTTGATATCCTGGGCCATCTGTTTGACTATGGAATAGCTTTCGGGATGAACCGCCGAGTTGTCCAGAGGATCGGCGCCGCCTCTGATGCGCAGAAAGCCGGCCGCCTGCTCGAAAGCTTTTGGCCCCAGCCGGGGCACCTTCAGCAGCGTTTTGCGGTTCTTGAAGGCGCCGTTATCATCCCGGTATTTGACGATGTTCTTGGCCATGGCCTGGCTCAGGCCGGAGACGTATGCCAGCAGGGAATATGAGGCGGTGTTCAGGTCCACGCCAACGAAGTTGACGCAGGACTCCACCGTTTCGTGCAGGGCCTGCCTGAGCTTGGGCTGGTTGACGTCGTGCTGGTACTGCCCCACCCCGATGGATTTGGGATCGATCTTCACCAGCTCGGCCAGCGGGTCCTGCAATCTTCTGGCGATGGAGATGGCTCCCCGCACCGAGACATCCAGGTCGGGAAATTCCTCCCGGGCGAGATCCGAGGCCGAATATACCGAGGCTCCGGACTCGCTGACCACCACCGGCTGGAGCTTGACCTCCTGGTTCCCTTGGATCATCTCCCGAACGAAGGCATCGGTCTCGCGGGAGGCGGTGCCGTTGCCGATGGCCGCCAGTTCCATCTTATACTTTTGGGCCAGGGCGGCCAGCGTTGCTCCCGCTTCCTGTCTTTGGCGGGCGGAGCCATGGGGAAAGACGGTGGCGTATTCTAAAAATTTCCCGGTATCATCCAACACCGCTATCTTACATCCGGTGCGCAGTCCGGGGTCTATTCCCATTATGGCCCTGGAGCCGGCCGGCGGGGCCAGCAGAAGATTCCGCAGGTTCTCGGCGAACACTTTTATGGCCTCGATGTCCGATTTCTCCTTGATCTCCGAACGCAGTTCCACTTCAATCGAACTGCTCAAATAGACCCGGTAGGCGAAGCCGATGACCTCGGTCAAAAAGACCGCCTGGGCATAGGAGCCATTCCGCAGGAACTTTTTCAGCAGATATTCATCTATCTCAACGGCCGGGGCCTCCAGGCCTGCCGTCAGCACCTCCTCGTTCTCGCCGCGGATGATGGCCAGAAAGCGGTGGGAGGGGATGCTTTTAAGCGGCTCCTTGAAATCATAGTATTGGTTGAATTTGGTCTTCTGCTCTCGGAAGTCCTCTTTTACCCGCGAGGTCAGGATGCCCCTGGCCAGGGTGATCTCCCGGATGAATTTGCGGACCTCGGCATCGTCGGCTATCAGCTCGGAGATGATATATTTGGCTCCCTCCAGAGCTTCCTTTATATTGCTGATGCCCAATTCGGGATTGATATACTTTTGGGCCAGTTTTTCCGGGACGATGCTTTCTCCCTGCAGCCACAGCTCCACGGCCAGCGGCTCCAGTCCTTTTTCCTTGGCCGCCATGCCCTTGGTCTTCCGTTTGGGCTTGTAGGGCAGGTAAAGATCCTCCAGCTCCTGTTTTACCAGGCAGGCCTCGATCTTGGCTTTTAGCCCTTCGCTGAGCTTGCCCTGCTCTTCGATGCTTTTGAGGATGGCGTCCCGGCGCTCCTCCAGTTCCTTGATGTAATCGAAGCGGTCTCGGATATTGCGGATCTGGACCTCGTCCAGCAGCCCGGTCCTTTCCTTGCGGTAGCGGGCGATGAAGGGGACGGTGGCCCCCTGGTTAAATAGTTCCAGGGTGTTGCTTACCTGGAAAACCTGAAGCCCCAGTTCGCTGGTAATAACCCGGGTTATCTGAAGTTCGTTAAGCATAGCGCCTTTCGTATTATATTTGCCATCTTATGATTATAATCCATTTTGGCGCCGATTTCACCAAGGAAAACATCAGCGATTGAAAATACTTCTTGATAATTTCAGGTTTTTGGGTTACATTTATGACATTATCTGCATCCGGAGCCTTTGACGATAAACCATCCCGAAGAGGTGAAAATGGAATTCGAAACCGAACAACACTACAAGTCAGGCCTGGAACTCTTCTCCAAGGGCCGCTATGGAGAGGCCAGCCAGGAATTGAAGCGGGCGATAAAACTTTCGCCCAAGTTTCCGGACCTCCACAACCAGCTGGGAATGTCCTACCATTTCAACGGACAGTTCGAGGAGGCGGTCAAGTCCTTTCATGCCGCCATCGAGCTCAATCCCCGCTATGTGGAGGCCTACCTGAACCTGGCCATCAGCCTGAACGAACTGGGGCGCTATGAGGAGGCGGTCAAATACTTCAACAAGGCCTCGGAGGCCGAGGATATCAAGGACGGGCTGACCCTCAGCATCCGCAACCGGCTGGCCGAGACCCACACCAAGCTGGGGATCACCTACAGCGATATCGGTTATCATTACGAGGCGGTGGAGGAATTCGGCAAGGCCCTGAGCATCAATCCCCATTACCCCGACATCCGGCTCCGGCTGGCCAAGAGCTATCTGAGCCTGAACAATTTTCACAAGACCATAGACGAGATAGAGATCATCCTGTCCTCCAACCCCAATTACATCGAGGCCATGATCCTGCTGGGGGTGGCCTATCTGAAGGACGACCAGAAGGAGCTGGCCCGCCAGCAGTGGGATAAGTGCCTGGAGATCGATCCCAATAACATCCGGGTGAAGACCTACCTGGCTTTGATGGACAAGGGGAAATGACCGGGGGATGAAAGAAGGGGGCCTGAAAATTTTCAGGCCCCCTTCTGATTGGCCGCCGCGGCCAGGGACAGCATCTCTCTAAGGGCATAGTGCCACTGGCTGCAGTCGGCATCCGGCGGCCTGGCCCGGCAGCCGCCCAGGCACCAGGGCAGTATATTACACAGCCGGCAGTGGGCCTCGTGGTAAGGGTCCCAGTCCAGCCAGCGGAAATTCTGGGGGGCCAGCGGATCATCGGTATTCTCCGCCAGCATTTTCTCCGGAACGCCTAGATCCTCCCAGCATTTATAGCTGTTCCCGGCGGCGTCGATTATGAAGCTTTGGGGGTCGGTTGCCTGGCAGGACACCAGTTTTGGGCGGGGCAGGTTCTCAACCGTGAAGCCGGCTTCCAGCAGGCGGTTGATCTCCCCCACCTCCTCGTCCTCCAGATTTGGCGCGCTGTGGCACAATTGGTTGACATTCCGGCAGAGTTCCCCCCCGGGGATATTTTTTATGAATCTGATCCGTGATCCCCGGGGAAGTTGATCCTTTCTTTTTGAGATGCCGGCGATGTCCCCCAGCAGAACAGTCGGGGCTGCAGGCAGGTTGTCAAGATCGACCGATTCGATATTCAGATATAATTCGTTCTCCCGGGAAAGGGCGGTCAATCGATTGGCCGGGCCGCCGCCGCTGCCGATGGTGCGGTAGGAATATTCGAAGCCAAATTGCCGCGCCAGCAAGTCCAGTTTTTTATCGAACTCCAGCACCATCTTCCAGGCCAGGGCCGGCTGGCCGCCCCACCAGTTGATGCCCAGCTGCTTCAGGCCCGGCGTCCGCCCGGAGATCAGCCGGAATATCTTCTCCAGGCCTAAGGCCGACAGGTCGGAACGGCTGTCCTGATGGGGACAGCCGGGGCAGTTCTGGTCGCAGCGGGTGGTGGGGCATATCCACAGCTCCAGCCGGCTGCGGTCGAAACGGTGCAGCTGGCTCAGCAGCTCGATCTGTTTCAGCTCGTCGCGGTTATCATCTATCAGGAATTCCATTTTGGCCAGCCCGGCCATCAGTTTGGCTACCGACGGATCCTTCTGGTTGATCAGGTTATAGGTCAGGGGCAGAGACAGCCCTCCGTAGACCGCCGACTGGGAGTTGTCCAATTCCAAAAACCGGTGGTGCCAGGAATTGTACAGCAGCTGCGGCAGGTTGCGGCGCCAGACGATGTGGTTGTAGCGGGAAGCTTTCATTTCCTACCCTTTAAGCCAAAACGCAAGGCTGATAACTTCACCAGCCTTGCGAAAATATGGATGCGTTCTTATTGTTACTTTGCGGGGGCCGGCGCCGCCGGCCCCGGCCGGGCCAGGATGGCTTTCAGGTCTTCCTGGTTATCGGTGTGGCTGAAGGCCTCTTCCGGAGTGACGATCTTGCGCCGCACCAGGTCGGCCAGGGAATGGTTGAGGGTGGTCATCCCCTGCTTCATGCCCATCTGGATGGCCGATGGTATCTGGGAGGTCTTGGCCTCCCGGATCAGGTTCCGGATGGCGCTGTTGACCATCATGATCTCGTAGGCCATCACCCGCCCGTTGCCGTCGGCCCGCTTCAGCAGCACCTGGGAGATGATGCCCAGCAGGTTGCCCGAAAGCTGCATCCGGACCTGGGTCTGCTGGTGGGGCGGGAAGACGTCCACTATCCGGTCGATGGTCTGCATGGCGTCGGTGGTGTGCAGGGTGGAGAGCACCAGGTGTCCGGTCTCGGCCGCGGTGATGGCCAGGGAGATGGTCTCCAGATCCCGCATCTCCCCCACCACGATCACGTCGGGATCCTGGCGCAGCACGCTCTTAAGGGCGTTGGTGAATGACAGGGTGTCCTTGCCCACCTCCCGTTGGTTGATCTCGGCCTTGACATCCTGATAGACGAATTCTATGGGATCCTCGACGGTGATGATATGGCATTCCTGGTTGGCGTTGCGGGTATTGATCATCGAGGCGATGGTGGTGGATTTCCCGCAGCCGGCCGGCCCGGTCACCAGCACCAGGCCCCGGGGGCGCATGGCCAGGTTCTTGGAGATGATGGGCAGGCCCAGTTCATCCATGGTGGGGATATTGTTGGGGATCAGCCGGAACACCAGGCCGAACTCCCCGCGCTGAATGAAGGCCGAGGCCCTGAAACGGCAGAGGCTGGCGATGGAGCAGGAGAGGTCCAGCTCCTTGTCCCGGCGGAAACGCTCCAGCTGCTCCTTGGTCATGATCTCCACCGCAAAACGCTTGGTGTCCTCGGGATTGAGGGGGGGGAGCTCCAGCGGCACCAGGCTTCCCTGCAGCCGCATCATGGGCTTGTTCCCCACCTTCAAAATCAGGTCGGAGGCGCCCTTCTGGTATATCATATATAAAAGTTCGGGAAGCTGCATATCACCTGCCTATCGACTGTTCCAGTTCCTGGGGGTTGGACGACTTGGCCAGGGCGTCGTCCAGCGTGACGGTGCCGCTGCGCACCAGATCCTTGAGGGCCTGGTCCAGGCTCTGCATGCCGAACTTGGCGCCGGTCTGGATCAGGGAATATATCTGGGGGGTCTTGCCGTCGCGGATGACGCTGCGGACCGCCGGGGTGCAGAGCATGATCTCGAAAGCCCCGGCCAGCTTGCTCTTGCCCACCGCCGGAAGCAGGGCCTGGGATATCACCGCCTGAAGCACGGTGGCCAGCTGGACCCGGGCCTGGGCCTGGGACTCCGGGGGATAGGTGTTGATGATGCGGTCCACCGTCTGGGCGGCGTCGGTGGTGTGGAGAGTGGCCAGCACCAGGTGGCCGGTCTCGGCCGCGGCGATGGACAGCGACATGGTCTCGTAGTTGCGCATCTCGCCCACCAGGATCACGTCGGGATTCTGGCGCATCACGTGGCTCAGGCCGGAGGCGAAGCTGGGGGTGTCGGACCCCACCTCCCGCTGTTCGATCACCGACTGGCTGTCCTTGTACAGGAACTCGATGGGGTCCTCCAGGGTGATGATATGGGCCTGGCGCCGCTGGTTGATGTGCTCCACCATGGCGGCCAGACTGGTGGATTTGCCCGATCCGGTGGGGCCGGTAACCAGCACCAGGCCGCGGGGCATCAGGGCCAGGTCCTTCATGATGACCGGCAGGCCCCACTCCTCGATGGTCTTTATCTTCAGCGGGATCACCCGCATCACCGCGCCGGCGTAGCCCCGCTGGCGGAAGGAGTTCACCCGGAAGCGGGCCACCCCGGGCAGGCCGAAGGCGAAATCCAGTTCCAGCTCCTGGTCGAATCTTTTCTGCTGCTCGACATTCATGATGCTGAACAGCAGGGTCCGGGTGTCGTTCTCGCCCAGCACCGGGAATTCACTGCGCACCAGCCTTCCGCCGATGCGATAAATAGGCGGCTCCCCGACCCGGATATGCAGGTCGGAGGCCTCCCGTAATACCAGCTCCTCCATGAGCTGATCCATCTGCGGTAATTGTGGATTCGGTGCTTCCATAAATAAAATATCGTTACTTGATTATCCCGCCGATACCCGAGTGGCCGTTCATCTCGATATGATTTTTCCGACTCGATGAACGGCTTTATCGAGGGGACGGCGGGCTACCGCCCGGCTTTTTTCTTTTGGTGTGGTGCCCCCCTGAAGTCATGGGTTCCGGTAAAGCTGGCGGCGGGCTTCTGTCATATTATAGGGCTTACATGGTGCCGGTGGAGGGAATCTCCGCCAGCAGCCCGGCCATTTGAATCATTCGGCGGCGGATGCGCCGTCGCGGGACTGTCATTAAAACTGCCGGCGCAGAACCCCCAGAAGTTCAGTGTTTTCCACCGTGGACACCATGGTGCCCTGATGCGATGAACAACAGCCC